>NZ_JBIAUQ010000020.1:0-183881 GCF_042893155.1 Streptomyces sp. NPDC001668
CCCGTCCCCTTCCCGCCGTCGGCGGCTTGAGGAGCGTCCACCGTCCCACCCCAGGGGCGCGGGGAACTGCGCGACCAGCCACAACGCACCCGCACTCGCCCGACAACCGAACCCGGCACCCCCGTAGGCGCCCCGCCCAAGCCCAGCGCAGCGGCCCCGCACAAATTTGTGATCGCATTGAGCGGTGCCGCATTCCCCTGCGTATCGTCTGGTAGGGGTCTCGGCACGCTGGTGAGAGGCGGCTCGGAGCGATGACTCACAGTTTTCGTACGGACACGCACGCCCCCTATTACGACGACGAACGGTCCTGGCGGGACAGCGTCGGGCAGTACGCCCTGCTGCCGTTGCGGATCTTCCTGGGTGTCACTTTTATCTATGCCGGCCTGGACAAGCTGACCGACAGTGCCTTCATGAAGGACTCCGGCTCGGGTTCCATCGGCGACATGATGCGCAGCGTCCGGGACTCCTCGGCCATCCCCGCGCTGGTCGATCTGTCTCTGAAGAACCCCGTCGACTTCGGTTACGCCATCGCCTTCGGTGAACTCGCCGTCGGCATCGGCACGTTGCTCGGCGTCCTCGCCCGCCTGGCCGCACTCGGCGGGGCGCTGATCTCGCTCAGCCTGTGGCTGACCGTGAGCTGGGCGTCCGACCCCTACTACTACGGCAACGACCTCGCCTACCTGATGGCCTGGCTGCCGCTCGTCCTCGCGGGCGCCTCCGTGTTCTCCGTGGACGCCGCCCTGCGTGCCCGACGACGGCAGCGGGCGGGAGGCTACCGGTAGCTCCGGCCGGCGGGGCTACCGCTGGGGTGCCTGGTCGGTCCCCGGTGGCGTGGGCGTACGGCGCCTGTCGCGGTGGTTGCGTATGGTCCGGTCCAGCAGGCCCACCGCGCCTGCCAGGCAGAGGCCGCCCACGACGAGGGGGATCACCGCGAACCACGGAGTCTCCCAGGCGCCGCCCGCGTCACCGGCGTAGGTGATGCCCGCGACGGCCAGGAAGCAGCCGGCGACCAGTTTTCCCGGTCGGAACTCATGACGCAGCACGGCTCACCTCCGCCTGGCCGATGCCGACCCGCAGGTCGAGGTCGAGGGTGGCGGTGTTCTTGTCGCCCGAGACCGGTTTCAGGGTGATCTCCTTGCGCTTGCCCGGTGCCACGTCCACGTCCTCCTGGTCGTCGCCCGGCAACTGGATGTCGCCCACTCCCACGTCGAGGACCGCCTTCACGGTCACGTCCGCGGGCACGATCACCACCAGTCGGCCCACTCCGACGTCGGCCTGGGTCGTCACGGTCCGGCCCTTGGCGAAGTCGACGCGGGACAGGTCCAGGGTGCCCACTCCGGTGCCCAGTTCGTATGCCGGGCGGATGTCCTGCGCCGCTGCCGGTGTCCAGGTCTTGCGGACCCAGTGCGTGGTGATGTCCTTCGGGAGCGCGGCCGAGGTGGCGAGCAGGCCCGCCGTGAGGATCGCCAGGAAGATCGAGCCCGCTCCCGTGCGGCCCAGGAAGGAGCTGATCGCTATGCCCAGGCCGAGGACGATCAGCGCGCAGGACAGACCGGTCTGCAGGCTGGTGCCCAGGGCGTGGTCCTCCCATGTCGCCGCCGTGCCGAGGCCGCCCGCCAGCAGGGCGAGCAGGAAGAGCCAGCCGCCGATCCAGCGGGGGCCGCGGGGTTTCGGGGGGTGGATCCGGGCTGCGTGGGTGTCCTCGCGACGGCTCCAGGTGACGCCCCGGCCGATGGTGACGGCCGCCGCGATGTCACGGTCGCGGGAGTCGCGCGGGCCCCACAGATAGCCCGTGCCGCCGACGTGGGTGCCGTCCTTGACGATGGGCTCGCGCCACCAGGACGGGTAACCGACGGCGACCGGCGGGGCCTGGGCCTCCGGCGGGGCGTCGGCGACCGCCTGGGCGGCGAGCGGGTCGGGGTCGGGGGTGCCGCGGTTGCGCGACCAGTACCCGGCGCCCGCGAGGAGCAGGGAGAGGACCACGGCGAAGGTCAGCACGCTGGTGTTGCTCAGCATGGTGAGGAAGACCCCGCAGCCGACCAGGGCGAACAGCACGCCGGTCAGGGCCTGGCCGTCCACCCGGCCGGTGAGCAGCTTGCGCACCTCGTTCTCCTCCTCGTCCTCGTACGGGACGAAGAGCCAGGCGAAGCCATAGAAGATGAGGCCTATGCCGCCGGTCGCCGACAGCACGGCGAGCGTGATCCGGAAGATCACCGGGTCCATGTCGCACTGCCGCCCGAGTCCCGCGCACACCCCGGCGAGCAGTTTGTGCCGCCGGTCCCGCCGGAAGCGCAGGGGGGCGAGGGGGGCGTCCTCGGCGGGGGCGGCGGCCTGCGGTGCGGTGGTGGGCGGGGAGGGGCGGGGCGGTACGGGGGAGTCGGTCGTCGTCGTCCGGTGCCCGACGGGCTCGGTGTCCGCCGGTGTGCCTCCTTCTTTCCGCGTGGCCGCGCCGGGGCCGGTGCCCGGGTCCGGGCCTCCGCCGGATCCGGCGCCCGCGGCGTGCTGGTGATCTGTCATGTGTCCATGGTGACGGGCTCGGGGGCGTGGCGGGAGTCGGAACGACCCTGGCCGGACCCTGATATCGGCCCCGAGAGGGGGGAGGGAAGCGTTCGGGCGACGCGCCGTTCGAAGATCAGGGGAGTCTCGGGGGACAACCCTGATGCCCCGGTACCGCGGCCGTGTGACCATCGATGGCATGCCGGAAGCCGCAGCAGCGCCACTCGTCGAACCGCGGCCGCCGCGCAAGCTCTACCGCAGCAGTGACGGACGCTGGCTGGGTGGTGTGGCGCGGGGGCTCGCCGGGCATCTCGGGCTGCCCGTGATCTGGGTGCGGCTCGTCTTCGTCGGCCTGTTCATGGCGGACGGGCTCGGCGCGCTCCTGTATGCCGCGTTCTGGTTCTTCGTGCCGCTCGGCGTCGGCGGGGTCGCCGGGCAGAAACCCCCGTCCCTGGTCACCACCGAGACCTCGCCGGACGGCCGCCGCAGACTGGTCGCCCGCCGCCCCGACAAGGGCCAGATCGTGGCCCTGCTGCTCATGGTCGTCGTGGCCATGGTCTTCGTCGGCAACGTCAAGGTGGGCAACGGCGCCAAGGCCTACCTCTGGCCGGCCGTCCTGGTCGGCGCGGGCGTGGCCCTGGTCTGGCGCCAGGCGGACAACGCCCGCCGGGCCCGCTGGATGGAGGTGGGCCGCCGACGGCGCACCCTGACGCTGCTGCGTGCCGCGGGCGGGGTCCTCCTCGTCACCGCCGGTGTGTCCGGGATCTTCGTCCTGCAGGGCTCCGCCGCCCACCTCGGCTCCGTCCTCCAGGCGGCCCTCGCGGTCCTCGTCGGGATAACGCTCCTCGCGGGGCCGTATCTCGTCCGCATGACCCAGGACCTCTCCGAGGAGCGCCTGATGCGTATCCGCGCCCAGGAGCGCGCGGAGGTCGCGGCCCACGTCCACGACTCGGTGCTGCACACCCTGACCCTGATCCAGCGCAACGCGGAGAACGCGTCCGAGGTGCGCCGCCTCGCCCGCGCCCAGGAGCGCGACCTGCGCACCTGGCTCTACAAACCCGAGGGCACCGGCAAGGACGAGGCCGACGAACCCACCGACCTCGCCGACGCGGTGCGGCGCAACGCGGCCGAGGTCGAGGACAAGCACGGCGTCCCCATAGAGGTGGTGGTCGTGGGCGACTGCCCGCTCGACGAGAGAACCGGCGCGCAGATGCAGGCCGCGCGCGAGGCGATGGTCAACGCCGCCAAGTACGGTGGCGAGGGCGGCGCCGTACAGGTCTACGCCGAAGTCGAGGGCAAGAAGGTCTTCGTGTCCGTCCGGGACCGCGGCCCCGGCTTCGACCTCGACTCGATACCCGCCGACCGGATGGGTGTCAGAGAATCGATCATCGGCCGCATGGAGCGCCATGGCGGCACGGCCCGGCTGCGTGCGGTGCCGGGCGGCGGCACGGAGGTCGAGCTGGAGATGGAGAGGGCGGAGAACACCTCATGAGTGACCCCACCGAGGCGAACACGGGCCCCGCAGAGCCGACGCCGGCCGGCGGCGCGGGCGAGCGGCACGTGCGCGTGGTCCTCGTCGACGACCACCGCATGTTCCGTACGGGCGTCCAGGCCGAGATCGGCCGGACCGAGGAGACCGGCGTCGAGGTGGTCGGGGAGGCCGCGGACGTCGAACAGGCCGTCACCGTCATCACCGCGACCCGTCCCGAGGTCGTTCTCCTCGACGTGCATCTCCCGGGCGGCGGCGGGGTCGAAGTGCTGCGCCGGTGCGCCCCGTTGATGGCCGACGCGGAGCGGCCCGTCCGCTTCCTCGCCCTGTCCGTCTCGGACGCGGCCGAGGACGTGATCGGAGTGATCCGGGGCGGTGCGCGCGGCTATGTGACGAAGACGATCACCGGCACGGACCTGGTCAACTCCGTCTTCCGCGTCCAGGAGGGCGACGCCGTCTTCTCGCCCCGCCTGGCCGGCTTCGTCCTGGACGCCTTCGCCTCCACCGACGCCCCACCGGTCGACGAGGACCTCGACCGCCTCACCCAGCGCGAGCGCGAGGTGCTCCGGCTCATCGCCCGCGGCTACGCCTACAAGGAGATCGCCAAGCAGCTGTTCATCTCGGTGAAGACGGTCGAGTCCCATGTCTCGGCGGTGCTGCGGAAGTTGCAGCTGTCGAACCGGCATGAGCTGACCCGGTGGGCGACGGCGCGGCGGCTGGTCTGACGCACGGGCCAGGTGCGCTCACACCACGCACGCTCACACCACGCACGGCTCACAGCACGCACGCTCACACCACGCGCGTGGCGCCCGCGAACGGCATCTGGTCGATCGGCGCCACCCGCACCGGTGCCGAGGGGTTCGGGGCGTGGATCATCTGCCCGTTGCCGATGTAGAGACCCACGTGGCTGATGCCCGAGTAGAAGAACACCAGGTCCCCGGGGAGGAGTTCGGAGCGGGAGACGCGCTGCCCGGCGTCGATCTGGGCGTAGGTCGTGCGGGGGAGGGAGATCCCCGCGGAGCGGTACGCGGCCTGGACGAGGCCCGAGCAGTCGAAGGCGTCCGGGCCGGTGGCACCCCAGACGTAGGGGCTGCCGAGCTTGGAGTAGGCGTAGGAGACGGCCGCCGCGGCACGGGAGTTGGGGGCTTGCGAGGTCGCCGCGCCGGCCGCGCCGGGTGTCGTCAGGTCCTCGCGTGCGCCCGTGGCGGCCCGTGAGACGCGCTCCCCACCGGCCCCGAGCGCCGCGCGTTCCCCGGCCGGCAGCCGGGACATCAGCCGGCGGGCCGCGCCGAGTTTGCCGGTGATCGTCTTCTTGTGGCGCTTCAGCTCCGCCTGACGGGATTTCAGCGAGTCCAGCTCGATGCGCGCGGCCCCGCGCAGCTGCTCGATCTCCCGCAGCTGCCGGCGTACGTTCGCCACGGAGGCGGCCTGGCGGGTGCCGGCCCGTTCCACGAACTCGGCGCTGTCCAGGTACCGGTCGGGGTCGTCGGTGAGCGCGAGCTGCATCGCGGGGTCGAGGCCGCCACCGCGGTACTGGGCCGCGGCGATCGAACCCAGCGCGTCCCGCGCCTCGTTGAGCTGCCCCGTCCTGCGGGCCGCCTCGTCCCGCAGGCCGTTCAGCCGGGTCTCGGCCGCCTCCGCCTTCTCCTTCGCGCCGTTGTACTTCTCGGTGGCGGCCTCGGCCTCCTGGTACAGCTGGTCCACCTTCGCCCGGACCTGCGCCGGGGTGAGCTGCGGTTCGGCGTGTCCGATTCCGTCGAAGCCCGTCGCGGTCGCCGCCCCCGCGAGGGCGATCGTCGCGGCCGTACGGATCGTATGGCCGCCGGCCGAGCGGCTGCGGGGCTTGCGGTGTGCTGCCACGTGGACTGCACGTCCTTTCGTACGTTCGCCCGCCCCGGGCTCGGGACGTACGAACGCCAGGGGGGAGCGGCCGTACGACCGCCCGGGGCGGTGTGCGCGTCCGGCGACGGCCTGCACAGGGGGAGCGGGCCGCCGCCGGACCTTCTCGGCGGTGGTGGCCGACTGCCGCCCCTGGCCCGGGCGGCGGTGGGGAGCCGGTCACCTGGTGGAGGACGCTAAACCTGAGCGTGTCCGGGAGGTAACGCGTTGTGCGGAAGTGCCGCCAGGGGACCGTCTGGTGAACGAAGGTGACCGTGATCGCCGGGGGGTGCCGTCGACTTCGCGCGGTGCGCTGACCGAAGTGGGGATTCCGGGGCCCGTGCGGGGCGTGGAGTGCTATGGGCCGCATATATGCAAGATCCGCCCGAGGGGCCGGTGCGAGCGTCGCCGGCGCCCCGGCATAGGCTCCGGCCTCATGGACGTACTCATCCATCTCTTCGTCGGCCTGCACATCATCGGCATCGCCTCGCTGCTCGGCGGCTTCCTCACCCAGATGAAGGCGATGGGCCAGGGCGCCGCCCGGTTCGTCCCCGCGATGCTGCACGGCGCCGCGACGATGCTGGTCACCGGGGTGATCCTGGTCGGCCTCAACCAGGCCGACGACCAGCACGTCAACAACATCAAGATCGGCGTGAAGCTGGCCCTGCTGATCGTGATCCTCGGCCTCGTCTATGTGAAGCGGGACGACGAGAAGGTGGACAAGGGCCTGTTCGGCCTGGTCGGCGCGCTGACCACGGCCAACATCTTCATCGCGGTGCTGTGGACCTGACGGCGGCACGGGCGGCGTGACGCGGGCGCGGCTGGGCGAACCGAGCCGGCCGCGGGACGGCGTTCCAGGCCAGGTCGAGCAGCAGCCGACTCGGCCGCGGCGAGCGTGGCGCCGAGGACTGCGAGGCCTTGGGTGGCCACACAGCGCAGGAACACCCCGCCGGGCATCCGCGGCTCCCAGTGCCGTACGACGAGCACGAGCAGCACCGGCCACAGCAGCATGGACAGGGCCGGCAGCGCTTCGGCGAGACTCTGCCGGCCGAGCGCGGGGAGCCCAGTGTCCGGGTGGCCGCGACCCAGTGCGTGCGCTCCCGCAGATCGGTAGGGCGGGCAGGCACCGGACCTGCGCCGATGCCAGGAAGCTCCCGGAGCCGTGCGGGAGGAGTTCCGCCCGCGCGCCGCTGGCCGGCGGTGCCTCAGGCGGGGCGCACCACGCTGTGGATCGCGGACTCGCCGTCGTAGTAGATGGACTCCTCGCGGACGTACGCGCCCGGCTTGGGGGCGTGGATCATCATGCCGTTGCCGATGTAGAGGCCGACATGGCTGATGTCGTCGTAGAAGAAGACCAGGTCACCGGGTTGTGCGTCGGCCAGGGAGACCGTGGTGCCGGCGTTGACCTGGTCGTAGGTGACGCGCGGGAGGTCGACGCCGGCGGCCTTCCAGGCGGCCTGGGTGAGCCCTGAGCAGTCGTAGGAGTCGGGGCCGGTGGCGCCCCAGACGTAGGGCTTGCCGATCTGCGCGCGGGCGAAGGCGAGGGCCTTGGCGGCCATGGTGGCGTACGAGGAGTCGGTCGCCGGCGCCGTGCTCTCCTGCGGGGCGGCGGTCTCCTGCGCGGCCTGCTCGGCGGCCGCCTGCTGCTGCGCGAGCTCCGCCGCCCTGCGGGCCGCCTCCTCCTGCTTCTGCTTCTCGATCGCCGCGAGACGCGCCTTCTCCTGGGCCGTCAGCTCCGACAGCAGCTCGCGCGCGGTGGCGAGCTTCTTCTGGACGGTGGCCTTGGCGGTCCTCAGGTCGCTCTGCGTCTCGCTGAGCGTCTGGAGGCTCTGGGAGGCCTCCTGGCGCTTTTTCATCGTCGCGGACTGCTCGGAGACGTAGTCGTCGACCATGCCCTTCTGACGACTCGTCAAGCGGCCCATCAGCTGTGTCTGGTCGAAGTAGTCCTGCGGGGTGTCGGCGAGCAGGAAGGTCGCCGTGTCGGGCGCGGCGGCGCCGGTGCGGTACTGGGCGGCGGCGAAGGAACCGAGTTCCTCCCGCGCCGCGTTGAGCTTCTGGGTGCGCCGGGCGACGTCGTCGAGGAGGGTGTCGACCTGCTTGCGCTGCTTGGCCGTCTTCTCCTTGGCCGAGTTGTAGCTGTCGGTCGCCGACTCGGCCTGGCGGTAGAGGTCGTCGACCTTCTTCTCGACCTCTTCGAGACTCGGCTTGTCATCGGCCGGCGCGGCGTTCGCCGACTGGGACAGCAGGGCCACGGAGGTGAGGGCGGCCGTCGCGAGGCCCGGGGTCCGTATGCCTGCCACGCGCGTACCGACGGGACGCGACTTGCGGTGCGACGCCAAGAAAGGCGACTCCTTCCGGTGCTCCGCCTACCGGGTTAGCTGTCGGGTTCGGGCGAAGTGCTTCGGAAGGTTTGCCCTACGGCGCTCCCGCGAGCGGGAGTCGGCCGATTCACCCCAGGTTCGGTGGGTCCCCGGCTCCGGGCGCGCGGCGGCGCTGCGGACTCGGCGGAGGCCGTGCGGCCCGGCGAGGTTCGCCGGAGGGGGTCGTACGGCCTGCCCGGAACGGTAGCCAACTGGTGTGGCCCCTGTGAAGGTTGATGTTCGATATGCCCGATACATTTTCGTGACCTTGGCCCCAAACATCGCTCCCCGTGGTCAATCCGGAGTGATCTGCCATGACTTGGGGGTATTTTCACCGGAGTGACATCGTCCGCCCCCTTCGTGGGACTAGCTTCCAGCCAGCCGCGGTCGGACGCCGCGGCCGGTTGGAGGGATACGGCCATGAGGACGCGCACAGGACTCGTCGTCGCCACAACGGTCGCGCTCGCCGCCGCCGCGGGTGTCACGCCCGCGACAGCGACGGCGGGACACGGCGGGGGCAAGCCGGTGATCCGCGTGATCGCCAAGGGCCTCGACAACCCGCGCCAGCTCTCCTACGACGACGGTCACCTGTACATCGCCGAGGCGGGCCGGGGCGGCAGGAAGTGCGTCGGTGAGGGCCCCGAGGGCCGGACCTGCGTCGGGCTCAGCTCGGCCGTCACCAAGATCTACTGGGACGGGGGCGCGTGGAAGCACCGCAGGGTGGTGAGCCGGCTCCCCTCGGGCGCCGCCCCCGACGGCGGCTTCGCGACCGGCGTGGACGGCGTCTCGGCACTCGACGGCGAGGTCTGGGGCGTGGAGACCTACGCCCCGCCGGAGTCCGGCGTGCCGACGAAGCCGCCCTGGAACACCCTCGGCAAGCTGCTGCGCGTCCGCCACGGCAAGGCGAGGATCGCCGCGGACATCACCGGCGTGGAGCTGAAGTACAACCCGCACAAGGCGTCGGTCGAGTCCAACCCGTACGGCGTCCTCGCCCTCCCCGACGGCCGCGAGATCGTCGCGGACGCGGCCGGGAACGACCTGGTCGTCGTCTCGCCGCACGGCAAGGCGCGCCCCTTCACCGTCTTCCCTGACCACAACGGGAACCAGGCCGTCCCGACCTCCCTGGCGCTCGGACCCGACGGCAAGCTCTACGTCGGCGAACTGAACGGCGAGGCCGCGAGGCCCACCGCGCGCGTGTGGCGCGTCGACCCGTGGACCGGCAGGATCCTCGGCTGGACCTCCGGCTTCGGCTCGATCACGGGCCTGGCCTTCGACGACGACGGCGAGATGTACGTCAGCCAGCTCTTCGCGGGCGTCGTGACCAAGGTCTCGCACGGCAAGCGCACGAACGTGAAGGTGCCGTTCCCGGCGGGCCTCGCCGTCGACCCCTACGACGGCAAGGTCTACGTCTCGGCCTGGTCGGTGGCCGACCGTGACGGCACGGTCATGGACGGCAGGAGGACGCCCGGAGGCCAGGTCTGGAAGATCATCGGGTTCTGACCGCCCGGCGATCCGGCCGGCGATCCGGCCTCGATCCGGGCGATGTTCCCGGGGCGGCGGCGGGCTGTCAGTGGGGAGCCCTAGACTCGGAGAGCGATGAGCAGCCTCTTTGACGACAGCTTCCTGGCGGACCTCCAGGCCCCTCGCGGGCACGGGGAGGAACCCCCGCCGCCGCCCGAGGACGAGCACGTACCGGAGCAGGTTCCGGACGACCTGTTCGGTGGGAAGTTCGACGTGCCCCCGGACCGGGACGCCTACTACCGCGACGGCGCCCCGCGCCCGGTGGTGGACCCGGCCGCGCTCCTGGAGGGGCTGAACGAGAACCAGCGCGCGGCCGTCGTGCACTCCGGCAGCCCGCTGCTCATCGTGGCCGGCGCCGGCTCCGGAAAGACCCGGGTGCTCACCCACCGCATCGCCCACCTCCTCGGCGAGCGCCATGTCCACCCGGGCCAGATCCTCGCGATCACCTTCACCAACAAGGCCGCGGGCGAGATGAAGGAGCGCGTCGAGCAGCTGGTCGGCCCGCGCGCGAACGCGATGTGGGTGATGACCTTCCACAGCGCGTGCGTGCGGATCCTCCGGCGCGAGTCGAAGAAGCTCGGCTTCACCTCCTCCTTCTCGATCTACGACGCCGCCGACTCCAAGCGGCTCATGGCCCTGGTCTGCCGCGACCTGGACCTCGACCCCAAGAAGTTCCCGCCGAAGTCCTTCAGCGCCAAGATCAGCAACCTGAAGAACGAGCTGATCGACGAGGAGGACTTCGCCGCCCAGGCCGCCGACGGCTTCGAGAAGACCCTCGCCCAGGCCTACGCCATGTACCAGTCGCGGCTGCGCGAGGCCAACGCCCTCGACTTCGACGACCTGATCATGACGACGGTCAACCTGCTGCGGGCGTTCCCCGACGTCGCCGAGCACTACCGGCGCCGCTTCCGGCACGTCCTCGTCGACGAGTACCAGGACACCAACCACGCCCAGTACGCGCTGGTCAGGGAGCTGGTCGGGACCTCCGAGCACCCCGTGGACGTACCCCCGAGCGAGCACGACCTGCCGCCCGCCGAGCTGTGCGTCGTCGGTGACGCCGACCAGTCGATCTACGCCTTCCGCGGCGCGACCATCCGCAACATCCTCCAGTTCGAGGAGGACTACCCGGACGCGACGACGATCCTCCTGGAGCAGAACTACCGCTCCACCCAGACGATCCTCACCGCCGCCAACGCCGTCATCGAGCGCAACGAGTCCCGCCGCCCCAAGAACCTGTGGACCAACGCGGGCGCGGGCGCGCGCATCACCGGCTATGTCGCCGACACCGAGCACGACGAGGCGCAGTTCGTCGCCGACGAGATAGACCGCCTCACGGACGCGGGCGACGCGAAGGCCGGCGATGTCGCCGTCTTCTACCGGACCAACGCCCAGTCCCGTGTCTTCGAAGAGGTCTTCATCCGCGTCGGCCTGCCCTACAAGGTCGTCGGCGGCGTCCGCTTCTACGAGCGCAAGGAGGTGCGGGACGTCCTGGCGTACCTGCGCGTCCTCGCCAACCCCGAGGACTCGGTGCCGCTGCGCCGGATCCTGAACGTCCCCAAGCGCGGCATCGGTGACCGTGCCGAGGCGATGATCGACGCCCTGTCCCAGCGCGAGAAGATCAGCTTCCCGCAGGCCCTCAAGCGCGTCGACGAGGCGTACGGCATGGCCGCGCGCTCCACCAACGCCGTCAAGCGGTTCAACGTGCTGATGGAGGAGCTCCGTACGATCGTCGAGTCCGGTGCGGGCCCGGCGACCGTCCTGGAAGCGGTGCTCGAACGCACCGGCTATCTCGCCGAGTTGCAGGCCTCCACCGACCCGCAGGACGAGACCCGCATCGAGAACCTCCAGGAACTCGCCGCGGTCGCCCTCGAGTTCGAGCAGGAGTCCGGCGAGGGCGAGGAGACGGGCTCGCTCTCCGACTTCCTGGAGCGGGTCGCGCTCGTCGCCGACTCCGACCAGATCCCCGACGAGGACGAGGACGGCTCCGGGGTCATCACCCTGATGACCCTGCACACCGCCAAGGGCCTGGAGTTCCCGGTCGTCTTCCTCACCGGCATGGAGGACGGCGTCTTCCCGCACATGCGCGCCCTCGGCCAGACCAAGGAGCTGGAGGAGGAGCGCCGCCTGGCCTACGTCGGCATCACGCGCGCGCGTGAGCGGCTGTACCTGACCCGGTCCTCGCTGCGCAGCGCGTGGGGGCAGCCGTCGTACAACCCGCCCTCCCGCTTCCTGGAGGAGATCCCGGCGCAGCACGTCGACTGGAAGCGCACGGGTGCGGTCGCCGCTCCCGCGGGGCCGGTCTCGGGGGTCGCCGCGTCGCTGTCGTCGTCCCGCTCCCGCTCCTCGGCGTCGGGCGCGTCCGGCTTCGCGACGCGCAGGACCTCGGAGAAGCCGGTGGTGTCCCTGGCCGTCGGCGACCGTGTCACCCACGACCAGTTCGGTCTCGGCACGGTGGTCGGGGTGAAGGGCACGGGCGCGAACGCCGAGGCGACGATCGACTTCGGGGAAGCGAAGCCGAAGCGGCTGCTGCTGCGGTACGCGCCTGTGGAGAAGCTGTAGCGCAGGTAGCGCAGGAAGGGGGCTGGGGCCCGAGGCGTTATGTCGGGTCCAGTCCGTGGCTGCGCAGCCACGGCAGCGGGTCTATGGCCGAACCGCCCGCCGGGTGCACCTCGAAGTGCAGGTGCGGGCCGGTCGAGTTGCCGGAGTTGCCGGAGTACGCGATCGGGTCGCCGGCCTTGACGGTCGTACCGGAGGCGACGCGGTAGCTGGAGAGGTGGCAGTACCACGTCTCCGTGCCGTCCTTCGCCGTCACCACCATCATGTTGCCGTACGCGCTGTTCCACTGCGTCCGCACGGTGCCGTCGGTCGCGGCCATCACCGTCGTGCCGTACGACACCGGGAAGTCGATGCCGGTGTGGACGGACATCCAGTTGACGCCGGCCTGGCCGAAGTAGGCGCTGAGACCGCGCTGCGCGACCGGAAGCGCGAACTTCGGGCGCAGCCGCTCCTTGCGGGCCGCCTCCTCCGCCGCCTTCCTCTTCTCGGCCACCTGCTGGGCCTTGAGGTCGATGCGCTCCTGCGTACGGCTGGCCCGGTCGGCGAAGTCGTCGGCACCGGCCGCGAGGCTCTCGAGCTGGGTGTCCAGCTTGTTGTTGGCGACGGCCGGCTTGACGGCGCTCGTGTCCGCGAGGGTCGTCGCGGTGTTGTTGTCGTCGCCGGTCAGCGTGCCGACCGAGGCGGCGGCGATGCCGGCCACACCCATGACACAGGCCGAGGGAACGGCGATCGTCAGCAGCGCGGAGCGCTTGGCCGGCATACGGCGGCGGGAGCGGTTGGCGTTGCGCGCGGCGACACGGGAGCCCGGGGCGGGGGCCGCGGCCGGAGCGTCCTCCTCCTGGTCGTCCAGGAGCGGGGCGTCCTCGTCGTGGACGGCGGGCATCTCGCCGGTGGCTGCGGTGGCTGCGGTGGCGCTCAAGTCGTCGTCGTGCGCGGTGTGCTCGGCGTAGGTGTCGCCGTAAGGATTCGCCTCGCCGTACGCGTGGCTCTCGTCGTACGCCTGGGTCTCGTCGTACCCGGCCTGCTCGAAGCCTGCCGTCGGCTGCGGGTCGGCCGCCGTGCCGCCGGAGTTCCACTGGGTGGCGTCGTACGCCCCGGTGTCGAAGGTCTGCGTGCCCCATTCCCAGTGCTGGGTCTGGTCGGCGGGGCCCGCGGACTGGTCCGGCTGGTGCCAGGAACCCGTGTCCCACTGGCCGCTGTGCTCGGGGTTGCCGGCCTGCGGGGGGATCGCGGCGAGCTGCTGGTGGCCGGCGCCCCACTGGGTCGCGTCGTACGCGCCGGTGTCGTAGGCGGCGTGGTGCTGGGCCGCGTACATGTCGTAGTTCAGGGTCTGGTGACCGCCGGTGTTCCACGTCGAGGCGTCGTACGAACCGGTGGCGTCGCCCGGCATGCTGCCGAAGAGCGGATCGGTCTCGAAGCTTCCGGTGGCCTGCGCGCCGATGGTGCCGGCGGCGTCGAAACCAGCGGTGTCGTAGGTGCCGTACGTGGTGAGGTCGCCGTACGGGGCTTCCTGGGTGCCGTACGACGCGTACTGCGACGAGTCGGCGTCGGAAGCCGGAGCCGGGGTGGTCATGGTCCCCGACGGGTGACGGTCGTTCACCAACTTCTCTTTCGCCTCGACAACAGGGGCTGCCAGAGCAGTGCGGCGACTGTACCCGGCGGTATGCGGGCGCGACAATCTTCAACTGGTTTTAGGCGCGCAGGAAACGGGCATTCGGCTGTGTTTCGGGGGACTGCGGGCGCGAGTTTGGCTCTGTGTTCGAAGAGTGTTCGATATCGGGTGACGGCTGTTCGCGGTCCGGTGGCTGTCGACGCGCTGTCGGCCGCCTGTGCCCAGTGGCCGATACGACCGTTACGCCACGGTCAGTCCGCCTGCCCGGTCGGCCGTCTCCTCCCCGGCCCGCGCGGTGTCGAGCACCTGGCGTATGCCGGTCGCGACGGCGGGATGCACGGGCAGGGCGAGATGTCCGATCCCGCTCACCCGGACGTTCTGCGCCGTCAGGTCGGGGTGGTCGATGCAGGCGGTCTCCAGCGGATCCATCAGGTGGTCGAGGTCGCTCCAGAAGCTCACGAAGTGCGTACGGCAGCCAGGGGCCGGCTGAGTGAGCTCCTCGAGCAACTCCGAGCCGGGGCGCATCTGGCGCACGATGGGGTGCGCGTTCGCCAGTGGCACCACCCGGGTGCCGGAGTGCGGGGTGCCGAGCGTGACCAGCGTGCGGACCCGGCTGTCGCCGCCGAGGCGCTGCACGTAGTACCGGGCGATCAGGCCGCCGAGGCTGTGCCCGACGACGTCGACCCGCTCGCTGCCCGTGCGCTCGCAGATTCCCTCTATGTGCCGGCCGAGCAGCTCAGCCGCGGCACGGATGTCGCAGGTCAGCGGGGAGTAGTTGAGCGACTCGATCTGCTGCCTGCCGTGCTGGGCGAGGCTGCGGCGCAGGAGCACGAAGACCGAGCGGTTGTCGATGAAGCCGTGCAGCAGGACGACGGGGGGCTTGGCCTCCGTCGGCAGTTGGGCGGCACCGTCCTCCGGGGAGGGGAGCGGGGGCAGCGGGGAGCGGCGCTCCTGGGTGATGCCGGACGGGTAGAGGAGGAGATGCCCCGCGAGGATCGCGATCTCCAGGGCGGTCGCCTTCAGGAGGGCCAGAGAGAGTCCCGCCAGCCTGCCGGGAAGCAGACGCTGGCAGAGCGGAAGAAGGGGCAGCGCTGCCCTGGTGACCTTCATGGCCGACCTCCTGTCGGCACACGGGAGGACAGCTCCGTCCCCCGTGTGCGCTCATGGGGAGTCGCGGCGGAAAGCGACGCCGGCGTGGCGCGAGAGGGGCGCGGGGGACGGGTGTGGCGGTCGGCGCGGGGTTCCGGGGCTGCCGGGCCGGCCGGCGGAGCTGACGGAACCGCTACTGCGGGTGGTGCGGGTGGTGCCGGTGGTGCGGGCGATGCCGACGGTGCCGGTGGTTGAGCCGGTCGTATCGGTGATGCCGGTCGTGTTACTGGTGTGCGCGGTGCTGGTGGTGCTGGTCGTGCGCCGGTGACGTGACGAGCGGCCCTGTCGGTGTGGCGACGAGGCTCCCCGCTGTCGTGCCTTACCTGTCCTGCGTGCCCTTCGTGCCGTCGCCGGCGCGCCGCACCACCGCGTCGCGCGGCCTGCGGCGCGGCGGTGCGGCGACCTCGTTGCGGCTCCCGAACGTGTCCCACGTGTGATTTTCCCCCTCCGTGTCCACCGCGAAACTGCGTCGTGTGTGATGGTGGCGATAACGTTCGTTCACATTCCCGGTCTGTGCGGTACTAGTCGGTACGAATGGACGCAGTCGCTTCATGGAGGCAGTGATGGGTGTGACAGCCGGTCCGATCCGCGTGGTGGTGGCCAAACCGGGGCTCGACGGTCACGATCGCGGAGCCAAGGTGATCGCTCGGGCGCTGCGGGACGCGGGCATGGAGGTCATCTACACCGGCCTCCACCAGACTCCCGAGCAGATCGTCCACACCGCGATCCAGGAGGACGCCGACGCGATCGGGCTCTCCATCCTCTCCGGCGCCCACAACACGCTGTTCGCCGCGGTGATCGACCTGCTCAAGGAGCGGGAGGCCGAGGACATCCTGGTGTTCGGCGGCGGGATCATCCCGGAGGCGGACATTCCGTTGCTGAAGGAGAAGGGGGTCGCGGAGATCTTCACGCCGGGGGCGACGACTCAGTCGATCGTGGACTGGGTGCGGGGGAATGTGAGGCAGGGGGCGGGGGCGTAGGGGGCGGTTTGATGCCGGGTGCGGGTCGGCGGGGGCCGGATATCGGGTGCGGGCCGGTGGTGGCTGGTCGCGCAGTTCCCCGCGCCCCTGGGTGGGGACGGTGGTCGGCGGTTGATCTGGGGACCTTGCCTGAGTGAGGCCACTCCGCCGACGCGGGCGAGCAAGACCCTTGTGCTCCCGCCGTGACCCTGCGCCGCTCCACCACAGGTCTGTCCACTGCCTACGCGACCTCCAGTTCCTCCGCCATCGCCGCTCGCAGTCGCAAGGTCGTCACCAGGCGTTGGAAGGCCTCTGCCCAGTAGCCCCCCGCGCCGGGGCTCGTGTTCTCCGTTTCGTCCGGTACTGCCATCAGCCCCTCCAGCCGTCCCGCCTCGGCGGGATCGAGACACCGCTCCGCCAGGCCCATCACGCCGCTGAAGGACCAGGGGTAACTTCCCGCGTCCCGGGCGATGTTCAGCGCGTCGACCACCGCCCGCCCGAGCGGCGCGGCCCACGGCACACCACACACCCCCAGCAGCTGGAACGCCTCGGACAGTCCGTGCGTCGCGATGAACCCGGCGACCCACTCGGCCCGTTCGGCGGAGCCCAACGTGGTCAGGAGCTTGGCCCGCTCCGCGAGGGACACCGCCCCCGGCCCCCCGGCCTCGGGCGCCGCGGGAGTCCCGAGCAGCGCCCGCGCCCACTCGGCGTCCCGTTGCCGTACGGCGGCCCGGCACCACGCCGCGTGCAGTTCGTCGCGCCAGTCGTCCGCCACCGGGAGTGCCACGATCTCCTCGGGCGTCCGTCCGCCGAGCCGCCCGGACCACACCTCCAGGGGAGCGGCCTCCACCAACTGCCCGAACCACCACGACCGTTCCCCCCGACCTGAGGGTGCCTTCGCCACGACACCGTCGCGCTCCATGCCCGAGTCGCACTCGTGCGGCGCCTCGACGAGGATCGTCGGCGTGTCCCGGGTGTGGTCGAGGGCCACGCACGCGCCGGCCCTGACCGCCATCCGCGCCGCCAGCGCCGAACCCGGCAAGGCCGACAGCAACTCCGCGGCCGTGGCCCGGACGTTGCGGCTCCGGTCGGCCAGCGCCTGCTCCAGGAACGCCTCGTCCTCCGGCCCCAGACCCGTCCGCAACGAGTCGAGGAACATCAGCCGGTCCTCCGCCCGCTCGGTCGCCCAGGTCGTCATGAGCAGTTCGCGCGCGGCGGCGGGCTCCCGGGCCCGTATCGCCGCGAGAAGGGCCACCCGCTCGGCGAACAGACCTTCCTCCCACAGCAGTCGGACTACCTCGGTGTCCTGCGCCGACGGCAGTGCCGTGCCGCCGCCGGGGGTCGCGCGCAGGGCGAACCGCCAGTCCGGGTTCAGCCGGGCGAGCCAGGTGGCCCGCGAACCCGCGAACGCCAGCGCCGCCGGCCGCAGATCCGTACGCCCCCGGGCCGCGTCCAGCAGCGCGGGCAGCAGCTGCGGGGGCGCCGCGTAACCGCGGGCGTTCGCCGTCGCGAGCCACTGCGGCAGTAGCTCCATGAGATCCGGTGCCGTGCCCCTGCGGCCGCCGCCCGTGCCCGGCCGGTCGGCGAGCAGCATCGAGAGCCGGCGGGCCGCCGCCGCGGGCAGCGCGGGGCGCGGATCCTGGGGCGCCGGCTGCGGCCGTTGCGCCGCGCGTGCGGGCCGCAGGCCGGCCCGCCGCCGTACGGTCTCCACAGCCGCCGCGTCCAGCAACGCCACCGGCGCCTCGGGACCGGCTTCGACGCCGGCCGGTGTGCGGCGTGCGGTGCCGAGCAGGGCCGAGGTGACGAGTTCCTCCCAGGCGTCCGGCGCGGGAGCGGAGGTCTTGTCCATGCGGTTCCTTTCCGTCCGGTCGGGTGCTGGGCCGCTTCGGTTCAGCACAGTTGCACCGCCTCGCCCGGACCCTCCGGCCACGCCGTCAGCGGGGTGAAACCGCGGTGGCCGCACTCGCCGAAGACCTTCACCGGGGCACCGCCCGAGAGCGCGACCAGGCGCCACAGACCCGGACGGGAGCGGGCGGAGGCGGTGAGCGGCAGTGCCGAGTCGCCCTCGGCGTCGGCCAGTTGCCAGGAGTCCCCGTCCGGGGCCGGTATCACCCGGTCCAGGGTGACGGGGACGGAGTCGAGCCACGGGTCGTCCCGCAACGCTTCGCCGTAGCGGGCGGCCGCCTGTTCGGTCGTCACCCCCGGCGGGCGGACCGCCGAAGGCGCGGGCGGTGCGAACTGCTCGCCGAGTGCCGCCCGCAGCTGACCGGTACCGGGATAGGGGGACACCTCCGCCTCCAGCTCAAGACCCACCGGCAGCGCCAGTTCGGGGGCGCGGCCGGCCGCGCCGTAGGAAAGGAGCAGTGCCGTGCGCTCCGAGTCCGTGCCGTGCAGCCAGATCCGGCGGGTCGTCAGACGGGCGTCCGCCGTGTCGTACTGGGCCAGGACCAGCCAGCGGTCCCGTATCGCGGGGCCGTCCGCCGAGGCGGGCAGGCCGATCCGGGAACGGACCGTCGACGCGAGGCCGTCCGGCAGCCGCTCGCGGCGCAGCCAGCCCTGGTCGAGGAGGTGGAGGAGGGCGCACTCCTCCAGCAGCCGCACCGGCCAGCCCGGACCGGACGACGGAATCGGTCCCAACTCCCTGACCCGGCCGGCGAGTCCCGGCGCCTGCGCGTCGACCATGCGGGCGGCCGTCTCCTCCCACATGCCGTACCCCGCCTGCTCCGCCCCCGCCAGACCGCCGCGCAGCAGGTCCGCCAGCCGCTGCTCCAGCTCCGTCGCGCCCGCCGTGATCCGCACGGCCCGGCGCTCCGCCCTGCGCCGGGCCGCCTCCGGATCACCGGACCCGGCGGCGGCACCGGCCGCGTCCGCCGTCCGCCTCTCCTGCGCCCGCTGCCTTCTCCCCTCTATCCACTGCTCCGCCCAGTCCGGTACCCGGCCAGGCGGCACCGCTCCCTCCCCACCCGCCCAGAGCAGCAGCAGCCCGAGCGCGTGCTTGCACGGGAACTTGCGGCTCGGGCAACTGCACTTGTACGCCGGGCCCGCGGCGTCCGCGATGTCGATGACCGTCTGATACGGCTTGCTGCCACTGCCCTTGCACAGCCCCCACACCGTCCCCTCGTCGGAACTCCCCGCCTCGGACCACGGCCCGGCCGCGCCGAGTTTGCTTCCCGCTTTGCGTGAGGCGGCGTCAGGAGCCAGTGCCAGCACCTGATCCGCCGTCCAGCGCACCCCCTGCTGAGTCATGACATCGAAGGTAGATCCCCCCACTGACAATCGACCCCGGACCGACTGCCGCTCCGTCCCCCGTGAGCGCGTTTCCGCAGGTCGGATCGCATTGTCAGTGGCGTGGTGCACGGTTGGTGACAGATCCGAACCGGCCGAGCTGGAGGGGGCCTCAGCCATGTCTGTGTCCGTGGAACCGACGAGCGTGGAACCGAAGCAGGGAGAGCCGGCCGAGGCGTTGCGGCCGCATGCCGAGGAAGCCTTCGCCGGTGAACTCGCCGCGCTGGCCGCGCAGGACGACCGTCCGCGCCCGGCCCGCTGGAAGCTGTCGCCGTGGGCGGTGGCGACGTACCTCCTCGGCGGCACCCTGCCGGACGGCACGGTGATCACTCCGAAGTACGTGGGCCCGCGGCGCCTCGTCGAGGTCGCCGTCACCACCCTGGCCACCGACCGCGCCCTGCTCCTGCTCGGCGTGCCCGGCACCGCGAAGACCTGGGTGTCGGAACACCTCGCCGCGGCGGTCAGCGGCGACTCGACGCTGCTCGTGCAGGGCACGGCGGGCACCCCGGAGGAGGCGATCCGGTACGGCTGGAACTACGCGCAGCTGCTCGCCAACGGCCCGAGCCGCGACGCCCTCGTGCCCAGCCCGGTGATGCGGGCCATGGCGGAGGGGATGACGGCCCGGGTGGAGGAGCTGACCCGGATCCCGGCCGACGTGCAGGACACGCTGATCACGATCCTGTCCGAGAAGACGCTGCCGATACCCGAGCTGGGCTCGGAGGTGCAGGCGGTCCGCGGGTTCAACCTCATCGCCACGGCCAACGACCGCGACCGCGGGGTCAACGACCTCTCCAGCGCCCTGCGCCGCCGTTTCAACACGGTCGTGCTGCCGCTGCCGGAGAGCGTCGAGGCCGAGGTCGACATCGTCTCCCGCCGGGTCGACCAGATCGGCCGCTCCCTCGACCTGCCGGCCGCGCCCGACGGCATCGCCGAGATCCGCCGCGTCGTGACGGTCTTCCGCGAGCTGCGCGACGGGGTGACGTCCGACGGCCGCACCAAGCTCAAGTCGCCCAGCGGCACCCTGTCGACCGCGGAGGCCATCTCGGTCGTCACCAACGGTCTCGCCCTCGCCGCCCATTTCGGCGACGGCGTCCTGCGGGCCGGTGACGTCGCCGCGGGCATCCTCGGCGCCGTGGTCCGCGATCCGGCGGCCGACCGGGTCATCTGGCAGGAGTACCTGGAAGCGGTCGTCCGCGAGCGGGACGGCTGGAAGGACTTCTACCGGGCGTGCCGGGAGGTGAGTGCGTGACGGAGGAGCTGGGGTCGGACGGCACGGAGTCCACCGAGGCCGTGGTGCGGGATGCCGAGGGCAGTGGAGACAAGGGGGCGGCTGTGACGGGTCTTGAGAGGTACAGCGACGGGGACAGGGCCGGGGCGGTCGGCGAGGACGACTCCAAGTGGCCTCGGCGGGGAGGGGGACGGTGTGACGGAGTTCGGTGAGGCCGGGGGCGGCGAGGCGTCCGGCGTCGGCGGGGCGGCCGCTGGGGGTGGGGTGCGCAGTGGTGGGTCCGGGAGTGCGAAAGAGAGGCGCGCGCACGCGTCAGTGGGGGAGGGGGCAGAGGGAGGCGAGGTGTCCGGGAGCGTGGAGGCCGGCGTCGGCGGTCACGGGCGCCGGAAGGCCGGTGCGGGGCCGTTGCTGCTCGGGGTGCGGCATCACGGGCCCGGGTCGGCGCGGGCCGTGCGGGCGGCGTTGGACGCGGCGCGGCCCCGGGCCGTGCTGATCGAGGGGCCGCCCGAGGCCGACGCGTTGATTCCGCTGGCCGCCGAGGAGGACATGCGGCCGCCGGTGGCGCTGCTCGCCCATGCCGTCGACGAGCCCGGCCGGTCGGCTTTCTGGCCGCTGGCCGAGTTCTCCCCGGAATGGGTGGCGATCCGCTGGGCGCTGGAGCACGACGTCCCGGCCCGTTTCATCGACCTGCCGGCCACGCACACGCTGGCGTGGGGCAGGGACGAGACGGACGAACGGCCCACGGACCGACCGGACGCACCCGCCACCGACGCCCCGGACTCTGGGGGCCCCGAGACCGGGGCGAGCGGCGTCGGGACCCCGGATGAGCGGGGCACCGTCCCGTCCGGTGAGCGCGGTGCCCCAGCGGGGGAGACGGCCGGCCAGGGCGGCGCGGAGGCCTCTTCGGCCGGTGACGGCACCGGTCCCGGCGACGAGCCGACCGTTCGCGAGGCCGTACGCGTCGATCCGCTCGGTGTGCTTGCCGAGGCTGCCGGATACGACGACCCCGAGCGGTGGTGGGAGGACGTCGTCGAGCACCGGGGGGCGGGACAGGGCGACGTGTTCGAGCCGTTCACCGTGCTGGAAGAGGTGATGGGGGTGCTGCGCGAGACGTACGGAAGCGGCGGACACGACCGGGACCTCGTGCGGGAGGCGTACATGCGGCTCCAGGTGCGGGCGGCGCAGCGGGAGTTCGGGGACGACGTGGCCGTGGTGTGCGGGGCCTGGCACGTGCCCGCGCTGCGGCGGAAGAGCACGGTCGCCGCCGACAAGGCTCTCCTGAAGGGGCTCCCCAAGGTCAGGGCGGACATGACGTGGGTGCCCTGGACGTACCGCAGGCTCTCGCGCCGCAGCGGCTACGGCGCCGGAATCGATTCGCCCGGCTGGTACGGGCACCTGTTCAGCGCGCCGGACCGGCCCGTCGAGCGCTGGCTGACCAGGGTGGCGGGGCTGCTGCGGGACGAGGACCGGCTCGTGTCCTCGGCGCACGTCATCGAGGCCGTACGGCTGGCCGAGACGCTCGCGGCGATGCGCGGCCGCCCGCTGCCCGGCCTGAGCGAGACGACCGACGCGGTGCGGGCGGTGATGTGCGAGGGCTCGGACGTGCCGTTGGCGCTGGTGCACGACCGGCTGGTGGTCGGGGACGTCCTGGGGGAGGTGCCGCAGGCGGCGCCGGCGGTGCCGTTGCAGCGGGACCTCGACCGGATCCAGCGGCGGCTTCGGCTCAAACCGGAGGCGCTGGAGCGGGAGTTGGAGCTCGACCTGCGCAAGGAGAACGACGCCGAGCGCAGCAGGCTGCTGCACCGGCTGCGGTTGCTGGGCGTGGCATGGGGTGAGCCGGCGGCCTCGCGGGGCAGCACGGGCACGTTCCGGGAGACGTGGCGGCTGCGGTGGGAGCCGGAGCTGTCGGTCCGGGTCGCCGAGGCAGGGGTGTGGGGCACGACCGTGCTCGCCGCCGCGACGGCCAAGGCCGAGGCGGACGCCGTCTCCGCGCCGGGGCTGGCCGACGTCACCGCCCTCGCCGAGCGCTGTCTGCTGGCCGAACTCCCGGACGCCCTCCCCACGGTGATGCAGATCCTCGCCGACCGCGCCGCGCTGGACGCGGACGTCGGCCACCTCGCCCAGGCCCTGCCGGCCCTCGTCCGTTCCCTGCGCTACGGCGATGTGCGCGGCACCGACACCGGCGCCCTGACGGAGGTCGCCGCGGGCCTCGCCGAGCGCGTCTTCGTCGGCCTCCCCCCGGCCTGCGCCGCGCTCGACGCGGAGGCCGCGGAGGAGATGCGGGGTCATGTGGACGCGGTCCACGGTGCGGTGGGCCTGCTGGGCGAGACGGCGGCTCCGGGGCGGAGCGACGGGGGGGATGCGGCGGTTCCGGCGCACCACGGCCTCCGTGGCCGTTGGCAGGCCGTGCTCAAGGTGTTGGCCCTGCGGGACACCGTGCCCGGTGTCATTCGGGGGCGGGCCGTGCGGCTGCTGCTGGACGACGGGGAGTTGGCACAGGACGAGGCGGCACGGCTCATGGGGCTCGTGCTGTCGCCGGGGACGGAGCCGGGTGACGCGGCCGCGTGGATCGAGGGTTTCGTCGGGGGCGGGTCAGGCGGCGGGATGCTCCTCGTGCACGACGAGCGGCTGCTCGGACTTGTCGACGCCTGGCTGACCGGGGTGTCGGCGGAGGCGTTCACCGATGTACTGCCGCTGCTGCGGCGCACGTTCTCGGCGTACGAGCCGGGTGTGCGCCGGACCCTGGGCGAACTGGTCCGACGGGGGCCGGGACAGCGGGGGAGCGCGGCGGGGGCCGGTTCCGGGATACCGGGGTTCGGGACCGATCTCGACGCCGACCGGGCGGACGCCGTGCTGCCCGTGGTGCGGCTGCTGCTCGGCCTGGACGACGACCGGGACGGCGGCTTGGCGCACCTTCACGACAACGACCTTGCGGGGGTGAAGGGATGAGGACCGAGGTATCGCCGGCATCGAGGGGCGGCGCCGACAGGACGCTCACCGTTGTGACGGAGGGGCGGGGAGCCGCAGCCGGGAACGGGACAGGAGTCCGGGCGAAGCACGGCTCGCGGACGAGCGTGGCAGTGGTCCCGCTGTGGGACCGGTTCCGGACGGGGGGACGGGCATGACGTACGACCCGATCGAGCCGATCGAGCCGATCAGCCCGAGCGAGCCGATCGAGCCGAACGTGAGCTCGGGAGGGCGGATGAGTCCGGCGCGCATTCCGGTTGCAGATCCTGGTGTCGGCCTGGGCGACGGACAGCCGACGGACGTCACGGCAGCGGCGGTCCCCGCGCGCGTCTTGGCCAACGCCTCGGCTGCCTCCACCGCCCCTGTCTCCTCTCCCGCCCCCACCGACGAACGCCTGCGGCGTTGGCGGCTTGTGCTGGGCGGGGAGGCGGCCGATGGGACCGGGTGCGCGCTCAGTGGGGAGGATGCCGCGATGGACGGGGCGTTGAGCGCGCTCTACGGCAGAGGGGATGCGAAGGGGCAGGCGGGAAAGGAACGTTCGGCGGGGCTGGGGGCCTCGGCGCCGTCGGTGGCGCGGTGGCTCGGGGACATCCGGACGTACTTCCCCTCCTCCGTCGTACAGGTCATGCAGCGGGACGCCATCGACCGGCTCGGACTGTCCACCCTGCTTCTCGAACCGGAGATGCTGGAGGCGGTCGAGGCCGACGTGCACCTGGTCGGGACACTGCTCTCGCTCAACAAGGCGATGCCGGAGACGACGAAGGAGACGGCACGTGCCGTCGTGCGCAAGGTCGTCGAGGACCTCGAGAAGCGGCTCGCCACCCGCACCCGCGCCACTCTCACCGGGGCCCTGGACCGCAGCGCCCGGATCAGCCGGCCGCGCCACCACGACATCGACTGGAACCGCACGATCTCGGCGAACCTCAAGCACTATCTCCCCGAGTACCGGACGATCGTGCCTGAGCGGCTCGTCGGGTACGGCCGGGCCTCGCGGTCGGTGAAGAAGGAGGTCGTTCTCTGCATCGACCAGTCGGGGTCGATGGCGGCGTCCGTCGTCTACGCGTCCGTGTTCGGGGCGGTGCTGGCGTCCATGCGGTCGATCGACACACGGCTCGTCGTCTTCGACACGGCGGTCGTCGACCTCACCGATCAGCTCGACGACCCGGTGGACGTGCTGTTCGGCACGCAACTCGGTGGCGGCACGGACATCAACCGGGCGCTGGCGTACTGCCAGTCGCAGCTCACCCGTCCCGCGGAGACGGTGATGGTGCTGATCAGCGACCTCTACGAGGGCGGCATACGCGACGAGATGCTCAAGCGGGTCGCGGCGATGAAGGCGTCCGGGGTGCAGTTCGTGACGCTGCTCGCGCTGTCGGACGAAGGGGCGCCGGCCTACGACCGGGAGCACGCGGCCGCGCTCGCCGCGCTGGGCGCACCGGCCTTCGCCTGCACTCCCGACCTGTTTCCCGAGGTGATGGCGGCGGCCATCGAGAAGCGGCCGCTTCCGATACCTGACCCGGGGTGAGGCCGGGCCAGCCGTTGGTGATTTGTCGATCCGGCGACCTGTGACTTCGACCAGCAAAACGGACATGGCTACGCATCAGTAACAGGGGGGTTGCGCGACCTCGGGCACCCCGTGCAAGGATCGGCTTCCCCACAGTCTTCACCCTTCCCCTCCGTTTCCCTTTCGCTTGCATTCCGTTCTGTTCCGTTCCGTTTCGCTTCGTTCCGTCGCACGGAAGGACCCGCCCCTCTTGACCTGGTCAGCAGCCTTTCCCGGTGTCGCTGTGCGCGTGCTGCGCGCGGTGGCCGGGCGGCGCGCGCTGCAAGTGGGGCTGCTGGTGGGCGGGTTGTTCGTGCTCGGCTTCCTCTGCGGCGGGGGACAGGCATACGCGGCGGACGGCTACGGGGTGTTGCCGGGCAGGACGGTCGGTCAGCCGGTGGAACCCCCGGCCGAGTTGAGGGCCACGCACACGGCCACAGCGACGGGGGCTGCCGCCGACACGGACACGGACACGGACACGGCAAAGGGCGGCGCCCTTGTCCCGGTTGCCTCCGCCCCCGTTGCCTCCGCCCCCGTTGCCTCCGCCCCCGTTGCCTCCGCCCCGGTTGCTCCCGCCCCGGTTGCTCCCGCCCCGGTCGTCCCCGGATCCGGCACTGAAGCCCTCCCGCACCCGGCCGACGGTAAGGTCCGCCGCCCGGTGACCGAGGACGTCATAGGCGCCGTGGCCGACGGTGTCGTACAGCCGGTCGGCGATCTGGTCGAGCCGGTCGGTGACCTGGTCGAGACCGTGACCACGGGGCTGACCGGGACGGTCGGGATACCGGCGCAGCCCACGTTGCCGGGGTGGCCGACGATGCCCTCGTTCCCCGAGGCCCCGTCGTGGCCGACGCTGCCGACGGTGCCGGGCGCCCCCACGGTGCCGGGCCTGCCCGGCATCCCGGGCCAGACCCTGCCCGCGCCCGCGCCTGCGCCCGTGCCCGCGCCGGTCACCTCGGCGCCGCAGCACCCCCAGCCGGGCGATCACGCGGCGGAAAAGCCGGCCGGTGACAAGCGCTCCGCGGACGGCGGTGCCGCCTACGGACCACGGTTCGGCGGGCACGGCACCGTGCCCCAGACCGTCCCGCACCCCTCCGCCCACCGCACCGCCTCCACCGCGCACGCGCCCGCCCACCAGGCTCCCTCCGACAACCCGGGTGGTGCCCTGGGCGGCAAGTCGGCCGTGGACAGCGGCCCGTCGCGACACGGCGACGCGCATGCCATCACCCTTGACCACCGGGCGCCGCTGCGGCTCGTGCCCGGTGCCGCCGCGAGCGTCGACGCGGCCGGGACCCGGGACAGGCACCGGGACATCCCCGTCTTCCCCGGCTAGGGCAGACCTTCCCCCGCCGACCTGCCGCGCGGGGGCGGAACAGGTCTGCCCAGCCGTTCGGACACCCCCCAGATCTCCTCAGATCTCCGGACGGATCCCCCCTGGAGCCCTGTGGCTCCGGATGTCCCCATGCCTCTCCAAGGCCTCCCAAGATCCAGGGATCTGACGCACTCATGAACAAGAACATCCGCCGTTCCATCGTCATAGCCGCCGGAGTCACCGGTGCGTGGGCTCTCGGCTCCGCCGTCGCCAGCGCGGACGAGCTCCCGGCCACCTCCCTCTCCGCGACGGACCCGGCGACGGACGCGACCGTCACCACCCCCCTCTCCGACGTCACCACCCCCCTCCCCGGCACCGAGGTCTCCCAGGCCGCCAAGGCGAAGGCGTCCAAGGTGAAGGGCGCCGCGGCCATCCAGGGCGCGAAGGCCGCCCGGGCCGCACAGGCCGAGGCGAAGGCCAACGCCGCCCAGGCCGCCGCCACCAAGGCCTCCGACATCGCCGTGCCCAGCACACCCACCGCGCCCAGCACACCCACCGCCCCCGTCACCCCCACCACCCCCCAGCACGACGTCGACTACCTCTTCGGCCCCCTCTCCGCCTTCGCCCCCGAGATGGACCAGACCGTGACCGCCGTCGTTCCCCCCGTCGCCGCGGCCGCCGTGGACGGCGTGCTGCCGGTCGCCGGGCAGGCGGTGGACGGTGTCGTGCCGGTCGCCGAAGGGGTCGAGCCGGCCGTCGGCCGGGCCGTGGGCGGGGTCGGGCGGACCGCCGGGTACGCGGTCGCCGGAGTCGGGGAGATCCAGCAGGGCGTGGCCGGGTACGCCACCGGCGCCGTCGCCGCCGATGTGCTCCCGGTCGTCGACGGTGTCGTCGCCGACGTGCCGCCCTACGCCACCGGTCTGGTCGGACAGCTCGCCCAGGACGGCACCGGGGCCGTGCTGCCCCCGCTCGTGAACACGGCCGTGCACGGCGTGGTGCCGGTCGCAGGGCAGGCCGTCGTGGACGCGGGCACCCTCACTCGGGGCGTCACGGGCGACGTCGAGCCCTTCGCGACCGGAGTCGTCGGCGACGTCGCGCCGCTCGCGTACGGCGTGACGGGCCGTGCCACCGACCTGGCGTACGGCGTGACGGGCGAGGTCCCGGCCTTCGCGCACGGTGTCACCGGGGCCGTCCAGCCCGTCGTCGACACCGTCACCCGGACGGTCGAGCCGGTCGCGGGCAGCACCACTGCACTCGCGTACGGCGTCACGGGTGAGGTCACGCCCTTCGCGCACGGCGTCGTCGGCGAGGCCGCCCCCGTCGTCGGGCAGGTCGGCCCCTTCGCCGACGACCTGACCGGCACCGTCCAGGACACCGCGGGACCGCTCGCCGGGCACGCCGTCACCGGCGTCCAGGGCGTGGCCGGATCCGTCACCCCGGGTTGGGCGCAGGACCTCCGGTACCGCGCCTGACCGTCCCTCCACCGACTCCGTGAGGCGACGGGCCCCGGACGGCCGAAAGCCGTCGGTCTGTCCTGCCGGGACCTCACGGTCGGGGGCGGAGAGGTCCCCATTGGGGTGGGGATCAACCGCCCTGAGCCCCTCGCAGGGCTGCTCAACGGGCCTCACCGGGCGAACCCCAGCCCGGTGAGGCCCTTCACCCACGGCACCGGGTGCCAGTGAGCGCGGCATCATGTGACAGGTATCACCGCTCAGGTGTGACCCTCGATTTAGAGGCCTCCCGCAAGCAGCGATAACCTGCGAGACGGACATGCCGCGCGCTCGGACACCGTGTGCGCCTCCCTTGTGACAGACAGCGGTCGGACGTCACGTTGCCCTCGCGGCACGCCCACGCAGACAACGAACCGCGAGATCACTGATAGGGACGGAAGCGCGTGGACCTGTTCGAGTACCAGGCGAGGGACCTCTTCGCCAAGCACGATGTACCGGTGCTGGCCGGTGAAGTCATCGACACGCCTGAGGCGGCCCGCGCAGCCACCGAGCGCCTCGGTGGCAAGTCCGTCGTCAAGGCCCAGGTGAAGGTCGGCGGCCGCGGCAAGGCCGGTGGCGTCAAGCTCGCCGCCTCCGCCGACGAGGCCGTGGAGCACGCGACCAACATCCTCGGCATGGACATCAAGGGCCACACGGTCCACAAGGTGATGATCGCCGAGACGGCCCCGGAGATCGTGGAGGAGTACTACGTCTCCTTCCTCCTGGACCGGGCCAATCGCACCTTCCTCTCCATCGCGTCCGTCGAGGGCGGCATGGAGATCGAGGAGGTGGCGGAGACCCGCCCCGAGGCCGTCGCCAAGACCCCGATCGACGCCAACGTGGGCGTGACCCCCGAGGTCGCCCGCCGGATCGTCGAGGCCGCGAACTTCCCGGCCGAGGTCGCCGACAAGGTCGAGAACGTCCTCGTCAAGCTGTGGGACACCTTCATCAAGGAGGACGCCCTCCTGGTCGAGGTCAACCCGCTGGCCAAGGTCGCCTCCGGTGAAGTCATCGCCCTCGACGGCAAGGTCTCCCTGGACGAGAACGCCGAGTTCCGTCAGCCGGAGCACGAGGCCCTCCAGGACAAGGACTCCGCGAACCCGCTGGAGGCCGCCGCCAAGGCCAAGAACCTCAACTACGTCAAGCTCGACGGCGAGGTCGGCATCATCGGCAACGGCGCGGGTCTCGTCATGAGCACCCTGGACGTCGTCGCGTACGCCGGTGAGGCGCACGGTGGCGTCAAGCCCGCCAACTTCCTCGACATCGGCGGCGGCGCGTCCGCGGCCGTGATGGCGAACGGCCTGGAGATCATCCTGGGCGACCCCGACGTCAAGTCGGTCTTCGTCAACGTCTTCGGCGGCATCACCGCCTGCGACGAGGTCGCCAACGGCATCGTCCAGGCGCTGCAGCTGCTCGCGGACAAGGGCGAGGAAGTCACCAAGCCGCTGGTCGTCCGTCTGGACGGCAACAACGCCGAGCTGGGTCGCAAGATCCTCTCCGACGCCAACCACCCGCTGGTGCAGCGCGTGGACACCATGGACGGCGCGGCCGACAAGGCCGCCGAGCTCGCGGCCGCGAAGTAAGGGACGAGGGAACACAGCCATGGCTATCTTCCTCAACAAGGACAGCAAGGTCATCGTCCAGGGCATGACCGGTTCCACGGGCATGAAGCACACCAAGCTCATGCTCGCCGACGGCACGAACATCGTCGGTGGCGTGAACCCGCGCAAGGCGGGCACGTCCGTGGACGTCGACGGCACGGAGATCCCGGTCTTCGGCACCGTCGCCGAGGCGATCGAGAAGACGGGCGCGAACGTATCCGTCCTCTTCGTACCGCCGGCCTTCGCCAAGGCGGCCGTCGTCGAGGCCATCGACGCCGAGATCCCGCTCGCGGTCGTCATCACCGAGGGCATCGCGGTCCACGACTCCGCCGCGTTCTACGCGTACGCCGTGGAGAAGGGCAACAAGACCCGGATCATCGGCCCGAACTGCCCCGGTCTCATCACCCCGGGCCAGTCGAACGCCGGCATCATCCCGGGCGACATCACCAAGCCGGGCCGTATCGGTCTGGTCTCGAAGTCCGGCACGCTGACGTACCAGATGATGTACGAGCTGCGTGACATCGGCTTCTCCTCCGCCGTCGGTATCGGCGGTGACCCGATCATCGGTACGACGCACATCGACGCGCTCGCCGCGTTCGAGGCCGACCCCGACACCGACCTCATCGTCATGATCGGTGAGATCGGCGGCGACGCCGAGGAGCGGGCCGCGGCCTTCATCGCGAAGAACGTGACCAAGCCGGTCGTCGGCTACGTCGCGGGCTTCACCGCGCCCGAGGGCAAGACCATGGGCCACGCCGGCGCCATCGTCTCCGGCTCCTCCGGCACGGCCGCCGCGAAGAAGGAGGCCCTCGAGGCCGCCGGCGTCAAGGTCGGCAAGACGCCGACCGAGACGGCGAAGCTGGCGCGCGAGATCCTGGCCGGCTGACGTACCCAGCTGCGGTCGGTGGGCCCGTTCCCTGCGTGGGGGCGGGCCCACCGGCGCGTTACGGGGTGCCACCCCGGCTCGTCGGGCGGCTATGGGTGCGTCGTGGCTGGTCGCGCCCACGCGGCGGAGCCGCACATGGACACAGCCCCGCGCCCCTGAAAAACCTCCACCGGCCCGCAGTCAACGAACGAGCGGTGCGACCCTCTCCGGGCCGCTCCCCGCGCTCTCCCGCAGCTTCTCGCGAAGCGACTCCTCCGCCTCCGACAAGGGCCCCTGCCCTACCCGCGGCGGCACCCCCTGAACCTCCGCCCCCGGCGCGACCGGCGGCTCGTAGTGCGTCGGGGCCGTGCGCAGCGTGAGCGCCGTCGTGCCGATCAGCGCCACCGTGAACGCGATCGCCGCCCGGGTCCAGAACCGCGCCCGCCGCTCGCTCCCGCTGCGCACGGAAGACGGCTTCGCGGCACGCAACCGCTCCGAGCCGGCCAGCGAGGCCAGGCGCTCGTGCAGCGAGGACGGGTCGGCCAGCTCGGGAAGCCGTTCCGCGATCACCGCCCGCGCGTTCATCAACCGGTACGCCGTCGTCGGCGTACTCGCCTCCGTCTCCGCCGCCGTCTCCGGAAGGTCGAGCCCCACACCGTCGTACAGCAGCAGCGTGCGCCGTTGCGGCGGTGGGAGTCTCTGGAGCACGGCCATCAGCGCGCGGCCGGACGAGTCGGCGACGGGCGCCTCGGGGCCGCGGTGGCGGGGGCGGAACCGGTGCCAGGGGGAGAGGGCGTACTCGTACGCCATGACCCGCACCCAGCCCGCCGGGTCGCGGTCCACCGCCACCTCCGGCCAGCGCTGCCAGGCGAGTTGGAAGGCCCGTTCGACCGACTCGCGGGCGAGTTGGCGGCGGCCGGTGAGCAGGTAGGTCTGCCGGACGAGGGCGGGCGCGCAGAACGCGTACAGCGCGTCGAAGGCCTGAGCGGGTGTCAGGGGGGCGGTCGCCGGGAGCTCCTCGTGCGGGGCGGCGACCTGATCCTGCGTCAAGGACCCGTCCGGGCTCTGCTTCACGGGGCGCCCCTTCGTCCGAAAATACGCATAGTCGTATATTGAGCGACACATCGGGGGTTCGCCTGTTACGACGAGAAAGCGCGTGTCGTTGGGAGCATGGCGGTCGTGATCCAGATGACCGCTCGCCGCACCTCGTTGTCTCCCCTGCTCACCCGGTTGCGCGACCGGACGCCCGGCCTGGCCGCCGGCCTCCTCGGTGGCGCGGTGGCCGCCGGGCTGGGGCTCGGTTCGTTCGCCGTGCTCGTGATGGTGCTGTGGATCAGCTCGCCGTACCCCGACAGCGGCCCGGGCGGCGCGCTGAACGTGGCCGCCGCGCTGTGGCTGCTCGCGCACGGGGCGGAACTGGTCCGCACCGACACGCTCTCCGGGGTTCCGGCGCCCCTCGGCGTCACCCCGCTGCTGTTGCTCGCCCTGCCGTTGTGGCTGGTGCACCGGGCGGCGCGGGACGTGGCCTCGGGGGACGAGGAGCCGCCGCGGGCGTCCGGGCGGACGGCGTGGACCGGGGTCGTGCTCGGCTACCTCGGCGTCGGCGCGGCCGCCGCGCTCTACGCCGGCGGCGGGGAGTTGCGGCCCTCGTGGACGTGGACCTGCGTCTGCCTGCCGGCCGTCGTCATGGGCGCGGCCGCGGCCGGGGTGTGGACGGCGTACGGCCGTCCCGCCGAGGCCGTGGACGGCGTGCTGGTGCTGCTGCCCGCCGGGGTCCGGCGGCTGGTCCTCGGTGTGGAGGCGCGGGCACGGCTCCTGGCGGCGGCACGAGCCGCGGGGGCCGGGGTCTCGGTGCTCGTCGGGGGCGGGGCGGTGTTGCTCGGGGTGTCGCTGGTGGTGCACGGCGACGCGACGCGGGGGTCGTTCGTCCGGCTGACGGAGGGGTGGTCGGGACGGTTCGCCGTGCTGCTGCTGTGTCTGACGCTGCTGCCGAACGCGGCGGTGTGGGCGGTGGGATACGCCGCCGGACCCGGGTTCCTCCTGGGCGCCGGGCATGCCGTGGGGCCGCTGTCCTCGGACCCCGCCCCGCTGCTGCCGCCGTTCCCGCTGCTGGCGGCGGTACCGGGACCGGGGGCCGGCGGACCGGCGCACTGGGCCGCGGGCGCCGTGCCGGTGGCCGCCGGGGCGGTGGTGGGGTGGTTCGTGGGACGGGCCGCGGATCCGGAGGGGACACGGGGGCGGACGGCCGGCGCGGTGCTGCGGGCGGCTGTGCTGTGCGCGGCGGCGGTCGCCGCGCTGACCGCGCTGTCCGGCGGACCGCTCGGAGTGGGGGCGCTGGCCCGGTTCGGGCCGGTGTGGTGGCAGGTGGGCGCGGCGGTCATGGCGTGGATCGCGGGGGCGGGTCTGCCGACGGCGCTCGCGGTATGGGCCTGGCGCGGGCGCTCACGCGCCCGTTCACGCGGCGGGCAGCGGACGTGGGTGCCCTCCCTGCCCTCCCTGCCGCCGATGCGGGACCGGCTCTCACGGCGCGCGGAGACGGCCGGGGTCGACACCGCCTCAGGAACCGCCTCCGGAACCGCCTCCGGAACCGCTTCGGGGACCGCCACGGCAGCGGCGAGCGCCGCGGACACCTCTTACGGCGAAGGCGGCGGCTACGAGCCGTACGCCGAGGACGACACCTACGAGCCCTACGGCTTCCTGCCCGCCGCACCTCAACCGGACCCGGTGCCCCCGCCGGAGCCCTGGCACGACGACGCCGCACTCGAGAACCGGTGGGCCGCCCTGAAGGAGGCCGCCACGCCGCCGGCGGAGTCCCCGGAGAAGCCTGCGCCGACCGACTGACGCCCGCCGACCGGCCTCAGCCGTTCGTGCTCAGCAGGCTCCGGAGTTCCTTCGGCAGAAGGTCCGCGCAGGACTTCTGGGCCTGGTTGGTGAGGGCGTCGTTCGTGCAGGTGTAGTAGTCGTCGTAGACCAGCCGCGCGGTGAAGCTCGCCGCGACGAAGACGATGGCCAGGGAGGCCGTGACCAGGCCGCTCACCGCCGCCGTGGTCTGCGGGCGGGCCGACTGGGGCGGGACGGGGGCGTCGGGGTCCGGGGTGCGGGGCTTGGCGCGCAGCGCGCTGATGCCCCAGTACATGGCCAGCGCGCCCAGCAGCAGGCCCACGTACGGCCAGCCGAACAGCACGAAGAAGAAGGCCCACATGCCGCACAGCAGGGCGTAACGGGCGCGGCGCTGGGAGGGATCCGTCGGGTCCCAGCGCGGATTGGGCCCCGCGCCGCCCTGTCCCTCCGGGCCGCCACCGGGGCCCGCGCCAGGGCGCTCGCCGAAGTTGCCGTCGGAGCGGCCCGGCTGGCGGTCGCTCCACTGGCTGCCCCACGGGGTGCGGCCGCCGCCCTCGCCCTCGTCGCCGTCCGAGCCCTCGGGGCGGCGCGGCTGCCACGGGCGGTCCGGGGTGCCCTCCGGCGGCGGGGCGAAGGGATTGTCGTCCTTGGACGAACCGCCCTGCCCCTCGCCGTTCTTCTTGCCGGAGGACGGGGCGTCCGGCGGCGAGGCCTGCTGCTCCCGCAGCAGCAGGCCGCTGCGCTCCCCTTCCTGCACCGACTGCTGGGGGAGCGTGAGGAGTCGCAGGCTGCGGTCCGACATCAAGTGAGCGTCTTCCCCTTGAGGATGTGGCTTGCCATGGCTTACGTGGATCGAACGGTTCGGCGGGCCCGTCGGCGCGGGCCTCACCCCGTGAACGCGTCGCGCGCCACCCGCGTTCCCGGACCGGTCCCTCCCAGACGCTACCTTCCGGCCACGCCCCCGTCCCGCGGGGGCCTCGCGGTGTGCCGGTATCGTTGCTGACGTTCGGCCGCTTCGTAGACTTCCCCGTATCCCGGGGCTCGAAGCATTCGTACGACCGTACAAACGCTCCCCCGAGAAAGGGCCCCGCCGTGGCCGCCAAGCCCGTGGCCGAGCAGGCCAGGCCGGTTCAGCGCCTGGTCGTGCTGGTCTCCGGATCCGGTACGAACCTCCAAGCACTGCTGGACGCCATCGCGGCGGCCGGCACCGAGGCGTACGGCGCCGAGATCGTGGCCGTGGGGGCCGACCGGGAGAACATCGAGGGGCTGGCGCGGGCCGAGCGGGCCGGGATCCCCACCTTCGTCCGCAAGGTCAAGGACTTCGGGACCCGCGAGGAGTGGGACGTGGCCCTCGCCGAGGCCGTCTCCGCGTACGAACCCGCCCTCGTGGTGTCCGCCGGGTTCATGAAGATCGTGGGCAAGGAGTTCCTCGCGCGCTTCGGCGGGCGGTTCGTGAACACCCACCCCGCGCTGCTGCCCAGTTTTCCCGGGGCCCACGGAGTGCGCGACGCGCTCGCGTACGGAGCGAAGGTCACCGGCTGCACCGTCCACTTCGTCGACGACGGCGTCGACACCGGACCGATCATCGCCCAGGGCGTGGTGGAGATCCGGGACGAGGACGACGAGAGCGCTCTGCACGAGCGCGTCAAGGAAGTCGAGCGAAGACTGCTCGTCGAGGTCGTGGGGCGGCTCGCCCGCAACGGCTATCGCATTGAGGGACGAAAGGTAGTTATCCAGTGACCGCCGAGAGCAACAAGCGGGCCCTTCGCAGGGCGCTCATCAGCGTCTACGACAAGACCGGCCTCGAAGACCTCGCGCGCGGCCTGCACGAGGCGGGCGTGGAACTCGTCTCGACCGGGTCGACCGCCGGCCGGATCGCCGCCGCCGGTGTCCCCGTCACCAAGGTCGAGGAACTCACCGGCTTCCCGGAGTGCCTGGACGGCCGCGTCAAGACCCTGCACCCGCGCGTGCACGCCGGCATCCTCGCCGACCTGCGCCTCGACAGCCACCGCGAGCAGCTCGCCGAGCTCGGCGTCGAGCCCTTCGACCTGGTCGTCGTCAACCTCTACCCGTTCCGCGAGACCGTCGCCTCCGGTGCCTCCCCGGACGAGTGCGTCGAGCAGATCGACATCGGCGGCCCGTCCATGGTGCGCGCCGCCGCCAAGAACCACCCGTCGGTCGCCGTCGTCACCAGTCCCGAGCGGTACGCCGACGTCCTGACAGCGGTGAAGGACGGCGGGTTCGACCTCGCCTCCCGCAAGCGGCTCGCCGCCGAGGCCTTCCGGCACACCGCCGAGTACGACATCGCGGTCTCCAGCTGGTTCGCCAGCGCCTACGCCCCCGCGGACGACTCCCCGTTCCCCGAGTTCATCGCCGCGGCCCTGGAGCGCAAGAGCACCCTGCGCTACGGCGAGAACCCGCACCAGCCCGCCGCGCTCTACGTCGACGGCACCGGCGTCGGTCTCGCCGAGGCGGAGCAGCTGCACGGCAAGGAGATGTCGTACAACAACTACACGGACACGGACGCCGCCCGCCGTGCCGCGTACGACCACGCCGAGCCGGCCGTCGCGATCATCAAGCACGCCAACCCCTGCGGCATCGCGGTCGGCGCGGACGTGGCCGAGGCGCACCGCAAGGCACACGCGTGTGACCCGCTGTCGGCGTTCGGCGGTGTGATCGCGGTGAACCGCCCGGTCTCCAAGGAGATGGCCGAGCAGGTCGCCGAGATCTTCACCGAGGTCATCGTCGCGCCCGACTACGAGGACGGCGCCCTCGAGGCCCTCGCCAAGAAGAAGAACATCCGGGTCCTCAAGGCCCCGGCCGCGCCCGCGCACCCCGCCGAGGTCAAGCCCATCGACGGCGGCGCGCTCCTCCAGGTCACCGACCGTCTCCAGGCCGAGGGCGACGACCCGGCGAACTGGACCCTGGCGACCGGCGAGGCGCTCGGCGCCGACGAACTGGCCGAGCTCGCGTTCGCCTGGCGGGCCTGCCGGGCCGTCAAGTCCAACGCCATCCTCCTCGCCAAGGACGGCGCCTCCGTCGGCGTCGGCATGGGGCAGGTCAACCGCGTCGACTCCGCGAAGCTCGCCGTCGAGCGGGCCGGTGCCGAGCGGGCGCAGGGCTCGTACGCCGCCTCGGACGCCTTCTTCCCGTTCCCGGACGGCCTGGAGGTCCTCCTGGAGGCCGGTGTGAAGGCGGTCGTCCAGCCGGGCGGCTCGGTCCGTGACGAGCTCGTCGTCGAGGCCGCCAAGAAGGCCGGCGTCACGATGTACTTCACCGGGACGCGGCACTTCTTCCACTGACGGAACCGGAACACCGGCCTGGGCGGCGCTACGTGGAACTGCGGAGCGCCGCCCACGTGTGGGGACCCACCTGGCCGTCGACCTCCAGCCCCTTGGCGCTCTGGAACTGCTTGACCGCCGCCTGGGTGTCCTTGCCGAACTCGCCGTCCACGCCCGAACCGCCCACGCTGTAGCCGCGCTTGGTGAGCATGCACTGCACCTGGACGACCCGCTGGCCCTTGTCGCCGTACTCGGTCTGTTCGGTGCCCGAGTAGTAGGTGCAGCCGGAGATCCAGGCGGGGGTGGCCGGGGGTGCGGCGGTCTTCGTCACGGTGGTGGTGGGGGTGGGGGCGGTGCTCCTGCCGCCCTGTGCACCGCCGTTGCTCCGGGTGGCTGTCGCGGACGGGGTGCTGTCCGGCGCGCCGGCGCTCTTCTCCGGTGCGGCCGTCTGCGCCTCTTTCCGGTCCTTCTTCTTCTCGTCGGTGTCCTTGCCGGAGGGCGAGGCGGACGCACTGGGCCCCGAAGAGGCCGGAGCGGCGGAGGCGGTGACCTCGGCGGCGCGGGTCGGGGCGGCCGCGGCCGGGGAGTCGAGGCCCGGACGGGTGAGCAGGAAGGCTCCGACGGCGACGGCTCCGACGGCGATGCCCGCGACGGCGGCCAGCAGGGGCCTGCGCCGCCCGCCGGTCCCGGTGGCCGGGGCGGGGCCCGGTGAGAGCACCGGCTCCAAGGGCGTGCGGAAGTGGGGGGACTGCCGGACGGGCACGTCCTCCAGCGCCGCGCACCCCTGCTGCCGTTCCCGGAGCCGGGCGGCCAGCGGGTCGTGCCAGTGGGACGCGCGGCCGTGTCCCGCGGCCGTGGCCGCGTCGATCAGCTGTCGCGGGGCGGGGCGGCCGGCGGGGTCCTTGGCCAGGCAGGCGGCCAACAGGGCGGCCAACGCGGGGTCCGCCTCGGCGAGTTCGGCCATGACCTCGGTGTCGGGTGCCTCGAAGGCGACCCGGTGCATGACGTCCACCCCGGTCCCGTCGCCGAAGGGGGCGTGCCCGGTGGCGGCGTAGACGATGGTGCAGCCGAGGGAGAACACGTCGGAGGCGGCGTCGCAGCGGCCCTCGCGCAGATACTCGGGCGCCATGTACGCGGCCGTGCCGACCCGGTGGCCGGTCGTGGTGATCGCGCTGCTGTCGGCCGCGCGGGAGATGCCGAAGTCGATGACGTGTGTGCCCCGGGGGGACAGGATCACGTTGGACGGCTTGAGATCGCGGTGTACGACCCCGGCGGCGGCCAGCGCCGACAGGGCCTCCCCGAGCTCCGCCACCAGCCGCCACACCCCGGCCGGTTCGAGCAGCCCGCACTCGCGGACCGCCTCGGCGAGGCTGAGGCCGGGCAGGTACTCGGTGGCCATCCACAGCAGCGCGTCGTCGAAGCCGGTGCCCAGCAGATGCGGTGCGCGCGGTGTGCGCACCCGCCCGTGCACGGCGGCCTCCCGCTCGAACCGCCGCCGGAAGTCCGGCCCTTCGGCGTACTCGGGCCGGATCACCTTCACGGCGGCGAGCCCCGGGCTGTCGTCGGCACGCCGGGCCAGGTAGACCCGGCCCATACCGCCGCTGCCGAGCAGCCCGAGCGGGACGTAGGGTCCGATACGTCCGGGATCGGCGGGCAGCAGCGGGACCGCGCCCGCCTGCCGCAGCGCGGTCTCACCGGCCGCCGGTATGTCTGTCACGGTCCCCCCGACCTGCCTCTTCGTTCCTCAACGTGCTCATGCGTCACGCCAGTTGACTGAGGAGAGGCTAGCGCCCCACCGCCGGGCGATGCCGGGATACGAAGGACCCGGTGCCGTCCGGAGCGGCGCTCTCCCGTGGGTCCGTGGTCGGCGGAGGCACCACGATGACGCTGTACACGGTCCTACGCCCAGGGGCCGTGTCACGGTGTGACACGGCCCCTGGGAAAGTATGGCGAGAAGGCGTCGTGGCGATCCGCCGTCAATTGTGGTGAGGCGATGCTCAGTTCGTCCGGATGACGATGGACGAGCAGATCTTGTCGGCGAAGGTCTGGCGCTTGGCGTCCCAGGCGGGCCACAGCCAGCCGAGGTAGCAGGCGAGGCTGTCCAGGAAGTGCGCGAGGCGGCGGACGAAGGCCATGCCGACACCGAGGGGCTGCCCGTCGATCTCCCGCACCAGACGGATGCCGAGCGCCTTCTTGCCGAGCGTCTGGCCGTTCTTGCCCTCGATGATCAGCTGGTAGATCGCGAGGCCGAGGAGCGCGATGCCGCCGATCGCCATCAGGGCCCCGTTCTGGGCGTTGCCGCCGAAGATGACGAGGAGGTACGGGACCGCGAAGACGAGCCCGTCGACCAGGGTGCCGAGGAAACGCTGGCCCCAGTTCGCGTACGGCGGCTGCGCGCCGTAGCCCGGCTGCTGCGGGTAGCCGTAGGCGGAGGCGGGGACCTGCGGCGCCTGCGGGTAGCCGTAACCGGGCTGCTGCGGGTAGCCCTGCTGCTGGGGGTAGCCCTGCTGCGGCGGGACACCCTGCGGGGCCTGCTGGGGGTAGCCGTAACCGGGCTGCTGCGGCTGCTGCTGCGGGTAGCCGTAACCCGGCTGCTGGGGCTGCTGCGGCTGCTGGGGGTTCTGCGGCTTTTCGTACGGGTTGTTGGGCGAGCCGAAACTCATGGTGATCCTCCGTTGGCCAAGCTGGGGACAATGCGGGACTGCGCGGAGGAACGTCATGGCTGAGCGGTCTGCCCCCCGAACACCAACCGCGATACTGCGCCAGACATCGTTGTAGGCAGGTGTGTTGTTGTCCAGACCCATTCGGTATGTGTTGTGCAAGTGCAACCTCGCCGATCTTGGGCGGGGCCACGGGGGAACCCGGATTGGTACCCGGGCCGGGTCATCCGCGAGGATGGGGGCATGACCGCCCAGATTCTCGATGGCAAGGCCACCGCAGCCGCGATCAAGTCCGATCTGACCGCCCGCGTGGCGGCGCTGAAGGAGAAGGGCGTCACGCCCGGCCTCGGCACGATCCTCGTCGGCACCGACCCCGGCAGCCAGAAGTACGTCGCCGGCAAGCACCGCGACTGCGCGCAGGTCGGCATCGCCTCCATCCAGCGTGAACTGCCCGAGACGGCCACGCAGGAGGAGATCGAGTCGGTCGTCCGCGAGCTGAACGACGACCCGGCGTGCACCGGTTACATCGTCCAGCTGCCGCTGCCCAAGGGCATCGACGAGAACCGCATCCTGGAGCTCATGGACCCGGACAAGGACGCGGACGGCCTGCACCCCATGAACCTCGGCCGCCTGGTCCTCAACGAGCCGGCGCCGCTGCCCTGCACCCCCAACGGCGTCCTCACCCTGCTCCGCCGCTACGGCGTCGAGATCAAGGGCGCGGAGGTGGTGGTCGTCGGCCGAGGCGTGACCATCGGCCGCCCGATGCCGCTGCTGCTCACCCGGCGCAGCGAGAACGCGACGGTGACCCAGTGCCACACCGGCACCCGTGACCTGTCCGCGCACCTCAAGCGCGCGGACATCATTGTCGCCGCCGCCGGTTCCGCCCACCTGATCCGCCCCGAGGACGTGAAGCCGGGCGCCGCCGTTCTCGACGTCGGCGTCTCCCGCAACGCCGAGGGCAAGATCGTGGGCGACGTCCACCCCGGCGTCGCCGAGGTCGCCGGCTTCATCTCCCCGAACCCCGGCGGCGTGGGCCCGATGACCCGCGCCCAGCTGCTCGTCAACGTGGTCGAGGCGGCGGAGCGCAGTGTCGGCTGAGGCGCGGGGCCCCGAGAAGCGGGGAGCGGCGACCGGGGCGACCGCGGCGCCGGGCCCCCAGGAGGAGCCGGTGGCTGCGGCGGACGGAGCCGGTCGGACGTCCGGTGAGGGCGCCGAGGCCCGGGTGGACAACGCCCCGGACCCCGAGGAGCAGGCCGACATCGTCGTACGGGACGCGATCAGCGCGCCCGATGCCGACGGGGTGCCGCGGCGGGTCACCCGCCGGTTCCCGCTGTTCACCCGGGACACCGCGCGGCCCGAGGGCGGCGGCCGGGCCGCACCGCGGGACGCTCCGGCGCCCGCCCGGCAGTGGCCGGTGCTCGCGGTGCTGGCCTCGGTCGGGCTCGGGCTGCTGGTGACCGCCCTCGACCAGTTCCGCGTCGGCACGCTCCTCATCGGGGTCGCCCTGCTCGGCGGTGCCGTGCTGCGCTGGCTGCTGCCGGACGTCGGCATGCTCGCCGTCCGCTCCCGCTTCACCGACATCGCCACGTACGGCGTGCTCGGCACCGTCATCGTCCTGCTGGCGATGATGGTGCAGCCGCATCCCTGGCTGGAGATCCCCTTCCTGAAGGACACCCTGCACTTCACGGTCAGCAGCAACTGACCCGAAGCGGGTACCGGCGGTCCGCCCCCACCCCCGACGAGGGACGGGCCGCCGTCACGGTCCAGCGTCCTGTGGCGCGAACAGCCTGTTCAACCGCTGTCAGTCCGCTGTGGCACAGCGGTGACGGTTCCGGCACGGTGTGCGCGAGCTGCCACAGCCGACCCGGGACAAGGAACCGATCAGGCCTGTGACGTCGTCAATTGCCTGGGAGCAGGTGAAAACGCCGCGGAGGTGGGCGATGAGTGGCTGGCAGGCGCTGCCCGACGATCTGCCGCCGGAGGTACGGCACTTCGTGGAGCAGCTCAGACAGCTCAAGGACCGCACGGGGCTCAGCCTCGTCGCGCTCGGCGCCCGCACCGCGTACAGCAAGTCCTCCTGGCACCGCTATCTCAACGCCACCCAGCCCCCGCCCCGGCAGGCCGTCGCCGCCCTGTGCCGGATCGCGGGCCTCGACACCACCGACGCCGAGCGCTTCGGTGTCCGCTGGGAACTGGCGGTCAAGGCCTGGCCCCGTCCGGCGGCTCCCGCGCGGGCCGCCGGGGGCGAGGAGGGCGGTGACGGCGAGAGGTACGAGGACGACCCCACCCTGCCGTGGTGGGACGAGCCTCCCGGGAAGGGCGCCACCGGCATGAACCCCCTCCTCCTGACCGCCGCGCTGCTGCTCGTGCTCGTCCTGCTGCTCGGAGTGGCCGGTGCCGTTGCGTCTGGGTGATCGGGGGCCTGCGTGGCGGCCGTTATTTCCGGTGTGTTCCACCTGTGACGATGTATCGACAAGTTTGCGTATTTGATATGGGGATGTTCGACAGCGCGGCTAACGTGTCGAACTTGCGGATGCTCCCGTGCGCCCCCACCCGGGGAGCTGAGATCCTTACCGCACGGGGAAGAGCGGGGAACAGCCAGCACCGACCGGGGGAAAAGAGGGGGAGCAATGCCTCGTTGGAGGGCCTTGCCGGATGAACTGGATCCGCAGGTCAGGGAGTTCGCGAGCCAGTTGCGGCGGCTCGTGGACCGCAGCGGCCTGAGCATCGCGGCCGTCGCCGACCGCACGGGTTACAGCAAGACGTCCTGGGAGCGGTATCTGAACGGCCGGCTGCTCGCGCCGAAGGGCGCGATCGTCGCCCTGGCCGAGGTGACCGGCACCAATCCGATCCACCTGACCACGATGTGGGAGCTCGCCGAACGCGCCTGGAGCCGTTCGGAGATGCGCCACGACATGACCATGGAGGCCATCCGGATCTCCCAGGCGCGGGCCGCGCTCGGCGAGTTCGGGGCACCGCCCGCGAACGCCAAGGGCACCAAGACGGCCCGCAAGAGCGGCAGCGCGACGGCGCTGCCGGGGGTGGCGGGACCTGCGGGGGTCGCCCCCACGGTGCCGCCGCAGCCGACCGCGGCGGACGTGGACAGCGTCTCCTCGGGCGCCAATTCCTGGGGTGTGGCGGGGTACCAGGGGCCGTCGCAGACCTCGGGACGTACGGCGGCACCCGCTCCCGCGCCCGTCTCCACCGAGGGTCCGGGGCGGACGCCGGCGACACCGGCGGCACCGGGGGTGCCTGGACCGTCCGACCAGCCGCAGGACGCGCGTCCCGGGGACGGTTCCTCCGGAGGCGGGAAGCGGCGGCTGACGATGTTCCTCGTGGGGGTCGTCGGAGTGCTGGTCGTGGTGGCCGCCGTGTTCTTCCTGACCGACCCGGGCGGGGACAAGAAGAACCAGTCCGGGACGTCCCCCTCGCCGTCCGCCAGTACGTCCGTCTCGCTGCCCGCCGGGGTCAAGTGCAGCGGTGCCGGGTGCACCGGCAAGGACGCCGAGGCCATGGGCTGCAGCGGGAACCTGGTGACGACCGCGAAGACCGCGACGGTGGGGGCCACCGTGGTCGAGGTGCGGTACAGCGAGACCTGCGGGGCGGCGTGGGGCAGGGTCACCCAGGCCGGTCAGGGGGACAAGGTCGAGGTGACCGCAGGGAAGGCGACCGAGCGGAGCGGGAGCATCACCGAGGCGGGGGACACGATCGCCTACACGCCGATGGTGGCCGTGAAGGACGCCGGTGCGGCCACGGCGTGTGTGACCCTGGCCTCCGGGCAGCGGGGGTGCACCGGCTGAATCTTCCCGGGGTGTGCATGGACTGTCGGATCGGGGGCACGCGAACCGTACCCCCACGGGAGTCCGGCAATCGGTACCCCCATACGGCGGCCGCCTTCGTCCCCCCTCTCCCGGACGGGCGGCCGCCTCTTTTCCGGGCTCGTTTCCGGGCTCTGTTCCGGGGCTCTGTGGGGTGGGCCACACGGACCCGGACGTCCGGGTCCCCGGATGCGCGATAGCCTGACCGCTGGAGATCTCTTGACGCCGAGAGATCGATCAAACGTCCGGGGCAGGGACGCCCCACCGCCAGCTGTCATACGGAGAACGCCATGACCCGCACTCCCGTGAACGTCACCGTCACCGGCGCGGCCGGCCAGATCGGTTACGCCCTGCTCTTCCGCATCGCCTCCGGCCAGCTGCTCGGCGCGGACGTGCCGGTCAAGCTCCGCCTGCTGGAGATCACCCCCGCGCTGAAGGCCGCCGAGGGCACCGCCATGGAGCTCGACGACTGCGCCTTCCCGCTGCTCCAGGGCATCGACATCACGGACGACCCGAACGTCGCCTTCGACGGCACCAACGTCGGTCTGCTCGTCGGCGCCCGCCCCCGCACCAAGGGCATGGAGCGCGGTGACCTCCTGGAGGCCAACGGCGGCATCTTCAAGCCGCAGGGCAAGGCCATCAACGACCACGCCGCGGACGACGTCAAGATCCTCGTCGTCGGCAACCCGGCGAACACCAACGCGCTGATCGCCCAGGCCGCCGCCCCGGACGTACCGGCCGAGCGCTTCACCGCGATGACCCGCCTCGACCACAACCGCGCGCTGACCCAGCTCGCGAAGAAGACGGGCACCACGGTCGCCGACATCAAGCGTCTGACCATCTGGGGCAACCACTCCGCCACCCAGTACCCGGACATCTTCCACGCCACGGTCGCCGGCAAGAACGCCGCCGAGACCGTCAACGACGAGAAGTGGCTGGCCGAGGACTTCATCCCGACCGTCGCCAAGCGCGGTGCCGCGATCATCGAGGCCCGTGGCGCGTCCTCCGCCGCCTCGGCCGCCAACGCCGCCATCGACCACGTGTACACCTGGGTCAACGGCACCGCGGACGGCGACTGGACCTCCATGGGCATCCCCTCGGACGGCTCCTACGGCGTCCCGGAGGGCCTGATCTCCTCCTTCCCGGTCACCACCAAGGACGGGCAGTACGAGATCGTCCAGGGCCTGGACATCAACGAGTTCTCCCGCGCCCGCATCGACGCCTCCGTGAAGGAGCTCGAGGAGGAGCGCGAGGCGGTCCGCGCGCTCGGTCTCATCTGAGTTTTCTCGACGGCTCTGTCACGAGCCTGCACGGGCCCTGTTCCGGTTCCCTCCGGAACAGGGCCCGTGGCCGTTTTTCGCCCTACGGTCGAAGTCTTACCCGGTGGGGTGATGCGGGGGGTGCGCGATGAACGGCTGGAATGGCTGGAACGGCTGCAGCTCCGGTTCCGGGGCGGAACACGAGCCGAGCGAGGACAGGGGCCGGTCGGCCTGGAGCTCGGAAGCGGCGGAGACCACCCCGCCGTGGGCCTCCGCGGAGACCCAGACCTCGTTCGCGCCGCCCTGGGCCACGGCCGGGACCCAGGCGCCGGTTCCCGTGGGCCCTCCGCACGCGCCGCACCGCGTCCGGCGGGTGTTCGCCGCTTTCACGGTGGCCGTCCTGGTCGGCGTCTCGGTCGGCGTCGGCGTCTGGCTGCTCCTCCGGGGCACCTCCCTCAACTCCGGTACTCACACGGGCGCGGGTCCGGCCCCGAGCGTCACGGCCACCTCGTCGCCTCCGGCCTCCGCGTCCGCGTCCGCCTCCGCGTCCGCGTCCGCCTCAGCCTCCGGCTCCTCCGCCTCCACCGGCTCGGCGTACCACCGCGTCCAGGACCCCGTCGGCTACACCGTGGACATCCCCAAGGGCTGGGCGCGTACGGAGAAACAGGGGCAGCTGGCGCCGGTCGTCAGCTTCGACGCCCCCGCCGACGGCCGCCGGCTCCAGCTCTTCCGGATCGCGGAGGACACCCCGGCCCAGTCGCTCGACCTGGCCGAGAACGACCGCGGTTACGGCTTCGCCCGCCAGCCCGGCTACCAGGTCCTCGACCGCGCCTCCGGCACCACCTGGGCCGAGCTCGTCTACCGCTACGACGACCCGGACCTCGGCGCCCGCCAGGTCGTCGACCACCGCTTCCAGGCCGCCGACGGCACGCTGTACGCGATCCGGGCCACCGGCCCCGCCTCCCTCACGCCCGCCCTGGTGCGCGAGCCGCTCACCAGGGCACTGTCCTCGTTCTGCCCGGCGGACACGGAGTGCCGCTGAGCCTGCGCCGGCGGCCGGGCGACCACTCTGGCCCGCGTCCTGCGTGCGGGCGGTGAGGGGTTCGGTGCGACTGAGGGGGGACCGTCGGCGCACCGGCCGTCATGATCTGCATCGCCTCGGGGCCGAGCGGCCGGCCGAGCTGCACAGCCCGACCGGGCCCCGCCGGGGGTGAGCGCCCCCGTCACGCGCGACGCAGCCGCGCGCCGGCCGCGACCCGGTGGCCCCACGGGGCGCGGGCCGGGCCCGGGCGCCGCAGTGCCTGCGCGGGAGCGGGCCCGAGGGGACCAGGGCGCGCGCCGGCTGACGGGGACGGACATCGAGCCCGGCGCGGGCGCCGCCCCCGGCCGGAGCGGTCCCGGTGCCGACGCTCCGGAGCAGGAGTGCGCTGACGACCGGGTTCAGAAGGGAGGGCACGGCGGCTCCTCGGAGCAACTCGGGTACGAGCAGGGACGGTTGGGCCGACAGCCGAACCGAACGCGACAGTACTCGTTTCCGGCTGAACGCGATAGTACGCGAATCCCCGTGGCCGGGTGATCGGGTCGTCAGCCGGACAGCCGCTTCTCGAACCAGTGGTCGCCGTAGACGTGCTCCGAGTAGGGCGGGATCTCCCGGTAGCCGCACGCCCGGTACATCGTCTGCGCCTCGGTGAGCGACGCGTGGGTGTCGAGCCGCAGGACGGTCAGGCCGCGGGCGGCGGCCTCCGACTCCAGCGCGGACAGGATCCGGCGGGCGAGGCCGAGGCGGCGGGCGTCCGGGTGCACCCACACATGGCGGAGCTCCCCGACCCCCGGCTCCAGCCGTCGCAGCGCCCCGCAGCCCACCGGGCGCCCCTCCTCGTACGCCACGAAGAACGCGCCCGCCTCCCCGGAGACCTCCTCGGGGCGCACCAGGTCGGACGCGTCGAAGCCCTCCGGGAAGCGGGCGTCGATGTCGGCGGCGTACGCCTGGAGGCAGGCGCGGGCGTCGGGGGCGGCGCCGTCGACCGGGGCCACGGTGATGCCGGCCAGGCGCAGCAGGCGCTGGGCGGTGCTCATCGCCTCGGTGAGCCGGTCGCGCTGGGCCCGGGTGAGTCCGTCGAGCAGTCCGGCCGCGAGGGCGTCGGCCCGGCGGTTCTGCTCCCCCAGCTCGGCCCTTCCGGCGCGGGTCAGCTCGATCCTGCGCAGCCGGCTGTCCTCGGGGTGGACGCTGATCCGCACCAGGCCCTGCGCCTGGAGGGTCTTCGCCATCCGGCTCAGGTATCCGGCGTCCAGTCCGAGCCGGGTCCTGAGCTCACGCAACGAGACCCCCTCACCGATCTCGAACAGCAGCCGCGCCTCACCGAGCGGGCGGTCCTGGCCGAGGTAGTGGTCGTCCAGGGCGCCGATACGGCGGGTGAAGTAGCGGTTGAACCGGCGGAACTCCGCCACGTGCTCAATCGACACCGGGTCCATAATCTTTGACATTAGTCAAATAAATTACCCGGTGTCCACGGGTACGCACATTCCGGTTTGCCGACCCCATCCGCACCTCTATGCTGATCCGTTGTCAACAACAGCACTGAACAAGGGCTTTGCACGCATCGGGGGAGCCGCGTGACTACTACATCTGTGCCTCGGCAGCCGCAGTCCGCACCGCCGGGCCCCGCCACGCCGCCGCACGCCAGCGAGGCGACCCGGCTGCTGTGCGCCGGCACCTACCTGGATTCCGGTTACCGGGACCGGGTCATCGAGCAGCTGCACCTGAACGAACAGCGGATCGTGGCGCCCTCGCTGGGCCTCGACGCGGCCCGGGTGCTCGCGCACGCGCTGCGGGCCCGGCGCCAGGAGCTGCTGTGGGCCGGGCTGATCCTGGGTCTGTGGGTGATCGGGCTGCCGCTGACCGGCGGGCTGCTGTTCGCGTTCCTCATGCCCAGCCTGATGCTCGCGGCCGCCTCGTGGGTCCGGGGCAAGGGCGCGAATCCGCCGCTGTACCGGCGGGTGCCGGCCTTCGTCATGCGCTGGTGGGGGCGGCTCGTCTTCGCGATGTTCCTGATCCTCGCCCTGGTCGTCGCGTTCGGCGGAGGCGACGACGACTCCTCGTCCTACGGCGGCTCCGGCTCCTTCGGCGACTCCTACGGCTATGGCGGCTCGTACGGCTCCTACGGTGACTCCTCCGACCCGTCCGACCTGCTGTTCCCCGACTTCGACGGGGTCAACGGCCTGATCGGGCCACTGCAGGCGTGGCTGGTGATCGTCGTCTTCGCGCTGATCGCGGTGTGCGTGGCCGCGCAGCGCGGCCAGTTCGCCAGGGCGGTGGGCGCCGAGCTGTCCCCGCAGCGCTTCCCGGACGCGGCCGGCGACCCCGCCGAGCGCGCCGAGGGGCCGCGGTTCCAGCGGCTGAAGCAGCGCATCCGCATCGAGCAGCACGCGCCGCTGGTCATGTACCACGAGAAGCGTCCCTTCTGCGGTGCCGGGTTCGCCTACGAGACCTGGGTGATCGCCGTCGAACTGCGGCCCGACGAGATGAAGAAGGAACAGCTCCCGCTGAACAACCGCGCGGTCCTGGAGAAGATCCGCCCGCTGCTCGAACAGCTGCGGCTGCCCTCGGAGTTCGCCGGGCACACGGTCCGCGACCGGCTGCGCTGGCTGGAGATCGACGAGTGTGTGTTCCTGCCCGCCGAGGGGCTGCGCCGGCGCGAGGAGGCCCCGTACCACCCGCAGGCCTTCGAGGACCACCGGGCGCGCGCGGTCGAGGAAGGCGCCGAGAAGCGGCGGCACTTCCTGCGGATCCGGGTCGGCGGCTGGGAGGAGGAGCTGGTCGTCACGGTCTTCGTGCGCGTCCACACCCAGGGCCGGATGCTCATGCTGGAGATCGCCCCGCATGTGCTGCTGCCGGTGCGCGAGGACTTCAAGGACGCCGACCGCGCGGCCCACACCTACCGGCACAACAACGTCCTCGGCAAGGCGGCCTGGGCGGTGGCCCGGGTGCCGGGCTCCGCGGCCCGTTCCCTCGCCACCCTCGGCCGGGGGGCGGGGTACGCGTGGAAGCTGCTGACCGGCGGCTACGCGGGCGCGCTGCCCGACGGCCCGGCGTTGTCGGTGCGCGAGCTCGGCTCGATGGACGAGGGGTCCCGCTTCCAGGAGATGGACGCCTACCGCTACCTCAGGAGCGTGCAGGACCGGGTCGCGCACGGCGTGCTGACCGCGCTGGCCGAATCCGGTTACCAGACGGGCGAGTTCGTCCAGAAGATCGTGAACATCAGCAGCGGCGGCGTGCACGTCGAGGGCGGCGTCCACGGCAGCACCTTCGCGGTGGGCAAGAACGCCTCCGCGTTCACCGGCGGCGCGGGGACCGCGTCACAGAAGGGAGCCAGCGGCAATGGCAACGGATGAGCCAGGCGTCAGCATCAGCGGCGGTGTCCACGGCAGCACGTTCGCCATCGGCAGCCACGCGCACGCCGAGAGCCACCACGGTACGGCGCCCCAGCGGGACGAGAGCGCCGAGGCGCTCCTGACCGCCGTACGGGAACTCCGCGAGGACCTGACCCGCCTCAGGGCCACCGACCAGACGGCCGCGCTGGACACCGCGCTGGCCGAGACGGAGGAGGAGATCGTCACCACGGGCCAGGCGGGACCGACCCGGCGGGAACGGCTGCGGGCGCTGCTGGACGACGCGCAGGCGCTGGTCGGTCTGGTCGCGTCGGCGGGGGCCGTGGCGGGGCTGCTCGGGTTGTGAGAGAGCGCTGCGGGGCGAGCGGGAAGGGGACGCCATGAGCGGGGGAGTGCGGTACTGGAACGAGGAGACGCAGCGGTGGGAGGACGGGGACGGCGGCGAGACCGCGACCGGTCCGGTCACCCCGCCGCCCCCGGCCCCACCGGGCGTGCCGCCGGCTGACGCGGACGTGGAGGCGGACGCCACGGCTTCGGCGGGTCCCGCCGCGCCCGTGTGGCCGCCGGCGGCCGGGTCGGAAAGGGGCGGGTCGGAAAGGGCCGGGTCGGACACCGGCGACACGGCTGCGGGGCCCGGCGGCTCCGCGGGACCGTTTCCCTCCCCGCCACCGCCACCGCCACCGCCCCCAGGCTGGCCCGGCACCGGAAGCGGCAGCACCTGGCACGGTCCCGGAACCGCCGGCGCCCCCGGCGACGGCTGGTCCTCCGCCGAACAGATCGGGGGCGGCGGGGCCGCGCCGTCGGCCGAGTGGTCGGGGGCCGAGTGGTCGGGGGCCGGCTGGTCGACCGCCGGCCAGACGGCCGTGCCCGAGCCCTCCGCCGGGACGAACCGCCGGCTCGTCTGGTCCGCGCTCGCCGGTGTCGCCGCCGTCGGGGTCGCCGTGACCCTGGTGCTGACGCAGGTCGTCGGCGGTGGGGACCAGGACGACAAGGCCGGTGACGTGAGCCCGACGCCCACGGGGATCGTCTCGCAGCAGAGCGGTCCCTACGCGTCGCCGACCCCCTCGCCGACCGAGGACACCGCGTCCCCGACCGCCTCGGCGCCCGAACTCCCCGCCGGGTACGAGCTGTACGAGGACGAGGAGGGGTTCCGTATCGCCCGGCCCGTGGGCTGGTCGCGCACCACCGTGACGTCCAAGTTCGGCATCGACGTGGTCAACTACCGCAGCGCGGACGGCGAACGGCGGCTCCAGGTGTACCAGGTGGCGGAGGAGTCCCCGGAGGCGTCCTTCGAGCTGTACCTCTCCGCCGACACCTCCAAGCCGGACGGCTTCGAGAAGGTGGACCTCCAGCCCGTCGAGGAGAACGGCTTCACGGGCGAACGCCTGGAGTACCGGGCCGACTCCCTCAGCGGCGAGCCGGACGTGGGCCCCTGGCACGTCTACGACGAACGGTTCGTCGCCCAGGACGGCCTCATCTACGCGGTGGCCGCCTACGGCCCGGAGAAGGACGGTGGCGAGGACGAACTGGAACTCCTGACCACCGCGTTGCAGGGCTTCTGCGCGCCCTACGCCTGCGACCCGGCCGCGATCGACTGAGGCCGGGCCCGCCGCCCTTCTGCGTGGCCCGCACCAGCCGGTGCGGCGCGTCCGAAGTGACGTACAGGACCGCCTTCTTGCCGTCCGCGTCACAGGTCTCCTCAAGAGCTCGGCCACTGCCTCGCCCTGTCGCCCGGCACCTGCGCCTTCCAGAAGGCGGCGTCCGGCTTCGTCCCTCTTCGCCTGCTCGACCAGCTCGCGCGCTCGGATCGTCGGTGAGCCTGAGGCTGAGGCGGCGACCGGGACGAGGCTCGCCGACAGCAGAAGTTGGGCACGTCCAGCGCGCCTTTCGTCCTGTTTGCCCGCATGTTCAGTGAGTCAGAACACTTTCGGCCACCCATTGCGCATGCAATCGGGTCGCGGGGGCATGCGACGACGGTCCCCCTGAGTGACACCCGTGTGACTCAGGGGAGCCGAACAGGAACGGAAGGCAACACCGATCATGGCCGGACAGCACGCGCGGCAGGAGCCGCACACCATCCACGCGGGCGGCGAATGGCGCGCAGCCGTCTCCGGAGCCACCCGCGACATCCTCGACCCCGCCGACGCCCGGCCGTTCGCCGTGGTTGCCGAGGGTGACGAGAAGGACACCGACCTGGCGGTCGCCGCCGCCCGCCAGGCCTTCGACTCAGGACAGGGCCCCTGGCCGCTCACCCCCGTCGCCGAACGCGCCGCACTGCTGCGCCGCGTCGCCGATCTTCTCGTACGCGACCGCGAAGAACTCGGCCTCCTGGAGAGCCGGGACGCGGGCAAGACGGTGGAGGAGGGCCGGGTCGACATCGACTGTGTCGCCGACGCCTTCCGCTACTTCGCCGACCTGGTCGCCGGCGAGTCGGCCGGCCGGGTCGTCGACGCCGGCTCGACCGACATCCACAGTGTCGTCGTGCACGAGCCGGTCGGTGTGTGCGCGCTGATCACCCCCTGGAACTACCCGCTCCTCCAGGCCAGTTGGAAGATCGCCCCCGCCCTCGCGGCCGGCAACACCTTCGTGGTCAAGCCGAGCGAGATCACCCCGATGACGACCATCGCGCTCATCGAGCTGCTGGTCGAGGCCGGACTGCCGGAAGGCGTGGCCAACATCGTGACCGGCCCCGGCCACACCGTCGGCGCCCGGCTCGCCGAGCACCCCGACGTCGACCTGGTCTCCTTCACCGGCGGCCTGGTCAGCGGCACCAAGGTCGCCCAGGCCGCCGCCCCCTCCGTCAAGAAGGTCGCCCTCGAACTCGGTGGCAAGAACCCGAACGTGGTCTTCGCCGACGCCTGTGCCACCCCCGAGGGCTTCGACACCGCCGTCGACCAGGCCCTCAACGCCGCCTTCATCCACAGCGGCCAGGTCTGTTCCGCGGGCGGACGCCTCATCGTCGAGGAGTCCGTCCGGGACCGCTTCGTCGCCGAACTCGCCCGCCGGGCCTCGAAGATCCGCCTCGGCCGCGGCACCGAGGACGGTGTCGAGTGCGGGCCGCTCGTCTCCGAGCAGCAGCGCGCCAAGGTCGAGTCCTACGTCGCCTCCGCGCTCGCCGAGGGCGCGGTGCTGCGCTCCGGCGGACAGCGTCCCGAGCCGTCGCCCGAGCGTCCCGCCGACGGCTACTTCTACGAGCCGACCGTCCTCGACCGCTGCCACCGCGAGATGCGGGTCGTGCGGGAGGAGGTCTTCGGACCGGTCCTCACCGTCGAGACCTTCCGCACCGAGGAGGAGGCGATCGCCCTCGCCAACGACACCGAGTACGGGCTCGCGGGCGCCGTCTGGACCGCCGACGCCGGCCGTGCCCGCCGGGTCGCCGGACGGCTGCGCCACGGCACCGTCTGGATCAACGACTTCCACCCCTACCTCCCGCAGGCGGAGTGGGGCGGCTTCGGCAAGAGCGGAGTGGGCCGCGAGCTCGGCCCCGCCGGCCTCGCCGAGTACCGCGAGAGCAAGCACGTCTACCAGAACCTCGCGCCGAAGCCCGTGCGCTGGTTCGCCGGCTGAGCTCACTCGCCCTCCCCTCTCTCTCAAGACTTCCCTGGAGTACCCCCATGTCCGAGATCAAACAGGAGTACGACTACGTCGTCATCGGCGGCGGAACGGCAGGCTCCGTCATAGCCTCCCGCCTCACCGAGAACCCCGATGTCACCGTCGCCGTCATCGAGGGCGGCCCCAGCGACGTCGGCCGGGACGACGTCCTCACCCTGCGCCGCTGGATGGGCCTGCTCGGCGGCGAACTCGACTACGACTACCCGACCACCGAGCAGCCGCGCGGCAACTCCCACATCCGGCACAGCCGCGCCCGGGTGCTGGGCGGCTGCTCCTCCCACAACACCCTGATCGCCTTCAAGCCGCTGCCCTCCGACTGGGACGAGTGGGAGGAGGCCGGCGCCAAGGGCTGGGGCGCGGTCCCGATGGAGGCGTACTACGCCCGGCTGAAGAACAACATCGTCCCGGTCGACGAGAAGGACCGGAACGCGATCGCCCGCGACTTCGTCGACGCGGCCCAGAAGGCCCTCGACGTCCCCCGGGTCGAGGGCTTCAACAAGAAGCCCTTCGACGACGGCGTCGGCTTCTTCGACCTGGCCTACCACCCGGAGAACAACAAGCGCTCGTCCGCGTCGGTGGCGTACCTGCACCCGGTGATGGACGAGCGGCCCAACCTCACGATCCTGCTGGAGACCTGGGCGTACAAGCTGGAGCTGGACGGCACGCGCGCGGACGGTGTGCGCGTACGGTCCAAGGACGGTCAGGAGACCCTGATCAGGGCCCGCCGCGAGGTCGTCCTGTGCGCGGGCGCGGTCGACTCGCCCCGGCTGCTGCTGCACTCCGGCATCGGCCCCCGCGAGGACCTCGAAGCCCTCGGCATCCCGGTCGTCCACGACCTGCCGGGCGTCGGCGAGAACCTCCTCGACCACCCCGAGTCGGTCATCGTCTGGGAGACCGAAGGACCGATCCCCGAGAACTCCGCGATGGACTCCGACGCGGGCCTGTTCGTGCGCCGCGACCCCGGCCACGCGGGCCCGGACCTGATGTTCCACTTCTACCAGGTCCCCTTCACCGACAACCCCGAGCGCCTCGGCTACGAACGCCCGGCGTACGGCGTCTCGATGACCCCGAACATCCCCAAGCCGAAGAGCCGCGGCCGCCTGTACCTGACCAGCGCGGACCCGGAGGTCAAGCCCGCCCTCGACTTCCGGTACTTCACCGACGAGGACGACTACGACGCCCGCACCCTCGTCGACGGCATCAGGATCGCCCGCGAGATCGCCGCGACCGAACCGCTCGCCGACTGGCTGAAGCGGGAGGTGTGCCCCGGCCCCGACATCACCGGTGACGAGGAGCTGAGCGAGTACGCCCGCAAGGTCGCGCACACCGTGTACCACCCGGCCGGCACCTGCCGTATGGGTGCCGCCGACGACGAACTGGCCGTTGTGGACCCCGAGTTGAGGATCCGCGGCCTGGACGGCATCCGCATCGCGGACGCGTCCGTGTTCCCGACCATGACGGCCGTGAACCCGATGATCGGGGTGCTCATGGTCGGTGAGAAAGCCGTGGACCTGCTGGGAGGTGGTGCGTGATGAGTACGACCGCGACCATGGAGAAGCCGCCGACGACGGACAATCCCGTGTTCTCCGTCGACGGGCTGTGGAAGGTCTTCGGCCCCAAGGCGGACCGCGTTCCCGAGGACGCCGAACTGTCCGCCCTCGACCCCGCCGACCTGCGCGCGCAGACCGGCTGCACGGCCGCCGTCCGTGACGTGAGCTTCGACGTCCGCAAGGGCGAGGTCTTCGTCGTCATGGGCCTGTCCGGCTCCGGCAAGTCCACGCTGGTGCGCTGCCTGACCCGGCTCATCGAGCCGACGGCCGGCACGATCTGCATCGACGGCGAGGACGTCCGCGCGATGGACAAGGCCCGGCTGCGGGAACTGCGCCGCCACCGCGCCGCGATGGTCTTCCAGCACTTCGGCCTCCTCCCGCACCGCACGGTCCTCGACAACGTGGCCTACGGCCTGGAGATCCAGGGCGTGGGCAAGGCCGAGCGCCGGGCCCGGGCCGCCGAGGTCGTCGCCAAGGTCGGCCTTGAGGGCATGGAACAGCGCAGGCCCTCCCAGCTCTCCGGCGGCCAGCAGCAGCGCGTCGGCCTGGCGCGGGCGCTCGCGGTGGACCCGCAGGTCCTCCTGTTCGACGAGCCGTTCAGCGCGCTCGACCCGCTGATCCGGCGGGACATGCAGGAGGAGGTCGTGCGCCTGCACCGCGAGGAGGGCCGCACGATGGTCTTCATCACGCACGACCTGAGCGAGGCGCTCAAGCTCGGCGACCGTATCGCCCTGATGCGCGACGGCAAGGTCGTCCAGCTCGGCACCCCGGAGGAGATCGTCGGCTCCCCGGCCGACGGCTATGTCCGCGAGTTCGTCCGGGACGTGCCGCGCGAACAGGTCATGACGGTCCGCCGGGCCATGAAGCCGGGCGACTGCGCGGGCCCCACCCATCCGGGCGCGCTGGCCCCGAACTCCGTGGTCGCCGACGCGATCAAGGTCGTCGCGGGCAGCGGCAGGCCGGCCTGCGTCGTGGAGAACGGCCGCTGCCTCGGCGTGGTCGACCACGAGCGGCTGCTCGGCGTCGTCGCCGGAACGGAACCGGGCGGGGGAGCCGCCGGAACGGAGCTTCGCAAGGAGGCCGTCTGATGGCTACCGTCACCGCGTCCACACCCCGCGCCCTGCCCACCGGCCTGCTCAAGCACCGGGCGGTCCACAAGCTCCTGCTCATCGCCCTCGCCGCGGCCGTCCTCGTTCCGCTCGCCAACGCCCGCTGGGCCAGCGGAAGCTGGCCGACCGCCCTCACCGTCGACCTCACCAAGCCGCTCGGCAGCGCCAGTGACTGGATCATCGACAACCGCGACAGCCACCCGCTGTTCCTCTACGGCTTCGGCTACGTCAGCAACGCCGTCGTGATCTCCGTACGCGCCGTGTATCTCGTCCTGCTCGGCGCGGGCTGGGCCGGCGTCACCGCGCTCGGTGCCCTCGTCGCCTGGCGCGTCGCCGGAGTCGGACTGGCCCTGGGCACCACGGCCGCGTTCCTCGCCTGCGGTCTGCTCGGCATGTGGATCCCCACCATGCAGACCCTCGCCCTGATGGTCGTCGCCGTGCTCGCCTCGGTCGTCGTCGGCGTCCTGCTGGGGCTCGCCGCCGGTCTGTCCCGCCGCATGGACAAGATCCTGCGCCCGGTCCTGGACACCATGCAGGTCATGCCCGCCTACGCCTACCTCCTCCCGGTGGTCCTGGTCTTCGGCATGGGGGTGCCCGCCGCCGTCCTCGCGACCGTCGTCTACGCCGCCCCGCCCATGGCCCGCCTCACCGCGCTCGGTCTCCAGGGCGCGGACAAGGAGGTCCTGGAGGCGGTCGAGTCGCTCGGCACCACCGCCCGCCAGCGGCTGCTGACCGCCCGTATCCCGCTGGCCCGCAAGGAGCTCCTCCTCGGCCTCAACCAGACGATCATGATGGCCCTTTCGATGGCCGTCATCGCGTCCGTGATCGGCGCCGCCGGCCTCGGTGACCGCGTCTACCAGGCGCTGGCCTCCGTCGACGTGGGCGCGGCCCTCGCGGCCGGCATCCCGATCGTGCTGCTGGCCGTCGTCCTCGACCGGGTCACGGCCGCGGCGGGCGCCGCGGACGGCACCGAAGGACAGAGCCGCGCCCGATGGGCGTACGCCCTCGCCGGGACCGTCGTCGTGGCGCTCGCCGGACGTCTGCTGGGCCGTGTCGACTGGCCCGACGCCTGGACCCTGAACATCGCCGAGCCCGTCAACCGGGCCGTCGACTGGATGACGGCCCACCTCTACTCCGGTGTCCCCGTCATCGGCGGCACCGCCGACTGGGCCGGCCACTTCACCACCTGGGTCCTCGACCCGGTCCGCAACGGTCTCCAGGGGCTGCCCTGGTGGTCCGTGCTGCTCATCGTCGCCACCCTGGCCTGGCTGATCGGCACCTGGCGCACCGCGCTCACCGCGGTCCTCGCCATGGCCGCGATCGGCGTCCTCGGCGTGTGGACCCCCGCGCTGGACACCCTGTCGCAGGTCCTCGCCGCCGTCGCCGTCACCCTCGTCCTGGGCTTCGCGACCGCCATCGCGGCGGCCCGCAGCGACCGCGTCGAGCGGTGGCTGAGGCCCGTCCTGGACGTCTTCCAGACCATGCCGCAGTTCGTGTACCTGATCCCGGTCGTCGCCCTGTTCGGCGTGGGCCGCGCGCCCGCCGCGGCGGCGGCCGTCGTCTACGCGCTGCCCGCCGTGGTCCGCATCACCACTCAGGGCCTGCGCCAGGTCGACCCGGCCGCGATGGAGTCCTCCCGCTCGCTCGGTGCCACCAGCTGGCAGCAGCTGCGCCAGGTCCAGCTGCCGCTCGCCCGGCCCGCGTTGCTGCTCGCCGTCAACCAGGGCGTGGTCCTCGTCCTCGCCGTCGTCGTCATCGGCGGCCTGGTCGGCGGAGGCGCGCTCGGCTACGACACCGTCTTCGGCCTGGCCCAGGGCGACCTGGCGACCGGCCTGGTCGCCGGTGCCGCCATCGTCTGCCTCGGCCTGATGCTCGACCGGGTCACCCAGCCGACGGAACGCCGCACGGGGAAGGGAGCCTGACATGCGACTCCGTACGATCGCGGCGGCGAGCTCGCTGCTGCTCCTCACGGGCTGCGGTGCCGCCGACATGACCAAGCAGGCCTCGCCCTTCGCCAACGCCCAGGGCGCCAAGTCGGTGACCCTGTCCGTGCAGTCCTGGGTCGGCGCGCAGGCCAATGTGGCCGTCGCCCAGTACCTCCTGGAGCACAAGCTCGGCTACCGCGTCGACACCGTCCAGGTCGACGAGGTGCCCGCCTGGGACGCGCTCAGCCAGGGCCGGGTCGACGCCATCCTGGAGGACTGGGGCCACCCCGAGCAGGAACAGCGGTACGTCAAGGACAAGAAGACGATCACGCCGGGCGGCGGACTCGGCGTGACCGGGCACATCGGCTGGTACGTCCCGACGTACTTCGCCAAGCAGCACCCGGACGTCACCAACTGGAAGAACCTCAACAAGTACGCCTCGCAGCTCCGTACGGCCGAGAGCGGCGGCAAGGGCCAGCTGATGGACGGCTCCCCGTCCTACGTCACCAACGACAAGGCGCTGGTGAAGAACCTGGACCTGGACTACCAGGTGGTGTTCGCCGGTTCGGAGGCCGCGCAGATCACCCAGATGAAGCAGTTCGCCAAGGAGAAGAAGCCCTTCCTGACCTACTGGTACGCCCCCCAGTGGCTGTTCGAGAAGGTCCCGATGACCGAGGTGAAGCTGCCCCCCTACAAGGAGGGCTGCGACGCGGACCCGGCGAAGGTCGCCTGCGCCTACCCGCACACCCCGCTCCAGAAGTACCTCAACACGGACTTCGCCAAGTCCGGCGGCAAGGCGGCGGCCTTCCTGAAGAAGTTCAAGTGGACGACCGAGGACCAGAACCAGGTCTCCCTGATGATCGCCGACCAGAAGCTGACGCCGGAGGAAGCGGCGAAGAAGTGGGTCGACGGCCACGAGTCCACCTGGAAGGCGTGGCTGTCCTGAACACCGCTAGGCGCGGAGGCTCTTGGCGGCCTCCCGCAGCTGCCGGGCCGCCCTCCGCTGGAGTCCCGGCCCGAACGTGACGCGAGTGGCCCCGAGTTCACCGAGTTCGGTGGGCGAGGGGCCCTCGCCGTCCAGCCGCCCGAACACGTTGAGCGGCCCCTGGATCCCGGACCGCAGCAACGGCAGGACGTCCACCGGGGCGCCGATCGGATAGATACAGTCGGCGCCCGCGGCGACGTACAGCGCGGCCCGCTCGATGGCCTGCTCGGGATCGCCGTGGCCGTAGGCGAACGTGTCCACCCGGGCGTTGACGAACAGCTGGTCCCCGGCGGCGTACCGCACCTCGGCGAGCCACTCGGCGTGCTCGCGCGGGTCCTTGAGGACCCCGTGCTCGGAGTCCTCCAGGTTGCAGCCCACGGCCCCCGCCTCCAGCAGCCGCTCCACCAGCTCCTTCGGCGCCAGCCCGTACCCGCCCTCGACGTCCGCCGACACAGGGATGTCCACCGCCTTCGCGATGCGCGCCACCGCGGCGAACATCTCGTCGGCAGGCGTGGACCCGTCCTCGTGCCCGAGGCAGGCCGCGATCCCCGCGCTGGGCGTGGCGAGCGCCGGGAACCCGGCCTCCTCGCACACCCGGGCACTGACCGCGTCCCAGGGGCCCGGCAGGACGAGGGGGTCGCCCGGCAGGCGGCCCCGGTGCAGGGCACGGAAGACGTCCACCTTCCTCACGGCCGGTGACCCCCCGGCGGGATCCTGCGGGCGACCATCACCCGGTTCCAGTTGTTGATGGCGACGATCAGCCCGATGAGATGGGCCAGCGGGCCCTCGTCGAAGTACTGGGCGGCGATGGCGTACACGTCGTCCGGCACGAACCCCTCCGTGAGCACCGTCACCGCCTCCGTCAGCGCCAGCGCCGCCCGCTCCCGCTCGTCGAAGACGCCCTCGGCCTCCTCCCACGCGGCGAGCAGGTCCAGCTGCTTCTCGCTCACCCCGTGCTTGCGGGCGATCGCGAGATGCATGTCCAGGCAGAACGCGCAGTGGTTGAGCTGCGAGGCCCGGATGACGACCAGTTCGGCGAGGGCCGGGTCGCCGAGTCCCTGTTTCGCGGTGGCGCTGAGCGCCGACAGGGCCTGGCCGACCTCGCGGTCGAGGACGTCCGTACGGCTCACTGGTGCCGGCCCGCCTCGTAGTGGCCCGGGACCATCCGGCAGGTCACCCCGAACCGGTTCCACGCGTTGATCACCGTGATCGCCGCGATCAGCTGGGCCAGCTCGGCCTCCTCGAAGTGCTTGGCGGCCCGCTCGTACACCTCGTCCGGCACGAAACCGTCGGTCAGGACGGTGACGGCGTCGGTCAGTTCGAGGGCCGCGACCTCCTTCTCCGTGTAGAAGTGCCGTGACTCCTCCCACGCGCCGAGCTGGATGATCCGCTCCACACTCTCACCGGCCGCGAGGGCGTCCTTGGAGTGCATGTCGAGGCAGAACGCGCAGTGGTTCAACTGCGAGGCGCGGATCTTCACCAGTTCCAGCAGCCGCGGTTCGAGACCCCGGCGGGCGGCCGTGTCCAGGCGGAGCATCGCCTTGTAGACCTCGGGGGCGTGCTGGGCCCAGGACAGACGGGGCGTGTGCTCGGGGGCGTGGCGGGCGGTTTCCTCTGTGGTCATGCCTCGACCCTAGGAGCCGGGCAGCCCAAGGGTATGGTCCACTTCCATGGCGAAACCGTGGGCCACTTTCGGCGTCGACCTGCATCTGGAACCCACCGGAGGAGGCGTCCGGCGGGGCCTCACCGATGCCCTGCGCGAGGCCGTCCGCACCGGCCGCCTGGCCCCCGGCACCCGGCTGCCCTCCTCCCGCGCCCTCGCCGCCGACCTGGGCGTCGCCCGCAACACCGTCGCCGACGCCTACGCCCACCTGGTCGCCGAGGGCTGGCTCACCGCCCGCCAGGGCTCGGGCACACGCGTCTCGGACCGTACGGTCGTCCTGCCCGCCGGGACCGCCGCACCCCGGCCCCGCGAACCCGGGCGCCCCACCCACAACCTCGTCCCCGGCACCCCCGACCTCGCCTCCTTCCCCCGCGCCCAGTGGCTCAAGGCCGCCCGCCGCGCCCTCGCCACCGCCCCCTACCAGGCCCTCGACTACGGCGACCCGCGCGGCCGCGTCGAACTGCGCACCGCCCTCGCCGAATACCTCTCCCGCGCCCGCGGGGTCCGCGCCGACCCCGAGCACATCCTGGTCTGCGCCGGCTTCGCGCACGGCCTGCGCCTGCTCGGCGCGGTCCTGCGGGCCCGGGGAGCCCGCACGGTCGCCGTGGAGTCGTACGGACTCGACGTGCACTGGAACCTGCTCGCGGCCGCCGGCCTGCGGACCGTCCCCCTGCCGTTCGACGAACACGGCACGGACCCGCGCGAGTTGACCGACCAGGACGCGGTACTGCTCACCCCCGCCCATCAGTTCCCGATGGGCGGCACCCTGCACCGCGACCGCCGGTCGGCCGTCGTCGAGTGGGCGCGCCGCACCGGCGGCCTGGTCGTCGAGGACGACTACGACGGCGAGTTCCGCTACGACCGCCAGCCCGTCGGCGCCCTCCAGGGCCTGGACCCCGACCACGTCGTCCACGCGGGCACGGCCAGCAAGTCCCTCGCCCCCGGGCTCCGGCTGGGCTGGCTGGTGCTGCCGCCCGGCCTCATGGAGGAGGTGCTCGCGGTCAAGGGCGGCATCGACGTCTGCGGCTCCCTCGACCAGCTGACCCTCGCCGAGTTCCTGAACTCCGGTGCCTACGACCGTCATGTGCGCGCCGCCCGGCTGCGCTACCGGCGCCGCCGCGACGCCCTCGTCGCCGAACTCGCCCGGCGGGCCCCGCGGGTCCACGCCACCGGTATCGCGGCCGGCCTGCACGTGGTGCTGCGGCTCCCGCCGGGCACCGAGCAGCCGACACTGCGGGCGGCGGCCTGGCAGGGCCTCGCCGTCCACGGGCTGCATCGCTACCAGCACCCCGAAGCCGTCGTCGAACGGCGTGACGCGCTCGTCGTGGGCTACGGGACCCCGCCGGACCACGCCTGGTCGGGGGCGCTGGAGGCACTGTGCGCGGTACTGCCCGAATGACGCGGTTCTCTTCAGCTCTTCGCCCTTCCTGAATCCGGGCACGCGAATTGTGTCGCGCGGATAGAGTCGCCGTATGAACAACAGTGCAGCCATATCCCGTGTGGCCCTGAAGAAAATCACCCCCGACGTGTCCGCGGCGATGGGTTCCCTGCATGCCGCCGCCGTTTCCGCGGCCCAGGACGCCAAGGTCGAACCTGAACTCCTCGAACTGATCCGGATCCGCGCCTCGCAGATCAACGGCTGTGCCTTCTGCATCGACATGCACACCAAGGACGCCCGCGCGGCCGGCGAGACCGAGCAGCGCGTGTACGCCCTGAACGCCTGGCGGGAGACCCCCTTCTTCACCCGACGCGAGCGCGCGGCACTGGCGTTGGCCGAGGCCGTGACCCTGGTGCACGACGGCCGGGTACCGGACGCGGTCTACGCCGAGGCGGCCGAGGTCTTCGAGGAGCCCCAGATCGCGGCACTGATCTGGGCGGCGACCGTCATCAACGCCTACAACCGGATCGCCATCGCCACGCGGATGGTTCCGGGGGGTTATCAGCCGGCCAAGAAATAACGCCGAATACGGGTATCGGCATGAAGTGCCGATACCCGTCCGGTTCGCTGCTCTAATTATCCGGCAGTGGCTCCATAATGTTGTCCAGCCAAGCTCGCCATTCCGGTGCGCGGTCCGCCGGCGCCGCTTTCTGCGACCCGCCGCCCGTCCACCCCGTCACCGGCCGGATTCCGTGCAGGGCGTTCACCAGCCACACCTCACGGCCCTCCAATTCCGCCACGGTCCGCTCGCGGTGGGCCACGGGGACCCCCTCGCGCCCGGCCCGCTCCCGGACGAGGGCGACGGTGACGCCGGGCAGCACCGGCAGCCTGGGCGGGGGGAGGCACAGGGTGTCCTCCTCCCACCACAGCACGCTGGCGGTGGCCGCCTCCAGCACGCAGCCGGAGGTCGCGACCAGCACCGCCTCCTCCGCGCCCGCGCCGCACGCCCGCTCCCGCACCCGGGCGAGCGCGGCGAGGTCGGGTCCCTTGCGGCGGGGCACGGTCCGAGGGTCGGACTGCCCCGCCGCCCAGACCCGCACGCCCGTCCCGAGCGGGGGAGCGTGCCGCAGCAGCAGCCGCAACTCCTTCGCGCCGGCCCCGAGTTCGACACGCGGGAACCATTCGCCCGTGCGGGGCAGCGCGTCGGTCATGTCCCGCCAGAACTCCAGCAGTCTGCGCAGCGGTGGTCCGCCCGCCTCGCCGCAGGCCCGCAGGAACCGCTCCCGGTGCCGTTCGAGCCCCCGCACCCTGCCGTCCCGCACCAGCCAGGAGTCCGCGACGAGGAGAGGTGCCGTCACCTCCGCGGCCGGGGCCAGCCCACGGGCCGGTGACCACACCGACAGCCCCTCCACGCCGACCGGTCGTGTCGCCGTCACAGCCACTGCCTCCTCAGTACTTCAGACCGGCGTTCACCGGCGCTCCGTGCCGCGGCCCGTACGGCGCGTGCTCCAGCCACGCGCCGCACCACGGCAGCACCGGCGCGAGCGCGGCCGCCGCACGCTGCCGGGCCCGGACGATCCGGCGCCGGGGCCGCAGATGGTCCAGCGCGGCACCGGCCGCCGCACTGTTGAACAGCGCCGCGGACCGCCGTACCTCCGCGAAGTCCTCGACCGTCCCACCGACGACGGCGTCCGCGGCGGCCGCGGCGTCCGCGATGCCGCTGTTCATGCCCCGCGCCCCGAACGGCGGGAAGAGATGCGCCGCCTCCCCGACCAGCAGCACCCGCCGGTGCGGATCGGTGAAGGAGACGGCCACCTTGCGCAGGAACCGGTACGTCGACACCCACAGGACGCGATCCCCGTACCCCTCGCCCGCGACCGCCGGCAGCCAGCGCCGTACGGCCTCCTCCGTCCCGAACTCCTCCTCCAGGTCGTCGTCCCGGCACTGCAGGTCGACCTGGAAGCCCCCGGTGAACGGCACCCGCATCACACTGCGGCCGCCGGCGCCGGGATGCTCGTAGTGGAAGATCCGCTCGGGCGGCGGCTCGGCACCCGGGGCATGGGCCACGTCGACGACCACATGGAAGCCCTCGCCCCGCTCGCCCTCCATGGCGATGCCCAGGGCGCCCCGTACGGCGGACCGGGCGCCGTCGGCGGCCACGGCGTACTCGCAGCTCCACTCCCGGCCGTCGGCGCAGCCCAGCCACACCCCGCTCGCGCTCGTGCGGACGCCCAGCACCCGTGCCTCCCACGCGAACTCCACGCCCGCCCGCTCGCACGCGGCCCGCAGGAAGCGCTCGGTGTCCACCTGGCGCAGGCTGGTGAAGGGCGGCGGGCCCTCCCTCGGCGGATAGGTGCGGGAGTACACCTCGCGCCCCCGGTACAGGGTCCTTCTGGTCCGCCAGGTCTGCCCGTAGGCGGTGATCTCGCCGGCCAGTCCCGGCTGCATCCCGTCCAGCAGGGCGAGCGTCTCGCGGTGCACGAACAGGGCCCGGCTGCCCGGCCGTTCACGGTCCTTCGGATCCGCCTCCAGCAGTACGACCTCCCGGCCGCGCGCCCGCAGCGCGAGCGCCGCCGACAGGCCCACGGGCCCGGCGCCGACCACCACGACCGGTGTCACGCGCGCGCACCCTCCGCCAGCATCCGGGTGATCTCGACCCGCTTCACCTTCCAGGTCGCGGTCATCGGCAGCTCCTCGAACCGCCACTGCCGCGGCTCGGCCATCGCCGGCAGATCCGCCGTCGCCTCCCGCCAGCGCTCCGGGTCCAGCGGCCGGTCCCCGCGCACGCACACCACCGGCACCGGCTCCCGGTCCGCACCCGGCACGATCACGACCTCCCGCAACTCCTCCAGACGCTCCATCAGGGCGTCCTCGACCTCCAGACTGCTGGGCACGGAGTCGATCCGGTCGATCTCCCGGTCGATCAGATGCAGGGTGCCCAGGCGACTGCGGTAGCCCATGTCGCCCATCTCCCACCAGCCGTCGTGGAGTTGGCGGTCGTAGCGGTCCTGCGAGCCGAGATAGGTGAGGATGCGGCCCCTGGTCCGGGCCTCGATGCGGCCGCTCGTCCCGGCGGCCACCCGCTCACCGCCCGGACCCGTCACCCGCACACGCGTGAAGCCGGGTATGCCGATCCCGACCCGCCGCCCGTCCGCGCGCGCAGCGCTGCGCCGGGTGAACCACTGGAAGGCCACCGGTCCCGTCTCGCTCTGCCCGTACAGCTGGATCAGCCAGGGCGTACGGCGCTTCGAGGCGTTCAGCAGCCGCCGCACCGTACGCGGATGGATCGCGTCGAACGTCGAGCCGTACGACCGCACCCGCGACAGCGGAGCGCCGGGCGCGTCGGCCAGCTCCTCCCACAGCACGAAGGTGTTGGGATGCGTCTCCACGATGCCGGGCCGGTGCCGGGTGAACAGCGGCCCCACGGCGGCCGGGTCCGGGTCGGTGATCAGCACCAGGGGGCTGCCGAAGTGCAGCAGGACGCCGAGCAGATGGTAGAAGCGCGAGTGCACGAACGACATGTGCAGCGCCGCGGTCTCCCCGCGCGTCGGCCATCCCATCGCCTTCTGCGGCACGAGCCGGTTCCACATGGTGTTCGCGCAGTGCACGGCGAGCTTGGGCAGACCGGTCGTGCCCGAACTGTGGGTGATCAGCGCCGGTTCGCGCGGGTGCAGGCGCACCGGAGGCGGGGGCTCGCTGCCCGCGTACCTCTCCAGCGGCTCGGCCCCCGGCGCCTCGTCCACGGCGAGGACCTGCCGCACCCGCAGGCCGACACCCTTCAGCGGCCCTTCCAGCTTGGCCCGGTCGGTGACCAGCCACGGCTGCCTGAGCCGTTCGATCAACTCCCCGACCACCTCACCGGCCAGGCCGGGGGAGAGCAGCACGGGCACCGCGCCGATCCGGGAGACCGCGCAGGTCAGCAGCACGATGTCGACGTTGTCCGACTTGTGCACGACCACCTGCTCCGAGGGCCGCACGCCTGCCTCCCAGAGGCGTCCGGACAGCTCCTCGACGACCTCCGCCAGCGCCGGGTAGGTCAGATCGACACCGAGGGCGGGGTGGGTGTCCAGCGGCCGGTCCAGGGTGACGAAGACGGCACCGTGCCGGTCGGCCGCCCGGCGGAACACCGGGCCCAGGTAGAACCCCCGGTCGGCGAAGGGGGGTTGCTGTTCTTGCATGGGGCCGTTCCTCTCTGCGGTGCCTCTACGCTGCTTGTGCGGTGCTCTCGATGGGGTCACCAGGCGCCCCGGCGGACCAGATGCCGGCGGAGCTTGCCGGTGGGGGTGCGGGGGAGCGAGGGGACGAGGCTCACGCTTCTGGGCACCTTGAAGGCGGCCAGCTCCGCGCGGGCCAGCCGGAGCAGGTCCTCCTGGAGGCTCCCGTCCGGGGCCGGGGCGACGGGCACCACGAAGGCCCGCAGCCGGCTCACCCCCCGCCCGTCGGTGACGGCCACGACGGCGACCTCCCGCACCGCCGGGTGGGTGCGCAGTACGGCCTCCACCTCCAGCGGCGAGACGGTGATGCCGCCGACCATCTCCATGTCGTCGGCGCGGCCCAGGTGCCGGAAGGTGCCGTCGGGTTCGCGGACCGCCCGGTCACGGGTGGCCAGCCAGCCGCGGACCAGGGTGCGCCCGGTCTCCTCGGGCCGGTTGAGATAGCCGGGCGTCACCGTGGGGCCACGCACCCACAGTTCGCCCTCCGTGCCGTCCGGGACCGGGTGGCCCGCGCGGTCGCGCAGCTCCACCTCGAAGCCCGGCACGGGGCGGCCCACGGTGCCCGGGTGGTGGTGGTCGAAGCTGTTGGCGCAGAAGGCGTGACCGGCCTCGGTGGAGCCGATCTGCTCAAGCACCGGCGCGCCGAGCAGGTCCTCGACCCGCCTGCCCAGCTCCTCCGGAAGCCCCTCACCGGCCGACACCGCGGCCCGTACCGAGGCGAAGCACCCCTCGTGCCCGCTGCCCCGGTCGGCCACCAGCGCGGCGTACGCCGACGGGACCGAGTACAGCAGTGTCACCCGGTGCCGGACCACCAGCTCGTCCACGGCCGCCGGGGTCGGGCGCCGGTCCACCAGGACGGCGGAGGAACCGGAGAACAGCGGGAAGACGAACGCGTTCCCGAAGCCGTAGGCGAAGTACAGCCTCGACACCGAGAGCGTCACGTCGTCCGCGGTCACCCTGAGCAGCCGCCGCCCGATCAGGTCGTGGTACGCCTTCGGGTCGCCGTGCGTGTGCACGACCCCCTTGGGACGGCCCGTGGTGCCCGACGTGTACTGGACGTACAACGGCGTGTGCGCGTCGACCGGGTGGGCGGGCGCCGGCCCGGCGGAGGCGGTGAGCGCCAGCAGCTGGTCGGCGCCGAGCCGGGGCCGCCCGGCGAACCGGTCCTCGAGACCCGGCCCCGTCACACACAGCGCGGCTTCGGCGTCCGCGGCCATGAACGCGTGGTCCGCCGCGGGGAGCTCCGGGTTGACGAGGACGGCGACCGCTCCGAGACGCGCGACGGCGAGGAAGGCCGCCACCCAGGCGATCCCGTCCGGCAACGCCAGCACCACCCGGTCACCCGCCCCGACGCCGTGACCGGCGAGCACGGTGGCCGCCCGGGCCGCGAGCGCGTGCACCTCACCGTGGGTCCAGGCCCGGTGGCCCTGGTGGAAGGCGGGCCGGTCCACCCAGCCGCGCCGCTCGGCGAGATCGGCGAGCTGGGCGGCGAGGTTGCCGGGGGCGGCGTCGAAACCGGCCGGGGACAGCACGGACTGCGCAGTCGTCATCGGACGGTCTCCTCGGTGGCCGTGGCCGGATGTCCGCCGCGGGCATCCGCGCGGACCGCCGTGTGCCGCCGCTGCTCCGCCGTCCGCTCCGCGGTGTGCAGGTGCAGGGCTGTCATCTGGGCCGCGGTCTTCAGCAGCATCTCGTCGTACTCGGCGACCGGATCGGAGTCGAGGACGATGGCGCCCCCGGCACCCAGCTGCATCAGCCCGTCGGCGAACACCGCCGTACGGATCACGATGCTGAGATCCGCGCCCCCACCGCACCCGAGATAACCCAGGGCGCCGGAGTAGACCCCACGGGCCTCGGTCTCCAGGGAGTCGATGATCTCCATCGTGCGCAGCTTCGGCGCCCCGGTCATCGAGCCGCCGGGGAAACACGCCCGCACGCACTTCACCGCGTCGATCCCCTCCCGCAGCCGCCCCTCCACGGTGGACACGAGCTGGTGCACGGTCGCGTACGTCTCCGTGGCCATCAGCCGGGTCACCCGCACCGACCCGGTCCGGCACACCTTGCCCAGGTCGTTGCGGAGCAGGTCGACGATCATCAGGTTCTCGGCGCGCGTCTTGGCGTCGGCCGCCAGCGCGTCCCGCAGCCGGGCGTCCTCCTCCGGCCCGGCCCCGCGCGGCGCGGTGCCCTTGATGGGCCGGGCCTCGGCGACCCCGTCCGGGGTGATCCGCAGGAACCGCTCGGGCGAGGAACCGGCCACGTCGACCTCCCCGAACCTCAGGAACGCCGCGTAGGGGGCCGGGTTGACCCGGCGCAGCACCCGGTAGAACTCGTACGCGTCCGGCGGGGCGGGTAACCGGGCCGCGTTCGTCAGACAGACCTCGTAACTGGTGCCCGCGCGCAGCTCACGTCCACAGGCCTCGATGTCGGCGAGATAGCCCGCCCGGTCCCGCGCCAGCCAGGGCTCGGCGGCCTCGAGACCGGCGCCGGTCTCCGTGGCGGGGCCGGTGGGTGTGGTGGCCGCGCCGGGTGTGCCGGGCGCCGACAGAGCCGGTGCCGCCGCCCGGTCCGGCTCGGTGGCGACGAAGGTCAGCTGGGCCAGCGCGCTCTCCAGCCAGTCCTCGGCCTCCCGCGCGGCCTGCGGGGTGTCCTCGGCCAGGCAGACCGCGTAGGTGAACCTCCTCAGATGGTCCACGGCGATCAGCCGGTCGGCGAACAGCCAGCAGGCGTCCGGGACATCGGAGGTGTGCCGGTTCGGTGACCCGCAGTCGGCCTTCGTCTCGTAGCCGAAGTACCCGACATAGCCGCCGGTGAAGTCGAAGGGCAGTCCGGCGCCGTCCACCCGGCGGCTCGTCAACTGCCGCCCGAGATAGTCGAACACGCTCGCCGCGACCTTCCGCGTCGGCCGCCCGGCCCGCTCGATCTCGCACCGGCCGCTCTCGACGTCGTAGCGGACGAACTCCGCGAGCGGACCGCTGTCGTCCCCGAAGAACGAGAACCGTGCACGCCCCTCCTCGACCAGCGCGCTGTCCAGCCAGAACGCCCGCCGCGACGCCGCGTACATCCGGGTGAAGGCGGCCTCCGTGTCGACCGCGCCGGCTATGCGACGCGTGTGCAGCCGATACGCGGGAGCGGCCTGCCGGGGCCGCGGGACGATCCGCGAGGGCCGGGGGACGACCGCCTCGGGCGGGGGCACGGCGGTGTTCTTCGTGCGCGGTCTGCGGGCCCGTTCCGCCGTGAGGTTGCGGAAGTTGACCAGCATGCGGTGGCCGTACTCGGTGAGCACGGACTCCGGATGGAACTGCACACCCCACACCGGCCGGCTGCGATGCCTGAGCCCCATCAGGACACCGTCCTCGGCCCAGGCGGTTGGCTCCAGCGTCGGCGGAAGCGGCTCGGGCACGGCCAGGGAGTGGTAGCGGACCGCGGTGAAGTCCTGCGGCAGCCCCCGGAACAGGTCCCGCCCGTCGTGCCGGACCACGGACAGATGTCCGTGCCGCGGCTCCGGGGCGGGCTCCACCCGGCCCCCTTCCCCGAGCGCGATGCCCTGGTGCCCCAGACAGACGCCCAGCACGGGGATCGACGACTCGGCGAGCACGGCGCCGCTCAGTCCGAAGTCACGTGAGGCGGCCGGGTGCCCGGGTCCGGGCGAGATCACGACATTGTCGAACCGCCCGAGGTATTCCCCGAGCTCGGAAAGACCGCCGACCTCGTCGTTCAGGACGACGACCGGTTCCTCACCGTTGACCTCGGCGACCAGCTGGAACAGGTTGTACGTGTACGAGTCGTAATTGTCGATGAGCAGGGTCTTCACCCGCCCACCTCCCTCAGTTCGTTCCGGACCTATGCGGTCCGTCTTTTGTGCCGTCCGCGAAGGGCCTGAAGCGGCGGATACAGCCATTTCCTGAAGAAACGCTGGAGCCGAGGCATGAGAATCCAGGTGACGAGAGCCGTCACACACAGGCACAACAGCAGTGTGCGGACCAGCGGATTGAGTCCGCCGAGATAAGGAAGAACAATCAGATTGAACAGGAGCACCGGCGGAAAAACCGCGCTCATGTTCACGAACCACAGTTTCCATTTCGCCGGCGGCACGGGCGCTTTCGGTGTGGCGGTCTGGGACTCGAACCACATCTTGGAGCCCCGCACACTCCTGCGCTCCGTCTCCCGGGCGAAGCCCACCGCCCGGGCGTCCCACTGGGTCCGGGCGGCCGAATCCTCCCAGGCCCGAGCCGCTCCCTCGCTGACGAAGCGATAGACCACATGCCACTCCGCCTCTCGGTCGACAAGAACGCCACCCCCCAGGAAGCCCGGCTGCTGCGAACTCGCGGCCAGCATGGCCCACCCCCACGAATGGAAGTCGGCCTCACGGCCCGGCACCACGTGAAAGGCCACGGTGACGGTGACGGGATTACTGCTCACCCCGTCGTATACGCAAGACCTTCACCGTACGTTCAAATATTCAACGAGAGTCTTTTCGGGTGTCCGGATCGTGACTCTTTATCGGCCTTTCGGTCGCCATGACTCACTCTGCCGAGTTGTTCCGAAAGCAACTCGCCCGGCCCTCACGGAATTCGGGCGGGAGATTGCGGAGCGCTATTCGCCGGGGCCTCTCCGAACCTGGCCAGCGCCAACGCCCCCACGACGGCCACCGCGAAACCCAGCACCGCGGCCCACGCCAGCCCCTCCCGGGTACGGTCCCCGAGCCACACCACGCCCACCAGCGCGGGCCCGATCGTCTCCCCGATCACCATCCCGGCGGTCGCCGTCGTCACCGACCCCTGCCGCAGCGCCGAGGTCAGCGACAGAAAGGCCGCGGCACCGCCGACGAGAAGCGCGTACGTCGCCGGATCGGCCACCAGTGCGGACGGCGCGAGCGAGTCGATCAGCCGCACCGCCACCTCGACCACCCCGAACCCGAAACCCGCCCCCAGTCCGAGCGCCAGCGCCCGCCCCCGCTCCGGCAGCCGCCCACCCAGCAGCGCGAGCGCCAGCACGGTCAGGGCCGTTGCGAGCATCGCGTACGCCAAGGCCGCGGGACCGCCTTGGTCGCCCTCCGTGCCGGACGCGATCCCCAGCAGCGCCATCCCCGCGCACACCACCCCGACCGCGCCCCACTCGCCGCCGCTCAGCCGAACCCGCAGCAGCCGAGCCGACACCACCGCGGTCACCGCGAGACTCGACGCGAGCGCCGCGCCGACCGCGTAGATCGGGACCGACCGCAGCGCCGCGATCTGCAACAGGAACCCGACCCCGTCCAGGGCCAGCCCCGCCAGATACCGCCACTGCCTGACCGCCCGCAGGAACAGCGTCACCGCGAACGCCGTCCCCGCGCCGTCACCGCCGCCCGCGTCCGCCGTCCGCGCCGCCATCGCCTGCAGCACGGTGGCCGTTCCGAAGCAGACCGCGGCACCGAGAGCGCACACCATTCCAAAGAGCACGAAGTGACCTTAGGGGAGGGGGACAGGCGCGGCTGCCCCCGGTCGGGCTCCCCGATCCGCGAGCCCGGTGAAAACGCGTTGCCGCTCCTCGTCCCACCGCGTTACCGTCGGCCCACTCTGACGCACACGCTCTCTGGAACCATCGCCGCAGAACGGGAGCAGGTCCACGCACAGCGCGTGGCACCACGGAGGGGCGGCACCGGATCCGGCCGACCGGCGGATCCTGTACGCCCTCCGGAGGACTCTCTCGTGAACATCGGCCTCGGCCTTCCCATCGACGACCCCGCCCAGCTGCTCACCTGGGCCCGGCGCGCCGACGCGGGCCCCTTCAGCACCCTCGGCCTGCTCGACCGGCTCGTCTACGACAACCCCGAGCCCCTCGTCACCCTGGCGACCCTGGCCGGCGCCACCTCCCGCATCCGTGTCCAGACCGAGGTGCTGATCGCGCCCCTGCACAGCACCGCCCTCCTCGCCAAGCAGACCGCGACCCTCGACCGCCTCTCCGGCGGCCGCTTCACACTCGGCATCGGCGTCGGAGGCCGCGAGGACGACTGCCTGGCCGCCGGTGTCGACCTCCACCGCCGGGGCCGCCGCCTCGACGAACAGCTGACCCTGCTGCGCCGCGCCTGGTCCGGCGAGCCCTACGGCGAAGGCGTCGGCCCCATCGGCCCCGCCCCCACCACCCCCGGCGGCCCCGAGGTCCTGTTCGGCGGCTTCGCCCCCGCCGCCCTGGACCGCGTCGGCCGCTTCGGCGACGGCTTCCTCGGCGCCGCTCTGCCGCCCTCCTTCATGTCCGACCTGTTCCGCGCCGCCGAAGCGTCCTGGCAGAAACACGACCGCCCCGGCCGCCCCCGCCTGGTCGCGCAGGCGAACATCGCTCTGGGCCCGGACACCACCCTGGAAGTCGCCCGCCGCAACCTCCGCGACTACTACGCCTTCAGCGGCCACGTCGAGTACATGGAGGCCGGCCTTCTCACCACCGCTCGGCAGATCCGCGAGGCCGTCGACGCCTACGTCGGCATCGGCGCCGACGAGGTGATGCTCTACTGCTGGGCCTCGGACCCCGACCAGATCGACCGCCTCGCCGACACGCTGTTCTGACGTCCACCGCACGCCACGGCTTCGGGGCCCGGAGACCCCGGCCCGGCCTCGAAGCCGTCGCTCGCATGGTGGACGCCGCACAGGTGCCCTTCGACGCGGCCGGTAGGCTGGCCGACAGGCCGTGACTGGCGCGCTGGGATGGGACGGACCATCGGGGAGCGGCCTGTGAGTGACCAAGTGCCGTGCGCCTGGGCCGAACCGTGATCCGTGACCGCTTCAAGCCACGCAGCCCGGAGGCCGCCATGTCAGAGCAGCAGCCCCTGTCCACCGAGTCCACGGCCTTCCGCGCCGCCCTCGACGTGATCCGCGCCGTCGAGCCGCGCGTCGCCGACGCCATCGGCCAGGAGGTCCACGACCAGCGCGAGATGCTCAAGCTGATCGCCTCCGAGAACTACGCCTCCCCGGCCACCCTCCTCGCGATGGGCAACTGGTTCAGCGACAAGTACGCCGAGGGCACGGTCGGCCGCCGCTTCTACGCCGGCTGCCGCAACGTCGACACCGTCGAGTCCCTGGCCGCCGAGCACGCCAAGGAGCTCTTCGGCGCCCGCCACGCCTATGTCCAGCCGCACTCCGGCATCGACGCCAACCTCGTCGCCTTCTGGTCCGTCCTCGCCCAGCGCATCGAGGTCCCCGCGCTGGAGAAGGCCGGCGTCCGCCAGGTCAACGACCTCTCCGACGCCGACTGGGCCGAGCTCCGCCAGGCCTTCGGCAACCAGCGCATGCTCGGCATGTCCCTGGACGCCGGCGGCCACCTCACCCACGGCTTCCGCCCGAACATCTCCGGCAAGATGTTCGACCAGCGCTCCTACGGCACCGACCCCGCCACCGGCCTCGTCGACTACGACGCCCTGCGCGCCTCGGCCCGCGAGTTCAAGCCGCTGATCATCGTCGCCGGCTACTCGGCCTACCCCCGCCTGGTGAACTTCCGGATCATGCGCGAGATCGCCGACGAGGTCGGCGCCACGCTCATGGTCGACATGGCCCACTTCGCCGGTCTCGTCGCCGGCAAGGTCCTCACCGGCGACTTCGACCCGGTCCCGCACGCCCAGATCGTCACCACGACCACCCACAAGTCCCTGCGCGGCCCGCGCGGCGGCATGGTGCTGTGCGACGACTCCCTCAAGGACCAGGTCGACCGCGGCTGCCCGATGGTCCTCGGCGGCCCGCTCCCGCACGTCATGGCCGCCAAGGCCGTCGCCCTGGCCGAGGCCAGGCAGCCCTCCTTCCAGGACTACGCCCAGCGGATCGTCGACAACTCCCGCGCCCTGGCCGAGGGCCTGATGCGCCGCGGCGCCACCCTGGTCACCGGCGGCACCGACAACCACCTCAACCTGATCGACGTGGCCTCCTCCTACGGCCTCACCGGCCGCCAGGCCGAGGCCGCCCTGCTCGAGTCGGGCATCGTCACCAACCGCAACGCCATCCCGGCCGACCCCAACGGCGCCTGGTACACCTCCGGCATCCGCATCGGCACCCCCGCCCTGACCACCCGTGGTCTCGGCACCGCCGAGATGGACGAGGTCGCCGGTCTCATCGACCGCGTCCTCACCACCACGGAGCCGGGCACCACCAAGTCGGGCGCCCCCTCCAAGGCCCAGCACATCCTGGACCCGAAGGTCGCGGACGAGATCTCCCGCCGGGCCACCGACCTCGTGGCCGGCTTCCCGCTCTACCCGGAGATCGACCTCGGCTGACCCACGTCCTCTCTTGAGTTGTCACAGACCGGTGACTCCTAGAGATCGATGAGTTCCTGGCGTGGCTCCTCCCGCGGCGGCCCGGCTCCCGGCCCGGCCGCCGCGCGGCGTATCAGACGCGTGCCACCGACTCCGGCCGCGAAGCCCACGACCAGCCCCGGCACCGCCCACCACACACCGCGCTCCGGGCCCGCCGCACCCTTGGAACCCTCGTCCTGCCCCTCCCCGGCACCGCCCGCGAGGCCCACCCGGTCCAACTGATCGAAGACCGCCCGCGGAGCCCGGTGCCAACGGATGTCGTCGTCCTCCCGCTCCGGCGCCGGATCCGAGCGCACCCACGGTGTGCCGTCCCCCGCCAGGAACAGCTGGTCCTGGCGCGCCATCGCCACATCACCACCCGGCGCCGAATCCGTCCGAGGCCGGCCGCCGACCCCGGTCAGCCCCCACAGCACGGTGAACCGCACCGCCGGATACCGGCCCTTCTCCCAGGCGTCCGAGACCCGCTCGGTGGCGGTGTACGTCGGCTCCAGGAGCTGCCACAGGCGAGTGAAGTACGGTTCGTCGGCACGCACGGCCCGCGTGCGGCCGGAGCCGCCGGTGACGACCATCGCCAGGTCAGGCCTGTCCAGGCCCGCCTCCCGCGTCGGCGGTGTCGCCGCGTCGGCCGCGGGTGCGGTGAGCACGGTCACCACCGCGGCCAATGGCGCGAGTGCCGCGAGCGCCCTGCGCGGCCCGGGCCGCGGTTCTCCGAGTCTGTTCCGCACTGCCATCCCCCTCGATCGACTCAGCCTCGCTTCCTCAAGCTCGCGAGCACGTCCTTTCGTCACACATCGCGTAAATCCCAGCGCCCGTCCGCGAGCCGCGTGTCACTTCTGGTACACCGGGCGGCACGCCGGGTTTCCCACTTCGCGGGCACTGATCCAAGGGCCGTCGGCCCGGCGGTCCGCTGCCGGCCCCCCTCCCGCGTCCTCACACGATGGGTGCACCGCCCGGACCGAATCGGTTCCCACCCGTGGCACATCTGTTTCCGACCGGTTCCGGATCGGCCCCCCACACCTGAGAGAATGGTGGGCATGGCCTCTGATCGTCCCCGCGTGCTCTCCGGAATCCAGCCCACCGCAGGCTCGTTCCACCTCGGCAACTACCTCGGCGCCGTGCGCCAGTGGGTGGCCCTCCAGGAGTCCCACGACGCGTTCTACATGGTCGTCGACCTGCACGCGATCACGGTTCCGCAGGACCCGAAGGAGCTCACGGCCAACACCCGCCTGGCCGCCGCCCAGCTCCTCGCCGCGGGTCTCGACCCCGAGCGCTGCACGCTCTTCGTCCAGAGCCACGTCCCCGAGCACGCCCAGCTCGCCTGGGTCATGAACTGCCTCACCGGCTTCGGCGAGGCCTCCCGCATGACCCAGTTCAAGGACAAGTCCGCCCGGCAGGGCGCCGACAGCGCGAGCGTCGGCCTGTTCACGTACCCGATCCTCCAGGTCGCGGACATCCTGCTCTACCAGGCCAACGAGGTCCCGGTGGGCGAGGACCAGCGTCAGCACGTCGAGCTGACCCGCGACCTCGCCACCCGCTTCAACGGCCGCTTCGGCGAGACCTTCACGATCCCGAAGCCGTACATCCTCAAGGAGACGGCGAAGATCTACGACCTCCAGGACCCGTCGATCAAGATGAGCAAGTCGGCGTCCACGCCGAAGGGCCTCATCAACCTCCTCGACGAGCCGAAGGCCACCGCCAAGAAGGTCAAGAGCGCGGTCACGGACACCGACACCGTCATCCGCTACGACGCCGAGAACAAGCCGGGCGTCAGCAACCTCCTCACCATCTACTCGACCCTGACCGGCACCGGCATCCCCGAGCTGGAGCGGCAGTACGAGGGCAAGCTCTACGGCGCGCTCAAGACGGACCTCGCCGAGGTCGTCGTCGAGTTCGTGACGCCGTTCCGGGAGCGCACCCAGCAGTACCTGGACGACCCGGAGACGCTGGACTCGCTCCTGGCCAAGGGCGCCGAGAAGGCCCGCGCGGTCGCCGCCGAGACCCTCTCGCAGACGTACGAGAAGGTGGGTTTCCTGCCCGCCAAACACTGATCGCCGGGACAGCCCGTCGGCACCGGCCGCCGGGCACCGGGCGTACCACCGCACACCAGCACCACCGGGCAGAGCGCTGCACATCACTATGCCTGCGCCTGCCCACAGCACAGCCGTGGCCGTACAGTCGATAGCCGGACGGCTGGGAACGAATCCGACAGGACGACAGGGACGAACAGGAGACGACGTGGGGACCGTAACGATCGGTGTGTCGATCGCGGTCCCGGAGCCTCACGGCAGCCTGCTCCAGGAGCGGCGCGCGGGCTTCGGCGACGCCGCGGCTCACGGCATCCCCACCCATGTCACCCTGCTGCCGCCCACAGAAGTCGCGGACACCGCGCTGACCGCCATCGAGGCGCACCTCACCGAGGTCGCCGCCGCGGGCCGGCCGTTCCCGATGAAGCTGGCCGGCACCGGCACCTTCCGGCCGCTGTCACCGGTCGTGTTCGTCCAGGTCGCCCAGGGCGCCGAGGCCTGCACCTGGCTCCAGAAGCAGGTCCGTGACGCCTCGGGGCCGGTCGCGCGGGAACTCCAGTTCCCGTACCACCCGCACGTCACGGTGGCCCACGGCATCGACGAGGCGGCCATGGACCGCGCCTTCGAGGAGCTGGCCGACTTCGAGGCCGAGTGGCCGTGCACCGGCTTCGCGCTCTACGAGCAGGGCGCCGACGGGGTGTGGCGCAAGCTGCGCGAGTTCACCTTCGGGGGGTCGGTCGTGCCGCCCCAGGCCGGCCACGTGGAGCGCGGCTCCCTGCCCACGAGCCAGCTGTAACTCCCGATACAGCCGCTGTGACGGCAGTTCCACCAGCCCATACCTGTCGTCACACCGGCAGGCGGCGGAGCACCGCCCGCGGCAGATGCCGCACCGCCGACATCACCACCCGAAGCACCCCCGGTACCCACACCGTCTCCGAACGGCGCCGCAGCCCCAGCTCGATCGCCGTCGCCACGGCCTCCGGGGTGGTCGTGAGGGGCCCTCGCTCCGGACCGGCCGTCGTCCTCGACCGCACGAACCCGGGGCGTACGACCATGACGTGCACGCCCGTGCCGTGGAGTGCGTCGCCCAGACCCTGGGCGAAGACGTCGAGGCCGGCCTTGCTGGAGCCGTAGATGAAGGTGTCGCGGCGGGCCCGCTCCGCGGCGACGGAGGAGAGCACGACGAGCGAGCCGTGCCCCTGGGCCTGCAACGCGCGCGCGGACACCAGGCCGGCCGAGACGGCACCCGTGTAGTTGGTCTGCGCGACCCGTACCGCCGCGATCGGGTCCCGCTCGTCGTGGGCCTGGTCGCCGAGGATCCCGAAGGCGAGCAGCACCATGCCGATGTCGCCCTCGGCGAACACCTTGCCGAGCACCGCCTCGTGGGAGGCGGGATCCAGCGCGTCGAAGGCGACGGTGTGGACCTCGGCCCCCAGGGACCGCAGTCCCGCGGCGGCCGACTCCAGGGCGGGGGAGGGGCGCCCCGCCAGCCACACCGTGCGGGTGCCGCGGACGACGAGACGGCGGACGGTGGCCAGCGCGATCTCGGACGTACCGCCGAGGACGAGCAGGGACTGGGGAAGGCCGAAGGCGTCCTTCACGAACAGATCCTTGGGAGACATGCCGGTGACCGTATCGCCGCTTCAGCGCCGATTCGATCTCGAACCTCACTACTCTCCCCGAAATGGGTGAGCGCGCCGCCCTGCCGTGTTCTCGGGGTACTCACACATCGGTCTTCCACCGGGAGGGCAGGATCCGATCATGGACTGGCTGAAGAAACTCCCCGTCGTCGGGCCGCTCTGGGTGCGTCTGACGGCCACGCACGCGTGGCGGTCGTACGAACGGCTGGACCGGGTGAAGTGGACCCGGCTGGCCGCGGCGATGACGTTCACCAGCTTCGTCGCACTGTTCCCGGTGCTCACGGTGGCCGCCGCGATCGCCGCCGCCACGCTCAGCACGGAGCAGCAGAACGACCTCCAGGACAAGATCGCCGACCAGGTGCCCGGCATCTCCGACCAGCTGAACATCGGCGACCTGGTGCAGAACGCCGGCACCGTCGGCCTCATCGCCGCGGCCGCGCTGCTGTTCACCGGCATCGGCTGGGCCGGCTCGATGCGCGAGTGCCTGCGCGCGGTGTGGGAGCTGCCCGACGAGGACGAGAACGCGATCCTGCGCAAGGGCAAGGACCTGGGCATCCTGGTCGGGCTCGGCGGCGCCGTCCTGGTCACGCTCGCCATCTCCACGGTCGCCTCCGCGCTGGTCGACCGGCTCGGCGGGGAACTCGGCCTCCAGGAGGGCGGCGCGGGCCGGCTCCTGCTGCGGATCGCCGCGTTCGTCATCGCCGTGCTCGCGGACTTCCTGCTCCTGCTGTACGTCCTGACCCTGCTGCCCGGGGTCGAGCCGGGGCGCCGCCGGCTCTTCGTCGCCGCGCTGACCGGAGCGGTCGGCTTCGAGCTGCTCAAGCTGCTGCTGAGCGGCTATATGCAGGGGGTGGCGACGAAGAGCATGTACGGCGCGTTCGGCGTCCCCGTCGCCCTGCTGCTGTGGATCAACTTCACGGCGAAACTGGTGCTGTTCTGCGCCGCGTGGACGGCGACGGGGAGCAAGGAGCAGGAGGTCACGGACGAGAGGAGCGACGACGTACCAGATCCGGCAGCGGCCAGCGGCGGTTGACGAGGAACGCGGCGCCCGCGAGCAGCACCAGGAGGCCGCCGGCGATCCCGAGGGCGGTCCCGACGCCTCCGGAGCGGCCGCCCGCCGTGGCGGACGTGACCGGCTTCGCGGAGGCCCCTGAGCCCGCGGAGTCCCCGGAGCCGCCCGAGCCGCCCCCGGCCTCACCGGAACCCTCCGACCGGCCGCTGGACCCCGTGGCGCCCTTCGGGGGCACCAGTTCACCCACCGGCTGCACCTTGCCGGCAGCCTTGAAGCCCCAGTCGAAGAGCTTCGCGGTCTCCTTGTAGACCTCGTTGTGCTCCTCCTTGGACGGGTTCATGACCGTGACGAGCAGCACCCGGCCGTTGCGCTCGGCGACCCCGGTGAAGGTGGCGCCGGCGTTGGTGGTGTTGCCGTTCTTCACACCTGCGATGCCCTGGTACTGCGCGATGTCGTAGTCGCCGCTCAGCAGCCGGTTGGTGTTCTGGATCGCGAAGGGCTTGCGGACGGTCTTGCCCTTCTTGTCCTTCTTCGTCTCGCCCGGGAACTGCGCGGTGACCGTCGAGCAGTACTCGCGGAAGTCCTTCTTCTGCAGCCCCGAGCGGGCGAACAGGGTCAGGTCGTAGGCGGAGGAGACCTGGCCCGGCGCGTCGTAGCCGTCGGGGCTGACCACGTGCGTGTCGAGGGCCTGGAGCTCCTCGGCGTGCTCGTTCATCTCCGTGACGGTCTTGGCGACGCCCTTGTTCATCGCGGACAGGACGTGCACCGCGTCGTTGCCGGAGCGAAGGAAGACACCGAGCCACAGGTCGTGGACCGTGTACGTCTCGCCCTCCTTTATGCCGACCAGGCTGGAGCCGGCGCCCATGCCCGCGAGGTCGGCGGGGACGACCTTGTGCTTCTCCGTCCTGGCGAACTTCGGCAGCACGGTGTCCGCGAAGAGCATCTTCATGGTGCTCGCCGGGGGCAGCCGCCAGTGCGCGTTGTGCGCGGCGAGCACGTCGCCGGACTCGGCGTCCGTGACGATCCAGGACCGCGCGGTGATGTCCTTCGGCAGCACCGGGACCCCGCTCGCGAGATTGACCTGGGTACCCGCCAGGCCGAGCCGCGTGCCGCCCACGGTCGACATCTTCGCCGGGGGAGTCGCGCTCGGGGAGGCGCTCGGTGACGGAGCGGGCGCCGCGAGCGCGAGAGGCGCGGTCAGCGCGAGGGACGACAGGGCGGCGGAGGTGACCAGCAGGGATCGCCCGGCGGTCTTCTTCAGGGGAGCGGACACGCTCAGGAACGTACATGCCGCGGACGGTGAAGTCCCGTCGCCCTCCCCACCCCGGCCGCCGGACCGGGCGGCGGACCGCGATACTGGACCCATGAAGCTCAGCCGCCCCGTCTCCTGGTTCCTGCTCGCCTTCGGGGTGTGGAGCTGGATCATCTGGATCACTTTCGTCAAGAACCTCGTCAAGGACGCCAGCGGGCTCGCGTTCGACGACGCGGGCGACCCGACGGGGTACTTCTGGGTGCACCTGCTGCTGGCCGTCGTCTCCTTCGTACTGGGGACGGTCGTCGGGCTCATCGGGTTGCGTGGAGTGCGCGCACTGCGCCGGAACTCACAGCCGACCCCCGAGAGTTAGCCCACCGTGGTCATCGTCTTCGCACTGCTCGCCCTGGCCGTCCTCGTGACGGCCAACTGGTACCTGTGGCGCCGTCTGTTCCGCGACACCACCAGCGGCCCGGGGCGGGCCCGCCGGGTGGGCGCGGTGCTCATCGGCGGTGGCTGGCTGCTGGCGATCGGTGCCCTGGTCGCGGAGCGCACCGGCGCCCCCTTCTGGTTCCAGCGCGTGCTCGCGTGGCCCGGCTTCCTGTGGCTTGCGCTGTCGATCTACCTGCTGCTCGCGGTCGTGGCGGGAGAGGTCGTACGGCCCCTGCTGCGACGTCTCCTCGAACGCCGGAGCGGGCGCGCGGAGCCGGTGGCGGCCGCCGTACCGCATCCGGAGCGGGTGCCGGCGGGAGCGCCCGCCGAGACGCCGCAGGAGGCCACCGGCGCGCCCCGGGAAACGGGCAGGGGCGGACCGGCGGCCGAGGAGCGGGGAAGGGGCGCGTCGGCGTCCGAGAAGCCGGGTGACGGCGAGCAGGCCTCCCCCGAGCCGGGCAGCGGCGGAGCGGCGTCCGAGAAGTCTCAGGAGCCCGGCTCGGCCGCCCTCGCCGCCGCACCCTCCCGCCGCCTCTTCGTCTCCCGGGTCGTCGCCGGAGCCGCGGCCGCGGCCGCCGTGGGGACCGTCGGCCACGGCACCTACGGCGTCCTGCGCGGCCCCGGCGTCAAGCGGGTCACCGTGCCGCTGGCGAAGCTCCCGCGCGCGGCACACGGTTACCGGATCGCGGTGGTCAGCGACATCCACCTGAGCCCGGTGCTCGGCCGCGGTTTCGCCCAGAAGGTCGTCGACACCATCAACTCCACCCGGCCCGACCTGATCGCGGTCGTCGGAGACCTGGTCGACGGCAGCGTGAAGGACCTCGGCCCGGCCGCCGCCCCCCTGGCCCGGCTCGACGCGCGGCACGGTTCGTACTTCGTCACCGGCAACCACGAGTACTTCTCCGGCGCCGAGCAGTGGGTCGAAGAGGTACGGCGGCTCGGGCTGACCCCGCTGGAGAACGACCGTACGGAACTGGCGTGGTTCGACCTCGCCGGCGTCAACGACATCGCGGGCGAGAGCGAGGGCCAGGGCCCCGACTTCGCCAAGGCCCTCGGCGACCGGGACACGGCACGCGCGTGCGTGCTCCTCGCCCACCAGCCGGTGCAGATCCATGACGCGGTCGACCACGGCGTCGACCTCCAGCTCTCCGGCCACACCCACGGCGGCCAGCTCTGGCCCGGCAATTTCCTCGCCGAGGCCGCGAACCCGACGGTCGCGGGCCTGGAGCGCTACGGCGACACCCAGCTCTACGTCAGCCGCGGCGCCGGCGCCTGGGGCCCGCCCACGCGCGTGGGCGCCCCGTCGGACATCACGGTGATCGAACTGGCGTCGAAACAGGCCTGAGCGGCGGCCGGAGGTTCTGTGCAGGAAGGGGCTGTGAGAGCCCTGTGAAATATGGCTGAAACCCCTTGCGGTAACGTCTTGCCCAACTCGACAAATCCCTCTTCCCCCAGGTGAAACACCTGTGATTAGGTGATCGGCGCCACTAGGGGTGGCATGTGCACTGGGACCCACAGGGGTCCGGGGAGGGCAAACCGATGCGGTCGGTTCGCATGCGGATTCTCGCGACGCTACTCGTTCTGGGGGCTGTGGGAGTCGGCGGCTGGCAGTTGCTTCCGTCCGAGGGGACCACGGGCAGGACGATCAAGGTGGGGACGACGGACGAAGTCACCTCACTCGATCCGGCCGGTGCCTATGACGCCGGTTCGTGGGCGCTGTTCAACAATGTTTTCCAGTCACTGCTGGCCTTCGAGCCGGGCAGTGCCACACCCGTGCCCGACGCGGCCGAGAGCTGTGCGTTCGAGGGCCATGACCTGCTCACGTACCGCTGTGTCCTGCGCGAGGGCCTGAAGTTCCCGAGCGGCCGCGAGATGACCGCCAAGGACGTCAAGTACTCCTTCGACCGGGTCAAGAAGATCAACTCGGATGTCGGTCCGGCCGCCCTGCTGGACACGTTGGAGTCGGTCGGCGCCAGCGGCCGGACCGTCACCTTCCGGCTGTCCTCGCCCGACGCCACCTTCCCGTTCAAGGTGGCCACGGGAGCCGGGGCCATCGTCGACAGCACCAAGTACCCCGCCGCCTCCCTGCGCACCGGCAGCGCTGTCGACGGCACCGGCCCGTACGAGCTGACGTCGTACACGAAGGGCAAGAAGGCGGTCCTCACGCCCAACGGCAGCTACCGGGGCGAGATCAAGAGCACCGGCCACCCGGTGGAAGTCGACTACTACGGCGACTCGGCCAAGCTGAACAGCGCCTGGAAGGCCAAGCAGCTCGACGTCGCCTACCGGCAGCTGCCGCCGAACGTCCTCGCCGGACTCAACCCGAGCGACCCGGGCCAGCGTGTCTCGGAGGCCGACAGCTCCGAGATCCGCAACCTCTACCTCAACACCCGCGCGGGCAGGCCCCTGCACAGCGTCAAGGTGCGCCAGGCCATGGCCTGGCTGATCAACCGCGAGCAGCTGGCCGCCTCGGTGTACGAGGGGACCGTCGACCCGCTCTACTCGCTGATCCCGGTCGGCATCACCGGCCACACCACGTCGTTCTTCGACGCCTACCCGGAGCCGAGCGTCAAGAAGGCGCGCGCCCTGCTCACCGAGGCCGGTGTGACCACCCCGGTCAGCTTCACCTACGGCTACGGCCTGACCAGCGGTTCCGCCGCGGCGGAGGCCAAGGAGCTCAAGAAGCAGCTGGAGGCAAGCGGCCTGTTCAAGGTGACGCTCAAGGGCTACCAGTGGACCGATTTCCAGAAGCGCTGGGCGAGCGGGAAGCTGGACGCCTACGCGGTCGGCTGGGTGGCCGACTATCCCGACCCGGACACCTACGGCTCCCCGCTGGTCGGCTCCGACGGCACCATGAACACCGGCTACAGGAGCAACGAGGTCGACCATCTGATTCAGGACAGCCGGCGCTACGCCGACCGCAACGAGGCCGAGCAGGACTTCCGTGACCTCCAGGCCGCGGTCGCCCACGACGTCCCGGTCATCCCGCTGTGGCAGGCCAAGGACTACGTCGTGACCAGCGAGGACGTCGGTGGCGGTCAGTACCTCTCGGACGGCACCGGAGTCTTCCGGCTCTGGAGCCTGAACTGGATCTGACCCCGACGCCATCGCGCCGTGTCCGACGCGTTTTCGTGGAACCGGCATTCGCCCGCGTGACGCCGGGCAGCCACTCAACGCAGCACCATGCGACGCAGGTGTGCGCGGGGTGAGGAGCAAACGTGTTGAGACGCCACTCCTTCCGGCTGCCCCGGCATCCGGCCTCCGTCGGTCTCGCCCGGCGCCGGGTCCGGGACCATCTGGCCGACTGGGGGCACGCTCCGGATGATCCGGCGCTGGCCGACGCGGTGCTGCTGGTGTCGGAGCTGGCCACCAACGTGGTGCGCCACGGGCCGCTCCTGGAGCGCGAGTTCGAGGTCGCGGTGACCGCCCTCGCGGACGGCTCCTGTCTCATAGAGGTCTCCGACGAGGGCCGGCTGGAACCCCGGCTGCGGGTGGTCGGCCAGCTCGACGAGGCCGGCCGGGGACTGCATCTGGTGGAGAACGTCGCCGCCGCGTGGGGAGTGTGGAGCCGGGGCCGGCACGGCAAGACGGTGTGGGCGCTGGTGATGGCCGACTGAGCGGACGTGTACGTCAGGACACTGCCCCCTCGCACTCCCGCACCGGCAGGGTGACCGTCACCGCCAGCCCCTCGCCCGGGGCCGTGCGCACCGCCACCTCACCGCCGTGGGCCCGGACCACGCCCTGCACGATCGCGAGGCCCAGGCCGCTGCCCGCGCCGCCGCCGACCCGGAAGAACCGGTCGAAGACACGGGCCGCGTCAGCCGCGGAGAGCCCCGGCCCCTCGTCCGCGACACACAGCCGTACGACCCCGCCCGCCCGCTCCACCCCCAGCCGCACCGGCACGTCGGCGGGCGTGTGCGTGCGCACGTTGCCCACCAGGTTGCCCAGGACCTGTCTGAGCCCCGACTCGTCGGCCCGCACCAGCAGGGAACCCCCGGCGGCCACCTCGACGGGCCGGTCCGGCTGCTGCACCCGCAGATCCTCGGCCGATTCCCGCACCAGCCGGCTCAGGTCGACGTTCCTGAACCGCAGTTCGGGCTGCTGGTCGAGGCGGGCGAGGGTGAGCAGCTCGTCGACGAGCCGCCCCATCCGGTCGGTCTCCGCCAGGACCCGCGCCCAGGCACGCTTGCGCTCGTCCGGGTCGGAGAGCATGCCCTTGTCGTACAGCTGGAGATAGCCGCGTATGGCCGACAGCGGGGTGCGCAGCTCGTGCGAGGCGTCGGCGACGAAGCTGCGCAGCTGGGCCGCGCTGCGCTCGCGCGTGCGGTACGCCGACTCGACCTGGTGGAGCATGGAGTTCAGGGCGAGCCGCAGCTGCTCGACCTCCAGGGTGGCGTCGCAGCTGGAGGGGATGCGCCGGGTCAGATCACCCTCGGCGATCGCCGACGAGGTCTCCACCATGTCCTCCAGCGGCCGCATCCGGCGCCGGACGCTGAACATCGTCAGACAGGCCAGCAGGGCGAGCAGCAGGCTGCCGATCGCGAGGTCGAGCCGGACGGCCTTGGCGACGCCCTCGTGCAGGACGTCGGTGGGCGCGGCGAGCAGGACATAGCTGCCGTCGCCGAGCCGGGCCGCGGTGGCACGGTAGGCGGAGCCGTCCATGGTGACGTCGTGCGGCTCGGAGTCGGCGGCGAGGGCGCGCGGATCGCCCACGGCCTTCACCAGGCCCCGCTGGGACTCGGTCGGATCGAAGCCGAGGACCCCGACCGGCTCGCCCCGGGCGTCGACGGCCGCGAACACCGTCTCCGCCGAGCGCCCCTCGTCCTCCTGGGCGGGCATGAGCCGGTCGCGGACGAACCCCAGCATGCCCAGCGAGTCGATCTGCCGCAGGGTGAGCTGCGAACCGCCCAGGGAGTCCCGGGTCTTGACGAGCTCGGTGTCGATCTGGTCGAGCAGGTAGTACCGCATGCCCATCACGCTCACGGCGGTCGCCGCGACGATGCCGATCGCGAGCAGCGCCACATTGGCCAGCGTCAGTTTGCCGCGCAGGGAGTGGACGCCGTGCCGGCGACGGGACGCGCGGATCCTCATGCGAGTCCGTATCCGACACCCCGCCGGGTGGTGATCACCGGCGGTCCCAGGGTGTCCAGTTTGCGCCGCAGATAGCTGATGTAGGTCTCGACGACGGTCGACTCGGGCGGGGTGTGCTCGTACTGCCAGACGTGGCGCAGGAGTTGCTCCTTGGGGACGATCCGGCCGCCGTTGCGCACCAGGAAGCGCAGCAGCGCGTACTCGGTGGGGGTGAGCTGGACCGTACGGCCGTCGCGGTGCACCGAGTACGTCGTCTCGTCCAGCTCCAGGTCGCCGTAGCGCAGCGGCGGGCGCTGCGGCAGGACGTCGGCCGGGCGGGTGCGGCGCAGGACGGCGGTGATCCTGGCGACGACCTCGTCGATGTTGAACGGCTTGGTGATGTAGTCGTCGCCGAAGCCGAGGGCGCCGACGATCTCGGCGGGGGAGTCCCGCGCGGTCAGGAAGACCAGCGCCAGGTCGGGCCGCCGCTCGCGCAGTTCACGGCCGAGGGCGCGGCCGTCGCCGTCGGGCAGCATCACGTCGAGCAGGGCCGCGTCCGGGCGGGTGCGGTCGGTGAGCGCGAGCGCCTCGCGGACGGAGCCCGCGACCATCACCTCGAACCGGTGGTAGCGCAGCGCGATGGCGAGGACGTCGGCGATGCTCTCCTCGTCCTCCACCACCAGCACGGTCCCCGGATTCTCCGTCTCTCCCCCAGCCATGCCCCCAGTATCGGGCGGGCCACTGACAGTCGGACCGGTTCGCCCTTTGGAGTTCCTTGAGAGTCATGGGCCTCTCATGTCCACGCGCGCGTGCCGCCGCCAATCCTGTTGCCAGGACCTGGGGGACCGACCGACGACCGACAGGGGAGTGTGGAGCGTGGCGGTATTGGCACGCTGGTGCTATCGGCACCGGCTGGTGGTCCTGTTGCTGTGGGTGGGGGCGTTGTTCGGGCTCGGCTTCTCGGCCTCGGCGGCGGGCACGAACTACGCGAACGTGTTCTCCCTGCCCGACACGGACTCCAAGAGCGCGTACGACCTGATGGAGAAGGCCTTCCCGGACACCTCGGGCGACACCGACACGGTGGTCTGGAAGGTCGACGACGGATCGGTGCGGGACCAGGCGGTCCAGGACCGGATCCGGCCCGCGCTGGACGAGATCGCGAAGATGCCGGGCGTCGGGGCGGTGACCAGTCCCTACGGCGCCCAGGGAGCCGCGCAGGTCAGCCGGGACGGCACGATCGCGTACGCCCAGGTGACCTTCGTCGAGCGCGCCAACGAGGTGCCCAAGGAACTCGTCCAGGACGTCGTCGACACCGCGCAGGGCGCCGAACGGGCCGGTCTGCGGGTGGAACTGGGCGGCCAGGCGATCCAGCGGGTGCAGGAGCCGCCCCAGGGACTGTCGGAGACCGTCGGGATCGTCGCGGCGGCGGTCGTGCTGTTCCTGGCCTTCGGCTCGTTCTTCGCCATGATGCTGCCGATCGCGATCGCCGTCTTCGGCGTCGGAATGGGCCTGTTCGCCACCCAGCTGCTCAGCCACACCACCGACGTCCCCGACATCGCCCCGCTGCTCGCCTCCCTGATCGGCCTGGGCGTCGGCATCGACTACGCCCTGTTCATCGTCACCCGGCACCGGCGCGGCATCCTGCGGGGCCTGGACCCCGAGGAGTCCGCGGTCACCGCCCTCAACACCTCGGGCCGGGCGGTGCTGTTCGCGGGCGGCACGGTCTGCATCGCGCTCGCCGGCATGCTGGTGACCCGGCTGCGCTTCCTGGACGGCGTGGTCGTCGGCACGTCCCTGACCGTGGTGCTGAGCGTCCTGGCCGCCACGACCCTCCTGCCGGCCCTGCTCGGCTTCCTCGGCCCGCGCGTGCTCAGCCGCCGCCAGCGGCGCCGTCTGGCCGCCGAGGGGCCCGAGCCGGAGCACGCCTCCGGTCTCGCCGCCCGCTGGTCGGCGGGCGTGCAGAAGCGCCCCCGCAGGACCGCCGCGCTCGCCCTGGTCCTCATGGCCGTCCTGGCCGTTCCGGTGCTGTCGCTCCGCCTCGGCGCCACCGACCAGGGCAACGACGACGCCTCCACGACCACCAGGAAGGCCTACGACCTGCTCGCCGAGGGCTTCGGTCCCGGCTTCAACGGACCGCTCCAGGTGGTCACCGAGGGCGGCGGGACGGGCACCCTGGTCACGAGCCTCAAGGACACGCCCGGGGTGGCACAGGTCGCCGCGCTGCCGCCCGCGCGGGGCGTGACGGTGATCCAGGTCGTGCCGACGACGTCACCGCAGTCCGAGGAGACGGACCGGCTGATCGACCGGCTGCGTGACGACGTCCTCCCCGAGGCCGGGGTGACGGCACACGTGGGCGGGGTGACGGCCGTCTCCAAGGACTTCGCGTCCGTCACGGGCGACCGCCTCCCGCTGTTCATCGCGACGATCATCGGGCTCGGCTTCCTGCTCCTGCTGGTCGCCTTCCGCTCGCTGGTGGTGCCCCTGACGGCGGCCCTGATGAACCTCATCGCCGCCGCGGCCTCCTTCGGTGTCCTGGTCGCGGTCTTCCAGTGGGGCTGGGGCCTGGACCTGCTCGGTCTCGGCAAGGAGGGCCCGATCAACGCCTTCCTGCCGGTCATCATGCTGTCCCTGCTCTTCGGGCTCTCGATGGACTACCAGGTCTTCCTGGTGAGCCGGATGCACGAGGAGTGGGTGCACACCCGCGACAACGCTCGCGCGGTACGCGTCGGCCTCGCGGAGACCAGCCGGGTCATCAACTCCGCCGCCCTGATCATGGTCTGCGTCTTCATGGCGTTCGTCCTCAGCGGCGACTCGGGCGCGGCCATGGCGGGCGTGGGATTGGCGGCCGCCGTCGCCCTGGACGCCTTCATCCTGCGCACGGCCCTGGTACCGGCCGCGATGCATCTGCTCGGCGACTCCAACTGGTGGCTGCCCAAGGGGCTGGAGAAGCGGCTGCCGCACCTGGCGGTGGAGCCGAAGGAGGAGCCCGCACCTTCGCCCGTGGCCCGCGCGGACGGCGGTCCGGCATCGGCCGTCCACGGCTTCGTCCGTACGGCGGAGGGGGAGCCCATAGCGGGAGCGGCCGTCACGCTCCTGTCGGGCGGAGGCCGTCAGCTGGACCGGGTGGAGTCGCTGGCCGACGGCTCGTACATCGTCTCGGTCCCGGCGCCGGGGACGTACCTGCTGGCGGCCACGGCCGCGTCGTACGGCTCGCGCGCGCGACACGTCGTCGTGGGGGAGGGGCCACTGGTGTACGACGTCGAACTGGCCGAAGGGGAGGTCGACGCCGTCAACTGACCCGACTACGCCTTCCTGCCGGGGTCCGGCATCACCTTCGTCATCCCCGGCAGGAAGTCCGTGAACAGCTCGTGCACCTCCCGCACGAGCGGCCTGAGCACCCGGAACCGGGCCAGCGACACGCCCCTCGCGGTGAGCCGGGCACCGCGCTCCGCGAGCCGGTAGCTGCGCTCGCGGCCCTCCGTGCGGTCGAAGATCCAGTACAGGACGAGCCCCATCTGGGAGAGCCACATCAACTCGGGGAGGATGTCCCGGAGTTCCTCGGGCACCTTGGTCCTCGTCGCGCCCCGCAGCACCTCGCGGTGCACGGCGATCGCCTCCACGCGCGCGTGCTCCGACTCGGGCGAGAAGGGACTGAGCGGGCTGTCGGGGTCGGCGGCGTTCTTGAAGAACTGCACCGCGAACTCGTGGTACGGCTGCGCGATGTCCAGCCAGACCTTCAGGACCCCCGCGAGCCGCGCCTCCAGGTCGCTCTCCCGGGCCAGGACCTCCCGGACCGCCACCTGGTGCTCGGCGGCGATCCGGTCGTAGAAGCCCTGGATCAGGTGCTCCTTGCCGGCGAAGTAGTAGTACGCGTTGCCGACGGAGACCCCGGCCTCCTGGGCGATGGCCCGCATGGTGGTCTTGTCGTACCCCCGCTCCTGGAACAGCCGCATGGCCGTCTCCAGGATCAGCGCGCGAGTCTGCTCGGACTTGGTGGACGGCGCGGAGCCCTCTTCGGGGCCTTCGTTCTTGGCGGGCACAACAGGAGAGCCTAGCCAGTGGCGCAGGTGCCGCTGCCGCACCCCGGTGCGGTGTGGACCCAGCCCCGGCTGCTGTCGTACGACCAGCCGTCCGCGCGGCGGTACACCTTCCCGCCCCACTGACCTCCCTGCCACTGCGCGCCCCGCCACTTGGCGGCGGTGAGCACCGCGCCCCTCGCGAGCCGGGCCCCGGCCGGGGTGCTGAGCCGGTGGGCCAGCGGCCGGTACTCGCGCAGGGCCCACAGGGTCACGATCCAGGCGGCGGTGTCGCGGTAGACCTGCCCGCCGTCACCGACGACGGTGATCTCCTCCAGGGTCGCGGCGTGATCGAGCTCCGGGTACCTGTGCCGGGCCTCCTGCGACCCGGCCGGCACCAGCTCCAGCGGCACCAGCTGCGGCTGCCGTACGAGCCAGTCGCGCACGAAGGCGCACAGCGCGCACTCGGCGTCGTAGAGGACGGTGAGCCGGCGGACCGGAGCCCGGTCCGTCCGGTCCGCCGTCGTGTCGTTCGCCGTCACGCCCGGACCCAGTCCTGCGGCGGGACCGGCGGCACCTGCTCGCGCTCCATGGCGCCCCGCCGGCGGATCCGGTTGAGGAGATAGACATTGGCCAGGTGCATCACCCCGAGCACCAGCAGCACCACGCCCAGCTTGGTCGACAGGGCCTCGAAGACACCGCGCGTGTCCTCGATCGTCCCGTCGCCGCTGAGGTAGAGCGCGACGAAGCCGAGGTTCACGAGGTAGAAGCCGACCACCAGGAGGTGGTTGACGGCCTCGGCGAGCTTCTCGTTCCCGCGCAGCACGTCGGCGAGGAAGACCCGTCCGTTCCTGCTGAGCGTGCGGGCCACCCAGACGGTCAGGGCGATGCTGACGACCAGGTAGATGACGTAGGCGACGACCGTGCGGTCCATGCGCCTCCCCCTTCTTGAACGCGTTCAAAACGCTGACGAGGAAGACTCTAGACCTGCTTTTGAACGTGTTCAACTCGGGAGGAGGGAGGTCTGTGTCACACGGGACCCGCCCGCCTCAGGCCCGCCGGCCGAGCTCCGGACGCTTGGTGTAGTCGGTGAACCCGAGGACGTTCCCCCACGGGTCGGCGGCCTCGACGGTCCAGCCGGTGACCCCGGAGAAGGGTTCGTCGAGCAGTTCCACGCCGGCCGCGCGCAGCTCCCGGGCGGCGGCCTTGGCGTCCGGTACCTCCAGCCACACGCGCGTGGCGGGCCACGGCGGTGTCCGGTGCCCCAGCGCCTCCTCCTGCCGGAGCAGGATCCCGGGTGTCTCGCCGCCGACCTTCAGCAGTACGATCCCGGCCTCGTCGAGCCGGAAGCCCACGGTGAAGCCCGCGCGTTCGTAGAAGGAGACGGCCTCGCCGAGGTTCCCGACGGGCAGCAGGACGTTGTCGAAACCGAGCAGTTCGTAAGACTGGTCATCTGACATGTCGTCAGATTAAGCCGGGGATGGCGGAACGGGCTTCTGCGACGCGGTGTCCGTCGGGCATGATGACCGGGCGCATTGTCGTCTTTTCGCGGGTCCTCCCGCTTCGGTCCCCAGGAGCAGTCCCCCTTGAGCGAACAGCAGGGTCACGAACAGCAGGACCCCCAGAAGGGCCCCCACCCGGGCTACCAGCAGGGTCCCCCGCCGGGACACCAGCAGCCGGGCTACCAGCAGGGCCCTCAGCCGGGCTACCCGCCTCCCGGTTTTCCGCCGCCGGGCTACTACCCGCCGCCCCCGGGGACGTACACCGGAGACCCCAACGCCCCCTACGGCTACGACCCGTACGGGCGGCCCTACTCCGACAAGTCGAAGGTGATCGCGGGCATCCTCCAGCTCACCCTCGGCGGTTTCGGCGTCGGCCGCTTCTACCTGGGCAACGTCGGCATGGGACTCGCGCAGCTGTTCACCTGCGGCGGCCTGGGCATCTGGTCACTGGTCGACGGCATCCTGCTGCTCACGGGCAACGACCACACCGATGAACATGGCCGGATTCTCCGGAGCTAGGGCGGCCAAGACACCAGTGGTCCCTGGCCCCTCACCGGACGGCGCCGGCTCCTCCGTACGGCGCTCCCCGCTCCGGCACCCCGCGACGGCACCCTCGGCGGTGCTCGTCGCGGGCGCCGTGGGTGCCGGCTACCTCTACCGGACCGACCCGCACGAGCCCGGCCACGTCCTGCCGCAGTGCCCGTTCCGCATGCTCACCGGCCTGCTCTGTCCGGCCTGCGGCGGCACCCGCATGGTGTACGACCTGATGCACGGCCACCTCGCCGAGGCCTGGCTGGACAACCGGGCCCTGCTGCTCGCCTCGCCGTACGCCCTCGTCCTGCTGGGCCGCTGGGCGTGGGCGGGCCTGCACGGCCGCCGCTGGAGGCCCACGCTGAGTCCCCGGGGGCAGGTGGCCGTCCTCACCGTCGCCCTGGCCTGGACGGTGGCCCGCAACCTCGTCTAGCGCTCACCGTTCCGCACGTGATCCCCGCTTCAGCTCCCGTTCCCGCAGCCGCCCAGGCGCCGGGTGCCGAGGGCGATGTCGTCCATGCGGATGTCGTACGACGACGGAGTCGGGTCGGCCTGGTAGAGCTGCCAGCCGAGCTTCAGCCTGTCGAAGGCCGGGAAGACGAAGTCGTCGGCCGTCCCCCCGTGCACCTTCGTGGACACGGTCAGGTCGGACTGCCGCACGCCGTCCAGGTACACGCTGACGCGATTGTCGCGGGCGTCGAGATGGAACTCGACGCACTGCCACGCCCCGGCGACGGCAGGCGAGGAGGTCTTCCACGAGGTCCAGTCCCCGGTGGGCCCGAGATCGGAGCCGACGCCCCAGAAGTTGCCCCCGTCGGTGGGCGCGTACTGCCCGCCGAGCGGCCGCACGAGCGTGGGGGAGTCCGCCCCCGACGCCTCGGCGATGGTCCAGTGCGCCCAGTCGGGAGCGGTGGGGAAGGCCCCGACCCGCAGCCGCACCCGCCCCCAGAAGCTGTTGCCGGGCGGGGAGAGTTCGTCGAACACGAGGAAGGCCCGGCCGTTGCCCTCGGTACGGATCCGCAGCTCACGGCCGTGCCCGGTGCTGCTGGGCACGACGGTCAGCGTGCCGTCGGCGGTGTCGGTGGTCCAGCCGCGTCCCTCGGTGACCGGACCGAGGGGCAGCCGGTCGAAGGTCTCCCGGACCGGCGTTCCGTAGGGGGCGGCGGAGGCAGTGGGGGGTGTCGCGAGCAGTACCGCCGCGGCGGCGCACAGCGCGGCGGCGGATTTCCTCAGGAGTGCCATGAGGCCAGTCTGCAACGTCGGTCCCACAAGTCACAGTCCAGGGAGCCGAGTTGGCGGCGATGCAGCCGGGCGTGCGAGCAATGAGCAAGGGCCCCGCCCCGGCGCGAACCGGGGAACGGGGCCCAACTCACCGTAGGAGAACGGAGATCAGAAGCGGCGCGTGATCAGCGCCCGCTTCACCTCCTGGATCGCCTTCGTGACCTCGATCCCGCGCGGGCAGGCGTCCGTGCAGTTGAAGGTCGTGCGGCAGCGCCAGACGCCGTCGCGGTCGTTGAGGATCTCCAGGCGCTGTTCGCCCGCCTCGTCACGCGAGTCGAAGATGAAGCGGTGGGCGTTGACGATCGCCGCCGGGCCGAAGTACTGGCCGTCGTTCCAGAACACCGGGCACGAGGAGGTGCAGGCCGCGCACAGGATGCACTTCGTCGTGTCGTCGAAGCGCTCGCGGTCCTCGGCCGTCTGGAGACGCTCGCGGGTCGGCTCGTTGGTGTCCTTCGTGATCAGGAAGGGCATCACGTCGCGGTACGCCTGGAAGAACGGCTCCATGTCGACCACGAGGTCCTTCAGGACCGTCAGGCCCTTGATGGGCTCGACCGTGATCGGCTTCGACGGGTTGAGGTCCTTGATCAGCGTCTTGCACGCCAGCCGGTTCTTGCCGTTGATCCGCATCGCGTCCGAACCGCAGATGCCGTGCGCGCAGGAACGGCGGAAGGTCAGGGTGCCGTCCTGGTCCCACTTGATCTTGTGGAGGGCGTCGAGGACACGCTCCTTGGGGTCGATCTCCAGCTGGAAGTCTTCCCAGGTCGCTTCCGCCGAGACCTCGGAGTTGAAGCGGCGGATGCGGAAGGTCGCCGTGATGTACGGGGAGTCGGCGAAGCCGGGCTCGGGAGTGCCGGCCGCGTCCGCCTTGTCCAGGGTCGGGGTTGCCATCAGTACTTACGCTCCATCGGCTGGTAGCGGGTCTGGACGACCGGCTTGTAGTCGAGACGGATGGACTCGGTGCCGTCGTCGCCCACCTCGCGGTACGCCATGGTGTGGCGCATGAAGTTGACGTCGTCCCGGTTCGGGTAGTCCTCGCGGTAGTGACCGCCGCGGGACTCCTTGCGGGCCAGCGCGGAGACCGCCATGACCTCGGCGAGGTCCAGCAGGTTGCCGAGCTCGATCGCTTCCAGCAGGTCGGTGTTGAAACGCCGGCCCTTGTCCTGGATCGAGACGTTCTTGTAGCGCTCGCGCAGCTCCGCGATCTTCTCGACCGCCGTCTTGATCGTCTGCTCGGTGCGGAACACCATGACGTTCGCGTCCATGGTCTCCTGCAGCTCGCGGCGCAGCACCGACACCCGCTCGGTGCCGGTGGCGTCGCGCAGCCGCTCGACCTGGTCGAGCACCAGGCGCGCCGGGTCCTCGGGCAGCTCGACGAAGTCGGCCTTCTGGGAGTACTCGGCGGCGGCGATGCCCGCCCGCTTGCCGAACACGTTGATGTCCAGCAGCGAGTTCGTGCCCAGACGGTTCGCGCCGTGCACCGAGACACAGGCGACCTCGCCGGCCGCGTACAGGCCGGGGACCACGGTGGTGTTGTCGGCGAGCACCTCACCCTCGACGTTCGTCGGGATGCCGCCCATGGCGTAGTGCGCGGTGGGCTGGATCGGGATCGGGTCCGTGTACGGCTCGATACCGAGGTAGGTGCGCGCGAACTCCGTGATGTCGGGCAGCTTGGCGTCCAGCTGCTCCGGCGGGAGGTGGGTGAGGTCGAGGTAGACATGGTCGCCCTCGGGACCGCAGCCGCGGCCCTCACGGATCTCCGTGTAGATGGAGCGGGACACGACGTCACGGGACGCGAGGTCCTTCATGACCGGCGCGTACTTCTCCATGAAGCGCTCGCCGTCCTTGTTGCGCAGGATGCCGCCCTCACCGCGGGCGCCCTCCGTCAGCAGGATGCCCATGCGCCAGATACCGGTCGGGTGGAACTGGAAGAACTCCATGTCCTCCAGCGGCAGCCCGCGACGGTAGACCGCGGCCTGGCCGTCACCGGTCAGGGTGTGGGCGTTCGACGTCACCTTGAAGAACTTGCCGCAGCCGCCGGACGCGTAGATCACGGCCTTCGCCTGGAAGACGTGGATCTCGCCGGTGGCCAGCTCGTACGCCACCACACCGGCCGACTTCTTGACGCCGTCGACCTCGGTGATCAGCTGGTCCAGGACGTAGAACTCGTTGAAGAACTCCACGCCCTCCTTCACGCAGTTCTGGTACAGCGTCTGAAGGATCATGTGGCCGGTGCGGTCGGCCGCGTAGCAGGACCGGCGGACCGGGGCCTCGCCGTGGTTGCGGCTGTGACCGCCGAAGCGGCGCTGGTCGATCGTGCCGTTCGGCGTGCGGTTGAACGGCAGGCCCATCTTCTCCAGGTCGAGGACCGAGTCGATGGCCTCCTTCGCCAGGATCTCGGCGGCGTCCTGGTCGACCAGGTAGTCACCGCCCTTGACCGTGTCGAAGGTGTGCCACTCCCAGTTGTCCTCCTCCACGTTGGCGAGCGCGGCGGCCATACCGCCCTGCGCGGCGCCCGTGTGGGAGCGGGTGGGGTAGAGCTTGGTCAGGACCGCGGTGCGGCTGCGCTTCGTCGACTCGATGGCCGCGCGCATGCCCGCGCCGCCGGCGCCGACGATGACGGTGTCGTACTTGTGGATCTTCATGATTCTCGCAGCCCCGTGCCTAGCGGATGTTCGGGTCGAAGGTGAAGATCACCAGCGTGCCCAGCAGGATGGTGAACACCGTGGCGGTGTAGAGCAGGCCCTTGAGCCACAGCCGGGTGTTCGGGCGCTCCGCGTAGTCGTTGATGATCGTGCGCAGGCCGTTGGCGCCGTGCAGCATCGCGAGCCACAGCATCATCAGGTCCCAGACCTGCCAGAACGGGGACGCCCAGCGGCCGGCCACGAAGGCGAAGCCGATCTTGGAGACGCCGCCGTCGAGCACCAGCTGGATCAGCAGGTGGCCGATGACCAGGACGACCAGCACGACACCCGACAGGCGCATGAACAGCCACGCGGCCATCTCGAAGTTGCCACGGGTCGAGCGAGGGGTCTTCTTGGTGCGCTTGCGCGGGGCCTCGATGAGGGGCGCCGGGTTGTCGACGCCGTAGCCCGAGGCGCCCTCGACGGGGCCGATGCCGGAAGCGGTGGTTTCAGTGGTCGCCATCGGTATCAGCTCCCGAACAGTTCACGAGCGGCGTGGCCGAGGACGGGGTAGATCGCCCCGATCATGAGCACGACCCACACGCCGACGACGGACCAGAGCATCTGCTTCTGGTAGCGCGGGCCCTTCGACCAGAAGTCGACGGCGATGACGCGCAGGCCGTTGAGCGCGTGGAAGAGGATGGCGGCCACGAGGCCGTACTCCAGGCACGCGACGAGCGGGGTCTTGTACGTGGCTACGACCTTGTCGTAGTCCTCGGGTGAGACACGGACGAGAGCGGTGTCCAGCACGTGAACGAACAGGAAGAAGAAGATGAGGACGCCGGTGACTCGGTGAGCCACCCAGGACCACATTCCTTCCCGGCCGCGGTACAGCGTTCCAGCCGGCACGGAAGTCCCTCCGGGAGCGGGGTATCGGGGCCAGCCGGCTTGTGCTGTCGGTCGGGCCCGGCCGGGTACGGTCCACCGGCCCCCAGCATCGTAGCGATGCGCTCGCGCTGGGCTTACGCCGGGCCTACCGGTGTGATCAAAGTGGCACGCGTATGGGTGAGCGGAGGCGGCATCTGGGGTGGTCTGAGCTGTTATGTGCCAGGTGCGGCGCGGTAGTGGCTGGTCGCGCCCGCGCGGCGGGTAGCCGCATATCGACTACAGCCCCGCGCCCCTGAGGGAAGACACCAGTCGGCCCCTTGCGAGGCGGCGGAGTTCCTCCGCTGCCACCACCCGTTCGTCTTCGGGATCGTTTGTCAATCGTGACCGGATGCCTGCCAGGACGTGGTCGAGGGCCTCGGCCGGCGGCAGGCCGTCCAGGCAGATCACGAACGCGTGTCCGAAGCGGGCCTCGTAGGCCGCGTGGGCCGCGCCCATGGCCATGTGGGCCGCCGAATACGCCCCCTCCGGCAGGACGGGGAGCGTCTCGGCCGCCAGGGCCTCGGAGAGATCCGACGCGGTCAGGTCGTACGCCGCCTCGTCCGCGGCCGCGAGCAGCGCGTCCACGGTCGGGTAGGGGCGGTGGGCCACCACCCGTTCGGCCCAGCGGAGGCTGCGCAGGCAGTCCAGAAGGAGGCCCCGGGCCTCGTCGGCGGGGGCGGAGTTGAAGGCGTCCAGCACCAGGGGCAGGGACGGTATGGCCAGTCGGCCGGGAGAATGTGTGGGCGTCACGTGTGTTTCGGCAGAGGAAGCTGTGAGCGGTGTGACATCACGCTATCGAGAGTGGACATGACCTGTCCGACGGATGCCCGAATTTCACCCTCACGGGAGAGTTTCGGAATGTGTGGTGGACGCGGCTGTTCCGCCGAGGGCCTAGCGTTGACGTTGTGAGCCAGCACAGGAAGCGACCGGAGAAACAGGAGAAGCGGACGCGCGGGCTGATCGCCGGAGCGGTCGCCGTCACCGTCGCGGCCGGGGTGGGTATCGGCCTGTGGGCGGGCGGCGACAGCGAGCCGGCCGGGTCGGCCCGGCCCCAGGCCCAGTCGCCCTCGGCCGGCGGAACGGAACACTCCGCGACCCCGTCGAAGGCCCCGAGCCCGGCCCCCAGCCCCACCCGGTCCTACCCCCTGTCCACCCCGCCCCGCACCATCCCCGCCGTCCGCGCCCACACCCCTGCGCGCGGCCCCGGCTGGCGTCCCGCCCCCGGCCGGCGCGTGGTCGTGGACGACGCCCGCCTCGCCGACGAGGGGCGGCTGCTCGCCGGTGAACTGGGACTGACGTACGCCGGGCGGAAGGGCGACGTGCGCGCCGGGGAGGTACGCCTCTCGCTCGACGGCGGCAAGGGCGCGGGCCCGGAGTCGTACCGCATGACCGTGCGCGGCGGGCGGGTCGCGATCAGCGGGCCGAGCGACGCGGGCGTGTTCTACGGCACCCGCACGCTCAAGCAGGAGGTGCACGGCGGCGGTACGGCGCCGGAGGGCGTCGTGCGCGACGAGCCCGCCAAGCCGGTGCGCGGGCTCATGCTGGACATCGCGCGCAAGCCCTTCACGGCCGGGTGGATCGAGGACCGGGTGCGCGAACTCGGTGATCTGAAGTACAACGAGCTCGGGCTGCACTTCTCCGACGACCAGGGCTTCCGGATCGAGTCCGACTCGCACCCGGAGATCGTGTCCCGGACCCACCTGACCAAGGCGCAGGTCAGGAAGATCATCGCGCTCGCGGCGCAGCGGCACATCACCGTCGTACCGGAGATCGACTCGCCCGGGCACCTGGGCGCGGTCATCGCCGCGCACCCCGAGCTCCAGCTGCGCAGTGCTGCGGGGAACGCGCCGCAGGGGACCGTCGACATCTCCAAGCCCGCGGCCGCCGAGATCGTGGACGACCTGCTGAACGAGTACGCGAAGCTGTTCCCCGGCGCCGACTGGCACCTCGGCGGCGACGAGTACCGCGCGCTGATGGTGTCGAGCCCGGCCGCGACCTACCCCCAGCTCGGCGCCGCCGCCCGGAAGGCCTACGGCCCCGGCGGCACCGTCGCCGACCTGACCACCGGCTGGCTCAACGACCGCGCCCGCACCGTCCGCGCCCACGGCAGGACACCGCGCGCGTGGAACGACGGCTTCTTCCGGGGCACGTCCGTCCAGCCGGACAAGGACATCCAGGTCGGGTACTGGACCGGCAAGGAGATCGGCGCCCGGCCGCCCGAGGCGTACCTGAGCACGGGCCGCAAGGTCGTCAACTACAACGACAAGCTGCTCTACTACGTCCTCGGCCAGCCCAACCAGTTCTACTACCCGACCGGACAGCGGATCTACGAGGAGTGGACCCCCCGCGTCCTGCGCGGCACGACGGCCGTCCCCGCGAAGTACGACGACCAGATCCTCGGCGGGTCCTTCGCGGTGTGGGGCGACTTCCCGAACGCGCAGACGCAGGACCAGGTCGCCGCGGGCATCCGGATGCCGCTGCGGGCGACCGCGCAGAAGCTGTGGGACCCGGGGAGGCCCGCCCTGACCTGGACGCGCTTCAAGGCGCTGGCGGACCGGCTGAGCTGAGGAACCGGGGATTCCTGTGGACGTACGGGGTCGCCGAACCGTATGTTCCGCATGCCGCGCGTGAGGCTCTGGGGAGAACCCGCGCGGCCTGTGGAACATCCACGGCTCGCTGATCATCCACGTCTCGGGGGGACCTCACCATGCTCTGCACGCGCTGCCATCACTTCGAAGCGGCACCGGACGGCGCCCTGTGCACGGCCTGCGGCGCACAGGCCGGCTACCAGGCCCCGCCGGCCGGGGCCGCGCCGAACGCCTGGCTCCGCTCACCGGTCGGGCTCGGGTGGGCGGTCGTCGCGCTGCTCGGACTGGTCGCGCTGGCGGACGTGTTCGCTCTCGGGGCGGACGTCTTCCAGTACGTCGTCACGGGCGACCTCGACGGCGGTGCGTCGGACCGGGCCGACCTCGCCGACCTGTTCACCGGGGTGGCCCAAGCCGCCCAGGGGCTCTCGCTGCTCGCCTGTGCCGTCGTCTTCGTGATCTGGTTCTGGCGGGTGCGCGTGAACGCCGAGGTCTTCAGTCCGAACGGGCACCGCAAGGCCCGCGGCTGGGTCATCGGCGGCTGGATCGCGCCGTTCGTGAACCTCTGGTACCCGCGCCGGGTCATGCTCGACGTCTGGGACGCGAGCCGTCCCGCCGACCGGACCGCCGGACACGCGCCGGTCAACGCCTGGTGGACGCTGTGGCTCCTGTCGAGCGTCGGCGGCGAACTCCTCTACGGCATCGCCGACAGCGCCGACACCCCCCAGCGGGTCCACGACTGGACATACCTGGTGATGCTCGCCGACGGTCTCGACCTCGCGGCCGCCGTGCTCGCCGCCCTGCTCGTGCTGAAGGTGACCCGGATGCAGGACGAGAAGGCACGCCGGGGACCCGCGGCACCCGTCGGCGTGTGACGGATTTGGTCCGTCCTGCTGCGAACTGCCGTACGAATGTGGTGTATTCGGGCCCGAACCGTACCGAGCAGCCGGGGGGAACCGGGGATGGGCTACTGGGGTTACTTCGTCGTGGGCCGCGGGGAGCGGCCGCTCGCCGAGCTGGACGCGCTGGCCGGCGCCGAGGGCATGGTCCTGCGTGAGTCGGCGCCCGGCGGGTGGCAGGTCTGGGAGTACGCGAGCGGCGAGGGCGATGTCGGGAACATGAACGCCCTCGCCCTGGAGACCGGTTCGCCCGCGCTCTTCGGATACGTCATGGACAGCGCCTCGGTGGTGGTGGAGGCGGCCGGGCCGGAGAGCGGGGGCTGGACGACCTGTCTGGCGCGGACCGCCATGGCCGGATACATCGAGGGCGGCGAGGAGGGGCTGACCCTGGAGGACTACTTCCTCGAACCCCGGGACGCGGCCGCGCGGGCCGTCGCCTGGGCCGCGGAGGCGGGGCACGAGGTGGCCGAGGAGCCGCTGCTCGACGTACTGACGGCCGAACCCGACCTGTTGGCCGAAAACCTCTTCTTCCGTATGCTCGACCGGCTCGGCGTGGTGCCCCTGTGACACTCCCGGGCCATCGCGCGCAGTAAGGGGAAGTGCGGGTTCCGTTAGGGAATACCGCTCGGCGAGGGAGGCGTGGATGAGTCTGGTGGAGCTGATCGGCCAGGCCGACGAACGCGGACTGGCCGCCAGCGGGTTGGCTTGTTTGGATCGGTGCGTACCGCTGCTCGGCGGCGACGACGAGGTCCTCCGGCCCCTGTGGGCGGGGCTCGCGGACGACGCCGGGGCCGAGGAGTGGGGCGAACGGCTGGAGCAGGTGCGGGGGAAGCTGGGCGGGGACGGGGAGTTCGGGACGGACGACGCGGAGTCGGGGGAGGACGAGGCCGTGCTGCTGGCCCGCCGGATGCTCGCCGCCGCGCCGGCCGAGCGGTCCGCCGCCGAGGTACGGGTGTGGGCCGACGCCTGCTCGGTCGCCGCGCTGCGGATCCACCGGCTGCTCGATCCCCTCAAGGACGCCGACGCCGACGCCGGTGACTCGGTCGACGCCCGCCGCGAGGGCCGTACGGAGGGCATGTCGCCCCTGGTCGCCGCCGAACTGCGCCGCCAGGTCACCGTCCTGGAACTCCTCGCCGGTCACGGCCCGGCGGGCCTGCGCCCGGCCCTGGAGGTCTCGACGGAGGGCCGCCGGGTGCTGCGCGCGGTGGTGTCCCGCAGGAGCCGGCGCCGGGGGTGAGGGCCGCTGGTTCACTGGCGGAGTGGCTGAGAGGCATAGCGGCTCAGTGGATGAGCCACTTGACCACCGCGTCCCCGTACTGCGCCGTCTGCCCGTAGAACGCCGTCAGATCCCGGTGCGCCGCCGCGAACACCCCCCGCGCCTCCCGTTCCGCGGCCGTCCCGCCGTGTCTCGGAAGCAGTACCTCGCGAGCGGTCCGCCACAGGGCCTCGAAGTCGGCCGAACCCAGGTACGCCGAGACGCGGTTGGCCCGGGCCGCGGTCAGGAGCAGGAAGGGCGGCTTGTCGCGGTCGCCCGGGTAGACCGGCAGTCCGCCGAGGACCACCTCGGCGCCGGCGTAGAGGAGTTCGTGGTCCAGGTAGGACTTGTCCAGCACCTCCTCCCGGTGTCGTCCGATGCGTTCGCGCACGGCGTCCCAGTCGTCCTCGAACAGCCGTTGCATCCAGTGGACGCTGTTGCGCAGGGCCGAGGGCGGCACCGCGCGGAGATGGAAGTAGTCGCTCATCAGAGACAGGAGCGCAGGGGAGCGGGGAATCGTCACACCGGCGTCAACCTCGCTACCGCAAGGGTCCTGTGACCGTCCGGGGAGGGATACGGCGAAGGTGCGTCGGTCCTGCGCCGGTCCGGCGGAAGGTCCCCGATCCGGGTGACGAAACACCCCGCCCGGACGCTTACCCCCCTGTGACGACTGATGTGACGACTGACGTGACGGCTCGTACGACGGCTGATGTGACGACCCGCCAGGCATCCGCACCCGCCTTTCGGCCCGCCGCCGCGGCCAAGCCCGTGCGCTGGGCCGCCGACGCGGTCTCGGCCCTGCGCGAGGGCGCCCGCGTCCGGCTCGACTACTCGGCGCAGAGCCTGTGGCGGGTCGACCGGCTGATCGAGGAGATACGGCGGGAGGGGGCGCCGTACGCCGCCGTGGAGACCGTGCTGCGCGGGCTCGGCGCCTACGCCGGTGAGGTCGTCGTGCGCCAGACCGGTGCCGAGTGGTGGACGAGCGGCGGCGAGCACTGGGTCCGTACGCCCGACGGACGGCTGTGGGACCCGGTGGACGAGGCCCGCCGCTGCTTCGCCGGGGACGGTTCGCTGCGGCTGCTGTGCCGGGACGCGACGGGTGGCGGGCGGCACTGACCGCGCAGCGGCGGCTGAGGCAAAATCGACGTAATAAGAGACGCTACCGTTCCCAACAGGGTGGCGGCGGGCGCACGATGGGGACATGGCCGACAACCGTCGTTGGTGGGCTCTGGTAGTCATCGCGCTCGCCCAGTTGATGGTCGTGCTGGACATGACCATCGTCAACATCGCCCTGCCGTCCGCCCAGGCCGACCTGAACATGTCGGACGGGAACCGGCAGTGGGTCATCACCGCCTACACCCTCGCCTTCGGCGGGCTCCTGCTGCTCGGCGGCCGGATCTCCGACCTGGCGGGACGCAGGACCACGTTCATGATCGGCCTCGTCGGCTTCGCCGCCGCCTCCGCGCTCGGCGGGGCCGCGACGGGCCAGGGAATGCTCTTCGGGGCGCGGGCCCTGCAGGGCGTGTTCGCCGCGCTGCTCGCGCCGTCCGCGCTGTCGCTGCTCGCGACGACGTTCACCGAACCGAAGGAGCGCGCCAAGGCCTTCGGGGTGTTCGGGGCGATCGTCGGTGCGGGCGCCGCGATCGGGCTGCTCGCGGGCGGTCTGCTCACCCAGTACCTGGACTGGCGTTGGTGCCTGTACGTCAACGTGCCCATCGCGCTGGTGGCGTTCGCGGGCGCGTGGGCGATCCTCGCGCCCGGTGGCCGGCATCCCGACGCCCACCTCGACGTGCCGGGTGCGCTGCTCGGCTCGGCCGGCATGCTCTCGCTGGTGTACGGCTTCTCCGAGGCGGAGTCCCGGGGTTGGGGCGACGGGCTCGTGGTGGGCCTGCTGGCCGCGGGAGTTGTCCTGCTCGCCGTCTTCGCGGTGTGGCAGACCCGGGCCCGGGTGCCGCTGCTGCCGATGTCGGTGATCAGGGACAGGCAGCGCGTCGGCGCCTTCCTGACCGTGCTGTTCGTCACCGTCGGCATGTTCGGCGTGTTCCTCTTCCTGACCTACTACCTCCAGGGCGTCCTCGGCTGGTCGCCGCTGAAGACCGGGCTCGCGTACCTGCCGATGACGGCCGCGATGATCGTCGGCTCGACGCAGATCGCCGCCCGGCTGCTCGGGAAGGTGCCGCCGCGCTTCCTGATCGTGCCCGGACTGCTGCTCGCCGCGGGCGGGTTGGCGATCATCGCCCAGGTCGGCGTGGAACCGGCGTACGTCTCCCACGTCCTGCCCGGGATGCTGATGCTGGGCCTCGGTATGAGCACGGCGATGATGACCTCCATCTCGCTGGCCACCGGAAGCGTCGCGCCGCGCGACTCGGGGGCGGCGTCGGCGACCTTCAACACCGCGCAACAGGTGGGCGGTTCCATCGGTACCGCCCTGCTGAACACGATCGCCGCGAGCGTGACCGCGGACTACCTCACCGCGCACGCCGGACCCGGCGTCGACCGGGGGCTGCTCCAGGCCGAGGCCACGGTGCACGGCTTCAACGTGGCCACCTGGTGGGCGTTCGGCGCGCTGCTGCTGGCCGCGCTGACCGCGGGCGTCGTCGTGAACGCGGAACGGGCGCCCACTCCCCAGGGTGCGGGGGAGCGGACGCCCGAGCCGGTGGACACGCTGGGCTGAGGCCCTACTTGATGTAGACCAGGCCGTCCGTCGTGATCGTCGGGCGGCCGCTGGTGCCGACCACCACGATCTTCACCGTGTGCTTGGCGCTGCTGGACCACGACTTGGTCCAGATCGCCTGGCGGTAGGCGGTGGCCGAGGACTTCAGGTCCACGGTCGCGACCTTCGCGCCGTCCACGTACACGTACGCCTGCCCGGAGGTGGACGCCCGCGAGACCACCCACGCGGCCGACCGGCCGGTGAACGTCCAGGTCAGGCTCGCGCCCTTGGAGCCGCTGGAGTACGACTTCCCGCCGAGGTAGCTGGTGGACGAACGGCTCGTCCAGCTGCCGGACTTCGTCGCCGAGGTCTCCTGGAGGATCATCGGCGTGTAGGCGGGCGAGGAGGTGCGGGTGTTGCCCGCGACGTCGTACGCCTTCATCGACCAGGTGCTCGCGGTACCGGGCTTGGCGGTACGGCTGGAGCTGGTGGTGGTCGGGCCGAAGGTGGCCGTCGTCGGGGACAGCAGGCCGACCGACTTCAGGGCCTGGGAGTCGGTGGCCTTCCAGCCGAGGGTGACCGGGACGGCGGTGGTGCTGACCGTGCCGGTGCGCAGGGTGATCTTCGGGGTGGTCGAGAAGACCGGCGCGGTGGTGTCGGTGACGACGGTCAGCGCGGTGGTCGCGGGCGAGGTCTTGCCGGACTGGTGCACGGCCCGTACGGCGACCTTGTGGCTGCCCGCGGCCAGGGTGGTGCTCGCCGAGGTGGCCGTACCGGGCGCGGTGGCGACGACCTTGCCGTCGACCAGCAGCTCGAACTTCGAGATCAGCGAAGCCGGCGTGGTGGCCGACCACTTGGCCGTGATCGCGCCCTTGGTCCAGTACGTCGTGCCGGACAGGGTCGCACCGGTCAGCGAGGTGAGCTTCAGACCCTGCACCGGGCCGGAGGCCCAGGCGCGGATGGTCGGCAGCTGGGCGTAGAGGGAGTTGCCCGGGCACTCGGTGGCGTAGCCGTCGCGGTGGCCGGAGACCCGGTCGAAGGTGTAGGACTCACCGGAGGTGAAGCTGGTGCCGGCGAGGTTCTTCTGGGTCGCGCCCGCCTTCAGCTGGACGGTGGAGTTGGGGTCGACGCCGTACTGGCCGAGCTTCCAGGCCGCGATGCGGGCGACCGAGGTGAGGGCGGCGTTCGAGGCGCCCGTCGCGGTGTACTCGCCGATGACCGCGATGCCGGTGGACTCACGGTTCCAGCCGTAGGTGTGGGCGCCCAGGACCGGCTGGTCGACGCCGCCCTTGCGGCCCTCGAAGATCGTGCCGCACTTGTCGACGAGGAAGTTGTAGCCGAGGTCGTTCCAGCCGTTGCCGCTGGGGGCCGGGGCGGTGTGATACGCGTAGATGGCCCGCACGATCGACGCCGATTCGGCGCAGGTGTAGTCGTTCGACCCGGCCGTGTGATGGACGAAGACGGCCTTCACGTCCGCGTTGTACTCCGACGGGTCGGGGCTCAGCGACTCGTCGGCTCCCCAGTCGGCGCGCGAGACGATCGGCGGCTCCGGAACCGTGGACGCCGGGGCGGTGGGCGTGGTGGGTGCGGTGGCCGTGGGGCTCGGGGTCACGTCCTCCGCGTAGGCCGCCGGATCGGGCGCGGCGTCGGCCGCCTCGGCGGCGGTCACGCCCGGGTCGACCAGGTTGACCTTGAGCCCCGAGGGCAGTCCGGCGCTGGTGGTGCCGTCCTCGTGGACCACCTGCACCTCGACACCGTCCGAGGGGCCCACCCACAGCGGTTCGGACGCGCCGCGTGCCCCGGCCCGCTCGTCGGCGTCCTCCACCGGGTCCGCGTCCGTCTCCAGGTCCTGCCAGGACGTCCACGCGCCGGTGTCGATGCTCCGGGTGCGTACCTGCGCCTTGCCGTCGAGCTGCTTGGTCGCCCCCGTCCAGGAGATACCGAGCAGCGAGAACTGCTTGGTCTCGGTGCGCGGCAGTTCGCGCTCGCCGGTCTCGGGAGCCTTCAGCGCGAGGTTGTAGACCTTCACCGGTCGCTCGGTCTGAAGATCCCCCGCCTCGGTGGACGGACTGGCGGCGGCGTAGGTCGCGATGCCGCCGCCCCCCAGAACCACCGCGCCGAGTGTCAGCCACGCCCTCCGCTTCATGCTGAGCGGTCTGTACGCACGGCTTTTACGACTCACTGCCCCACCCCTGGATTTGGTCACAGAAACACCACCTGTCACACAGGTGGCGCTTACAACAGCGTATGAACGATGCCAGGTGTCACTGGTGTTCGAAGCGCGGTGCCCGGGATGTCCCCCCGGCTGTGACACTTCTGTGAAGTCCGGCGCTGTTGACCGTGGGGGACATGGGCAAGGGCGGGCCGGGCCGGACGGTGCGGAACCGCCACGAACCGGCACGGACAGGAAAGTTCTTGGGCCAGGGAGGGGAACCCCGCCGCGTGCAGGCGTACGACGGGGAACTGGGCGCGGCCGTCGCGCGGGCCCAGGAGGGCGACGAGGCCGCGTTCGCGGTCGCCTACCGGCTGGTGCAGCCCGGACTGCTGGGGTATCTGCGCGGGCTCGTCGGGGAGGACGCGGAGGACGTGGCCTCGGACGCCTGGCTGGAGATCGCCCGGGACCTGGGCCGGTTCAGGGGGGACGGGGCCGGCTTCCGCGGCTGGACCGCGACCATCGCCCGGCACCGGGCCCTGGACCATCTGCGCCGGCAGAAGGTGCGGCCCCGGTCGGCGGCGCTGGAGCAGGACATGCTGGACCTGGCAGGGCCGCACAGCACCCACGACCAGGCACTGGAGTCCCTGTCCACCGAGTACGCCCTGGAACTGGTCCGGGGCCTGCCACGGGATCAGGCAGAGGCGGTGCTGCTGCGGGTGGTGGTCGGCCTGGACGGCCCCGCCGCCGCCCGCGTCCTCGGCAAGCGCCCCGGCGCGGTGCGCACCGCGGCGTACCGGGGACTGAAGCGGCTGGCGCAGCAACTGGGCGTCGAGAGTGTGACGGATGACGGCCCCCGGACGCTGGGGGAGTCGACATGACAGGCGAGGACGCCACGGCGGACAGGGACGGACACGGCATGGGTGACGAGCGGAGCGGCAATGCCCCCGGCCACCGGCCTGCCCACCCGGAGGAGACCCGTGGCGCGCCCGCGCCGGACCGACGGCCGCGGTACGACGACACCGCCCCGGCCGACACCGCCCCCGCCGACACCGCCGCCCCGAGGCCGCCGTACGACGACACCACCCCCGTGCGGAAGCAGCCGCAGGACGGCGGCCCCCTGGAGACGCTGCTCGCCGCGGCGATCCGTGAGGGGAAGTGCGACGGCGAGGCGGAGCAGCGGGCCGTGGCCGCCTTCCGGGTCGCGCGGGACGCCGGGGCGCACCGGGCGCGGACGCGGCGGCGGGACGACTGGCGGCCCCGCCCGCAGCGGCGCCGGGCGCGTTCGCTGAGGGCGACGCTCTCCGTGCTCCTCGCGAGCCTCACCCTCGGCGGTGTCGCCTACGCGGCGATCGGCTCGGCGGGCGGCGGTCGGGACGAGGGCGCGGCCGGGGACAGGGCCGTACGGCCGAGCGTCTCGGCGAGCACCCCGGCCGAGTCGCACAGCAGCGCACGCCCCTCCGCGTCCGCCGCCCCCGCCGACCGCCCGCCCACCGCGAAGGACACCCTGGCCCACTGCCGTGCCTACGAGAAACTCCGCGGCCGGGGCAAGGCGCTGGACTCCACGGCGTTCCGGCAGCTCGTGACGGAGGCGGGCGGCGAGGCGAATGTGAGCGCCTACTGCGCCGCCCTGACGGGCACGGCGGAGGCGAACGGCGCGGGCAGCGCCGGTGACGTCGGCGGTGCGAACCCGGACAAGCAGAAGGGCAAGGCGGCCGGCCGGCAGAACGCGGACGGGAACAAGTCCGACAAGCGGTGACCCGGCGCCGCCGCGGCAACGGCCGGGGCCGCCACCCCCCACAGGAGAGGCCCCGGCCGTCGCGCGGCACGGGCCGCGCGGCGGCCCGTACTTTCTTCAGCGTCATGAGTGCGGTTTCTGTCACACCCCGCCGGACCGGCTCCGGATCACGAGGTAGTTGCATTTTGTACGGACATGGACGAGCAGCGGTTTCAGGTCGTAACGTGCCTTTCGCGCCGGGCGCGGAAGGTGAATGATCAACGCGAGTCTCGAACGATCACCACAACCCCTCGACGGCTCGAAGCGGCGACCATCGATCGCGACCACGTATTGAGGATTCACGGGTGCTGGGGGACGACGCGGAGTTGACTGCCGCGGTGCTTGCGGCACAGGACGGGGACGAGACCGCGTTCCGGACTGTGTACCGCGCGGTGCACCCGCGGCTGCTCGGATACGTCCGGACACTGGTCGGCGATCCGGACGCCGAGGACGTGGCCTCCGAGGCCTGGCTCCAGATAGCCCGTGACCTGGACCGCTTCGACGGGGACGCGGACCGCTTCCGCGGCTGGGCCGCCCGGATAGCCCGCAACCGCGCCCTCGACCACATCCGGATGCGCGGCCGCCGCCCCGCCATCGGCGGCGACGAGACCGAACTGACCGGCAAGCCCGCCGAGTCCGACACCGCGGGCGAGGCCATCGAGGCGCTGGCCACCGACACCACCCTCTCCCTCATAGCCCGGCTGCCCCAGGACCAGGCCGAGGCCGTGGTGCTGCGCGTGGTGGTCGGCCTGGACGCCAAGACCGCGGCCGAGACTCTCGGCAAGCGTCCCGGCGCCGTACGGACCGCCGCGCACCGGGGTCTGAAACGCCTCGCCGAGCTCCTCGGCGAGGATCCGGAATCGGCCGGTGTGCTCGATGCCCTGCCGCCGCAGCGAGAACCGCAGGGCACTGCGGTGACGTCCGCGAGTGTGACGCATATGCGTCCGCGGACGCAGAAGGACATGTGATGGCCGACGAGAGCTACGGGTGGCTGGACCCCGAGACAGCGGAGCGGTTGCTGCGCGGTGAGTCACTGGAAGCTGTCGACGGACCCGCCCGCGACCAGGCCGAACGGCTCGCGAAGACACTGGACGCGCTGACCGTCGAACCCGCCCCGACCAGCGGCGGACTCCCCGGTGAGGAGGCCGCGCTGGCCGCGTTCCGCAAGGTGCGCGCGGACCGTGCGGACGACTGGGTGAGCGCTCCGGTCCGGGGCCGGCACCGCGGCGGAGCCGGTTCGTCCGACGCCGGTCTCGTGCGGATCGGGACCTCGGACAAGGGAGCGGGCCGCCCCCGTCGGAGCCGTCCCGCGCACCTCGGCCTCGCCGCCGTACTGGCCGCGGGGATGGTGGGCGGAGTGGCCGCCGCGGCCGGAATCGGAGTCCTGCCGCACCTCGGGAAGGGCGAACCGGAACCCGCGGTGTCGGTGTCGGCCGCCGCCAGCCCGGACAGCCAGGACAGCCCGCTCGTCTCGCCGTCGCCCCAGGCTCCCGGGGTGGTCCCCTCGCCCGAGGGCTCCCCGTCCGGTGGCTCCGGGTCCCGGGACACGGCACGCGGAGGCACCGGCGCGGCGCCCGACACCGGCTCCGGAGGGCTGGGGGTGCGACCCCGCGACGACCGGAACGGCGCCGCCTCGGCCTGCCGGGACCTGCGCGAGGGCAAGAAGCTCGACTCGGCCCGCAGGCGTGCCCTGGAGGGCGCGGCGGGCGGCAGCGCGCGGGTGTGGAAGTACTGCCAGGGCGTCCTGTCCGGCGCCGGCACCCAGGGCAACCCCCAGTCCGGCCCCGACGACCGCAAGGGCGACGGCAAGGGCGACGGCAGGGCCGAGGACACAGGCGACCACGAGGACCGCGACAACAACGACCGCGACAACAACGACCGCGGCGGCCACGACGGCCGGGGCGGAAAGAACGGCCGGGGCGGCGAGGACGGTCACCACGGGGGCGAGTTCACCGCCCCCCGCAAGAACCACCACGGCCCCGACGGCGGCCCCTCCGGCACCGCCTCCGACGCCCCGCCCACCCTCACCCGGGCAACGATGTCACCGGACCCGCGGCCGAGCCCGTCGTACAGCGCGCTCTGACCGCTCCCGCCCCGCTCCGACGTCTTACCGCCCCGCTGACCTGCACACTGACCTGCACTTTTCTCACCCGCCTCGAATTCTTTCGCGGCGGGTGTGACGTTTTCGGCCGCTGCGGCGCAGTACTGAGTGAGCCGACTGGTCATCGGCCGTCGCACAGAGCCGGGGTTCCCCCCGTACCTACGGCTCGTGCACCTCGGCGCGGGCGGGACACGTTCCCCCGGTCCCGTCCGCGCCCCTAAAACCTCCGCGCGGCACTCACCAGTGGACGACGACCTTGTCGCCGTTCCTCACCTGCGCGAACAGGTCCGCGATCGCCGCCTCGTCCCGCACGTTGACGCAGCCGTGCGAGCCGCCCGCGTATCCGTTGGCGGCGAAGTCGGCCGAGTAGTGCACCGCCTGGCCGCCGCTGAAGAACATCGCGTACGGCATCGGGGAGTCGTAGAGCGTCGACACATGGTGCCGTGACTTCCAGTAGATGCTGAACACGCCCTCACGGGTCGGGGTGCCCACCGAGCCGAAGCGCACCGGCACGGTCATGACCGTCCGCCCGTCGATCATCCAGCGCAGGGTCCGGCTCGTTTTGCTGATGCACAGCACCCGCCCGGTCAGACAGCGCGGGTCCGGCGCGTCGGCCGGCTGCCCGCCCATCAGGTACAGCTCCCACTTGCCCGGCTCGCGCGTCATGCCCTTCAGCCGCTTCCAGGTGACCGTGTCGGTCTTCCCGGTCCTCGGCAGCCCCCGCTTGCCCTGGAACCCCTTCACCGCGCGCTCGGTGAGGTCGTCGTACGACCCCGTCGGCCCGTCGTAGAGCCAGGCCACCTGACGCAGCCGGGCCTGCAACTCCCGTACCCCCCGCCCAGAGTCGCCCCGCGACCACAGCACGGCGGGCGCGGCGGCCTCGCGGGACGGTGTCGCACTCGGCTTCGGGGCGTCGTCCGCCGGCGGCGTACTGCGCTTCGGCACCTCGATCCGCACCGGCAGATGCCGCTTGCCGTCGCCGTCCCCGTCGGCGCCCCGCACCGTGCAGCCGCAGGCCATCGCCAGAACCAGCAGCGCGGCGAACGATCTCCCCATGCCCGTACTACGCATCCGGACCCCCTGTCGTCTCACCGGCATCCCCTGAGATGTCTCCCCCCGCTCGGCCGGTTGCGAACGACCCGGCGGCGCTTCGCCCGGGACCGCAATACGGTGGTGGGCATGACGCGTGAGTCGGAGTCCGGACTGCCCATCGAACCCGTCTACGGTCCCGGCGCCCAGGAGGGCTGGGACCCGGCCGAGAAGCTCGGCGAGCCCGGCGGGTACCCGTTCACGCGGGGCGTGTACCTGTCGATGTACACCGGGCGACCGTGGACGATGCGGCAGTACGCCGGTTTCGGTACGGCGACGGAGTCCAACGCCCGCTACCGGCAGCTGATCGCCCACGGCACGACGGGACTGTCGGTCGCCTTCGACCTGCCCACCCAGATGGGCCACGACTCCGACGCGCCGATCGCGTCGGGTGAGGTCGGCAAGGTGGGGGTGGCGATCGACTCGGTCGACGACATGCGGGTGCTGTTCGGCGGGATCCCGCTGGACCAGGTCTCCACGTCGATGACGATCAACGCCCCGGCCGCCGTGCTGCTGCTCCTGTACCAACTGGTCGCCGAGGAGCAGGGGGTGGGTGCCGACCGGCTCACCGGCACGATCCAGAACGACGTGCTGAAGGAGTACATCGCGCGGGGCACGTACATCTTCCCGCCCAAGCCCTCGTTGCGGCTGACCGCCGACATCTTCAAGTACTGCAAGGCGGAGATCCCGAGGTGGAACACGATCTCGATCTCCGGCTACCACATGGCGGAGGCGGGGGCCTCGCCCGCGCAGGAGATCGCGTTCACCCTCGCGGACGGCATCGAGTACGTGCGTACGGCGGTCGCGGCCGGCATGGACGTCGACGACTTCGCCCCGCGCCTGTCGTTCTTCTTCGTCGCGCGCACGACGATCCTGGAGGAGGTCGCCAAGTTCCGCGCGGCCAGGCGCGTCTGGGCGCGGGTGATGCGGGAGGAGTTCGGCGCGCGGAACCCCAAGTCGCTGATGCTGCGCTTCCACACGCAGACGGCCGGGGTGCAGCTGACGGCCCAGCAGCCGGAGGTCAACCTGGTCCGGGTCGCCGTCCAGGGCCTGGCCGCCGTCCTCGGCGGCACCCAGTCGCTGCACACCAACTCCTTCGACGAGGCCATCGCCCTGCCCACCGACAAGTCCGCGCGTCTGGCGCTGCGCACCCAGCAGGTGCTGGCCCACGAGACCGACGTGACGGCCACCGTGGATCCCTTCGCCGGCTCGTACGCCGTCGAGCAGATGACCGACGACGTCGAGGCGGCCGCGCTGGACCTGATGCGCAAGGTCGAGGACCTGGGCGGCGCGGTCGCCGCCATCGAGCACGGCTTCCAGAAGAACGAGATCGAGCGCAACGCCTACCGCATCGCCCAGGAGACCGACTCCGGGGAGCGGGTCGTCGTCGGCGTCAACCGCTTCCGGCTCGACGAGGAGGAGCCGTACGAGCCGTTGCGTGTCGACCCGGCCATCGAGGCCCAGCAGGCCCAGCGCCTGGCCCGGCTCCGCGCCGAGCGCGACCGGCCCGCGGTGGACGCGGCCCTCGCCGCCCTGAAGAAGGCGGCCGAGGGCGAGGACAACGTCCTCTACCCGATGAAGGACGCGTTGCGGGCCCGGGCCACGGTGGGCGAGGTCTGCAACGCGCTGCGCGAGGTGTGGGGCACGTACGTCCCCTCGGACGCGTTCTGAGGGCGCCGCCGAGGTAGTCCTCGGCTAGCGCGTGATCCCTCGCCCGGCATAGGCCACCAGCTTCGAGGCGTCCTCGCCCGCCCAGCCCACATAGCCGTCCGGACGCACCAGGAACAGTCCCTTGCCGTACGACGGCTGCTCGTCACCGGTGACCACCCGCACCGGCTCCGGCAGCTCCGGAGCCTCGACACCGACCGCGACCAGCGTCCAGTGCGGGCCCCGGAAGGCGTCGAAGAGGCGGACGCCGGCCAGCTTCCCGTCGGGGGCTCGGTCGCCCGCGCGGAGTCCGCCCGGTGCCGTGCGAGTCTCCTGAGTGAGGGACGAGTCCCGGTATCCCAGGCCCAGTTGGCGGGTCGCCCCGCCCCGGCGGATCTCGCCCCGGTGCACACCTGTCGAGATGCCGAGCATCTGCGCGGCGATGGGGCGGCGCTCCTCCTCGTAGGTGTCCAGGAGCGCGGCCGGGGCGCCGCCCCGCAGCACCGCGCCCAGCTTCCAGCCCAGGTTGTAGGCGTCCTGGACGCTGGTGTTGAGGCCCTGGCCGCCCGCGGGGGAGTGCACATGGGCCGCGTCACCGGCGAGGAAGACCCGGCCGGAGCGGAAGCTGTCCGCGAGGGCCGCGCGGGGCCGGAAGTCGGAGGCCCAGCGGATCTCCGTCACCGACTCGGGGGCGAGGTGGGAGCGGGCCGCGACGACCTCGCGGACGGCGTCGGGGGACAGGTCGACCCGCGTGCCCTCCGGGAACTGGGCCACGACCTGGAAGTCCTCCGTGCCGGCGAGCGGGCAGATCGAGAGGTAGCCGGCGTCCTCGCCGCGGGGCGGGAAGATGTGCCAGTTGTCCCGGTCGAGGCCGGTGATGCGGGCGTCCGCGACGAGCAGCGGGTTGGGGTCGACGGTCTCGCCGGTCATGCCGATGCCGAGGGCCCGGCGGACGGCCGAGCGGCCGCCGTCGGCGGCGACGACGTACCGGGCACGGATGTCCGGGCCCGCGGCGAAGCGCACGGCCACCCCGTCGGCGTCCTGCTCGAACCCCACGGCCTCCCGGCCGAAGGCCACCCGGCCGCCGAGCTCCTCCAGCCGCGCGAACAGCACTTCCTGGGTGCGCCACTGCGGCACCATCCACGGCGCGTCGTACGGGGAGTCCTCCGTCGGCTCGGCCGGTTCGAACATCCGGTGCTCGCCGACCCGCTCGCCGTCCTGCCAGACCATGCCGACGGGGTAGGTCCCGCCGGCCTCGAGGATCGCGTCGAGCACGCCGAGGTCGTCGAAGACCTCCATCGTGCGCGGCTGGAGCCCCTTGCCGCGCGAGCCCGGGAAGAGCCGGTCCGCCTTCTCCACGACGAGCGCGTCCACACCGCGCCGGGCGAGGTCGATACCGAGGGCGAGTCCGGTGGGTCCCGCTCCGACGACCAGTACGTCCGTGTTCATGCCACATCTCCTTAACGCTGTTAAGTGCCGCTGGCTCCGAGAGTGCCCTTAACGCTGTTAAGCTGTCAAGCGTGAGTACGGAGAAACGCCCGCCCCTCGACCGCGCGAGGGTCGCCGACACCGCCCTGAAGCTCCTGAACGAGGTGGGCCTTGACGGCCTCTCCCTGCGGGCCATCGCCAAGGAACTCGACGTCAAGGCCCCCGCCCTGTACTGGCACTTCAAGGACAAGCAGGCGCTGCTGGACGAGATGGCGACGGAGATGTACCGGCGCATGGTCGCCGGAACCGACCTCGACCCGTCCGACACCTGGCGGGAACGGCTCCTCAAGTCCAACCGCGGCCTGCGCGCCGCCCTGCTCGGCTACCGCGACGGCGCCAAGGTCTACAGCGGCTCACGCTTCACGGGCCTGGTCCACGTCGAGCAGATGGAGGAGACCCTGAGCCTCTTCACCACGGCCGGCTTCACGCTCGCCCAGGCGGTGCGGGCCACGTCGACCTCGTACTTCTACACGCTCGGCTTCGTCACGGAGGAACAGGGCGTGGAGCCCCTGCCCGGAGAACGCCGGGAGGGCTTCGACGTGGCGGAACGCGCCCGCGTCATGGCCGACTTCCCGCTGTCGGCCGCGGCGGGCGCGGAGATCTTCCAGGACTTCGACCGGCATTACGAGGAGGGCCTGGAACTGGTCCTCGCGGGGATCGAGCAGCGGTACGGCAGCACCCGCTAGGGGCGCGGGACCCCGCGCTCGCGCTCAGCGCACCTTGTTGAGCGCCGTGCGCAGCCGCGGGGTCAGACGGTCCTCCACGAAGCGGTTCAGGAGCCAGGCCAGGGTCAGCATGGAGGCGATGGTCAGGGTGAAGGTCACGGCCGAGGGGAGTCCCAGGTCGCGGTGGAGGACCTTGATCACCACCCAGCCCAGGTGTTCATGGACCAGGTAGAAGGGGTACGTCAGCGCCCCCGCCACCGTCAGCCAGCGCCAGTTGGCCCGGTCCAGCCAGCCGAGGGCGATCGCGGCGACGGCGAGGAACCCGAAGGCGACGATCAGGACGATGCCGTACGACGTCCGGTGGGCGAAGGCGTTGGGGTCGGAGACGTTCCACAGGTCGCGTACCGCGTAGTGCTGGCCGATCAGGAAGCTGACGGCGACGATGCCCCACGCGTAGGCGTCCTTGCGGTCGCGGTGGACCAGGTAGAGGCCCATGCCGCCGATGAAGAACGGCGCGTACTCCGGCATCAGCACGATGTCCAGCAGCGGCATCTTCGCGCCCTGGGCGATCGCGGCCGCGAGGGTCCAGCACGCGCTGAACATGATGACCCGGCGCCGGCTCGCCCCCGGCAGGACCACGACCAGGGCGAACAGGGCGTAGAAGCGGATCTCCGCCCACAGGGTCCAGTCCACGCCGAGTACCCGGTCCACGCCCAGCGGCTGCTGGAGCAGGGTCAGGTTCACCAGGGCGTCGCTCGGCGAGACCGTCTCGTAGGCGACCCACGGGAGCGCGAACACCCCGGCGACCAGGAGGACGGCCGCCCAGTACGCGGGCATCAGCCGGGACACGCGCGAGGCGAAGAACGAGCGCAGCGGGCGGCCCCAGCCGCTCATGCAGATGACGAAGCCGCTGATGACGAAGAAGATCTGGACGCCGAGGCAGCCGTAGGCGAACGGCGTGTGCAGGGTGGGGAACTGCTGCTGGGCCGAGCTGCCCCAGGCCCCGGTGACTTCGCCGCCGCGCCCGCCGTAGTGGTACAGCGCCACCATCAGCGCGGCGATCAGCCGCAGCCCGTCCAGCGCGCGGAGCCGGCCCCCCGCGCGCCGCACGGGCACGACCTCGACGGGTGCAGCCGTGACGGACTGCGGCTTGGTGGTGCTCACGACCGTCTCGGTCACGGTGGTAACCCCTAGCAGGGAGAAGTGGCGTCCACCAGCAGGTTAGGCATCACCCCGAGGACTTTTGTTCGAGGAGATCCCTCTTCGCTCAGCTCTCTCCAAGGGTTCACCTGGCCGACGTACAGGATTTCCGAACTGTTCCCGGCCTATCGGCGCACCGACTTCTTCAGGGCCCGTGCCCTGCGTACCACCCGGCGCGCGGTCGCGTTGTGCGGCAGGAAGGCCAGCCGCTCCGGGATCCCGCCCGGCAGCCCGAGCGCGGTCAGGCGCTTCTTGCGGAAGTAGCGCCGGGTGCGCGGGCCGAAGTGCTGGGAGAGATAGCGTTCCGCGGCCGGCCGCAGCGACGGGTGGATCTGCGCCTGCATCGTGAAACTCAGCGCGGTGACCAGGGCGTTCAGCAGATCTGCCGGAATGGGGTCCTCGCCCTTGCGGCCCTCCAGATCCGGCAGCACCGCATCCGCCAGCACCACCGGGACCCGGTTGCTGTTCTGGTACGGCGTCAGCCGCTCGAGGAGGAGCTCCGTGCCGATCCGGGCGGCCGGGAGGTCGTAGAGCGCGGAGGCCGTGAACAGGGCGGTGGAGAAGCAGCCGACGACCAGCGCGGGCCGGGCCTTCTCGAACAGCACCTCGGCGAGCACCGGGGTGTCCAGGACGGTCAGGTCCACGCCGAGCTCGACCGCCTCCGCCTCCAGGGCGCGGCTGAAGCGGGCCGGGGCGCTGGGGTGCGGCTTGAAGACGACCGAGCGGTGCCCCTGGGCGACCGCGCCCTTCAGCATCCGTACGTGCAGGTCCTCCTCCTCCTCGGGGGAGAGGATGTCCAGCGCGGACAGGTACTGGCCGAGCAGCAGGGCCGCGCTGTCCGGCAGCGGCGGCAACTCGTCCACGGCCGCCGTGAGTTCGCCCATCGCCTTCAGGAAGGCCGACGTCGGCACCACCACCGGCGGTACGCCGAACTCGGTCAGCAGCATCGGCGTGAGACCCGCGATCAGGTCCAGGTGGAGCAGGCGGCGCACCCGCGTGCCGACCAGCGGGTCGAGCTTGTTGCGGGTGGGGCCGTAGCTCATCAGACCGTCGGCGTAGACGTCGACCGGGGCGCCGGTGAAGATCTGGGCGACGGTGAGAGCGGGGGCCACCTGGATGGACTCCAGGACCAGTTCGACCCGGTCGTCGCCGAGGCCCCACAGCAGGCGCAGATAGCGCTCGAAGAGCGGGACGTCGTCCGAGCGGGGCGTCCAGGAGCCGGGGTGGAAGGGGCGGATCGCCTCGTTCCAGGAGAGCACCTCGTCGAAGTGGTCGCGCAGCGGAGCGAAGCCCGGCATCTCGTCGAGCGGTACCGAGGTCTCCGGTGTCGCGGTGTTGTTGAACACCAGCAGCACCCGGCGCTCGGGCTCCTCGAAGAGATCGGAGTCGATCGCGGCGGCCAGTGTGACCGCGCCGTACAGCGTCGAGGCGCAGAAGATCTGGGTCGTACGGGAAGCCGTCGGGGAGCTGGTCCGGGACATCACGCGGCCGCCTTCGCAGTGGTGACCCGCCGCCGCAGCCGCCGCAGCTTGGCGGAGCGGCGCAGGTCCATGGTGTCGAGTACCTCGGCGAGCATGTCCTGCGGCATCCGCTTGATGGCCGCCGCGCTCATCGCCCGCAGCTGCCGGGCCACGGACGGCTCCCACTTGGACTCGTCGGACAGATGGTGGGCGATGATCGCGCAGTAGGTGCGCACCGCCTTGGGCAGGAGCCGGTCGGCGTCCCGGTCCGCCGCCGTCTCCTCGATGACCTGGTCGAAGGCGCGGATGAAGTCGAGCTGGCGGGCGTCGCCGATCTGGGTGAGGGAGGAGGCCACCCCGCGCCGGTAGAACACGCCCAGCAGGCTCACCACGGCGAACGACTCGGCCTCGCGGTGCAGCTTCCAGATCCACGGCCGGTCCTCGGCCGTGCGCAGTCCGTCGGTGAAGTGCAGCAGGCCCTTGTCGAGCAGACGGCGGTGGTAGGCGCCGGCCCACGCGTACGCGTAGTCCACGGACGTCGAGCGGTCGGCGGGCAGGATCGCGTCCCGCGGGTTCATCACCTCGTTCCGCCGCCCGATCGGGACCCGGTGCACGGTCCGGGCGCGGGCCACGGTCTGCACATGGTCGGTGCGCACGAAGTCGCAGCCCAACTCCTCGATGGCGGTGACCAGTTCCGTGAGGTAACCCGGCGCGAGCCAGTCGTCGCCGTCCAGGAAGGTCAGATACTCGCCGCGCGCCGCGTCCAGGCCGGTGTTGCGCGCGGTGGCGAGCCCTCCGTTCGTCTCGTGGTGGAGGACCTGCACCTGGGCGACGTCCGAGAGCTCCTCGGCCGCACGGTCGAGAATGGCCGGGGTTTCGTCTTTGGATTTGTCGTTCACCAGCACGAATTCGAAGTCCCGACGGGCATTCAGACGAAGACTTCGGAGGGTGTCCGGGGCGTATTGCTGCACGTTGTAGAACGGCACGATGACGGAGAGCTTAGGCACCCGAGAAACGCTAGAAGGCGGTCCGGCAGCACAACTTTCCGGAAAGGGTACTGCGGGTGAACTCGATGTGTCGGATCGGTGCATCCCGTGTACTTCCTGGTCTTCAGCGGGCCAGTTCGGCTCTCGGTGGGCTGTTGTTAACTTTTCGTTGATTCCCGGTTGGGCGGGACCTAGAAATTCCTTCCTAGCGTCGTCGTCGTGCCGCCAAGTACAACGAAGCCCCTTCGAATCGCCGTCCTCGCGGACTCCGACACCCGCTGGAAATGGGGTGCGCTGACCGCCGACCGCATCGCTCCGGATCCGTCCATGGAAACCGGACCGCGAGGCGGGGCGCAAGTCGGTCTCGCGCTGGACGGATATCTGCTGCGCGGCCGGGCCACGCCCACCGCACGCCAGCTCGAAGAGGTCGGCGTGCGCGCGGACTCCCTGCGGGAGGTCACCGCCGTCGAGTTCCTGCGGGCCATGGCCGAGACGTCGTACGACATCGTCGTGCTGGCCCTGGTCGGCGGCGGCGTCCAGGCGATGCTGCACGGCCTCGCGAAGGTCTGGGACGGTCTGGAGAAGCGGCCCGTCGTCGTCACCGGCTATGTCGGCGTCGTCTACGAGAAGCTCGCCGACGGCCTGCTCCTGCGGCACGGAGCCGACCTCGTGCTCGCCAACTCCCGTCAGGACGCCGAGCGTTTCCGCGCGGTGTACGAGGGAGTCGGCGCGGACGCCTCGGCGGTGACCGAGGTGGCACTGCCCTTCCTCGGCGGTGCCCCCTACGAAGGTGAACACGACCCGTACACCGTGGTGTTCGCCGTCCAGCCCTCCGTGCCGGACAACCGCAGGGACCGCGTGTACCTGCTGGAGCGGCTCGTGCGGCACGCCCGGCTGCACCCCGAGCGCGAGGTGCTGCTCAAGCTGCGCTCCAGGCCCGGCGAACACACCACGCACATCGAGGAGCTGCCGTACCAGAAGCTGATCCAGCGGCTCGATCCGCCGGCCAACTTCCGCCTGGTGTACGGCAACATGGGCGAGGTCCTCGACCGGACCGACCTGCTGGTCACCATCAGCTCCACGGCGGCACTGGAGTCGCTGCACCGCCGGATCCCGACGGTGATCCTGAGCGACCTGGGCATCCGCGAGGTCCTCGGCAACCACCACTTCGTGGGCTCCGGATGCCTCGCCTCCTGGGACCAACTGGACGCCGGACACCGGCCGGTGCCCGACGAGGAGTGGGTGGCACGGCAGGGGGTCGTCGCGGACGGCAGCTATGCCACCGCCTTCGACGCGGCCCGCGAGCGCATCGCCAAGCTGCTGGCCTCGCCCGAGCCGCCCCCGCTCACCCCGTACTACACACCCGTCACCGCCCCCGGCTACCTGCCCGGCATCCTCGCCCGCCACCACCTCGGCCCCGACGGCACACCGCTGCCCGGCGCCCCCGCCCACGACAAGGAGCCGGGCCCGGTGCGGCAGATCGTCCGCCGCGCGGCCCGCGGCGCCTACCGGCACGGGGTGCAGCGCGTAGCTCCCGTGATCCGGCGGATGGGGGAGCTGTGACCACCTTCCGAAGCCCTTTCCGAGGAGCTGAACCCATGTCCAACCCGCAAGCCGGCCAACACGCCACCGTGCGCCGCGTGCTCGCGGTGATCCCCGCGCGCGGCGGCTCCAAGGGTGTGCCCGCGAAGAACCTCGCCCCCGTCGGCGGTGTCCCGCTGGTGGCGCGAGCCGTGCGCGAGTGCCGGGCCTCCCGCCTGGTGACCGACGTCGTGGTCTCCACCGACGACCAGGCCATCGCCGCGGCGGCCCGCTCGGCCGGCGCCGAGGTCGTGCTGCGCCCCGCCGCCATCGCGGGCGACACCGCCACCTCCGAGGCCGCCGTCCTGCACGCCATGGACGCCCACGAGGCACTGCACGGCGCCACCGTCGACGTGGTGCTGCTCGTGCAGTGCACCAGCCCCTTCATCATCCGCGAGGACGTGGACGGCGTGGTCGGCGCCATCGTCGACAACGGCGCGGACTCCGCGATGACCGTCGCCCCCTTCCACGGCTTCGTGTGGCGCGACGCCGACGACGAAGCCCGCGCGGGCACCGTGGCGGAGGCCGAGGCGGCCGTCGGCGGCGGCTACGGCGTCAACCACGACAAGTCCTTCCGCCCGCGCCGCCAGGACCGCCCCCAGGACTTCCTGGAGACCGGCGCCGTCTACGGCATGGACGCGCCCGGCTTCCGCAAGCACCAGCACCGCTTCTTCGGCCGCACCGAACTGGTGCGCACCGACCCCGCGCGCGTGCTGGAGATCGACGACCACCACGAGCTGGCGCGGGCGCGGGCCCTCGCGCCGCTGTTCGACGCGGACCGCCCCGGTTCGCTGCCTTCTTTTGAGGACGTGGACGCGGTCGTACTCGACTTCGACGGCACCCAGACCGATGACCGGGTGCTGATCGACGCCGATGGAAAGGAGTTCGTCTCCGTGCACCGCGGCGACGGACTCGGCATCGCAGCGTTGCGCGACAGCGGCCTGAAGATGCTGATCCTCTCCACGGAGCAGAACCCGGTCGTCGCCGCCCGCGCACGGAAGCTGAAGATCCCCGTGCTGCACGGCATCGACCGGAAGGACCTCGCGCTGAAGCAGTGGTGCGAGGAGCAGGGCATCGCGCCCGAGCGCGTGCTCTACGTCGGCAACGACGTCAACGACCTCCCGTGCTTCGCCCTCGTGGGCTGGCCCGTGGCGGTCGCGAGCGCCCACGACGTGGTACGCGGCGCCGCCCGTGCGGTCACCACCGTCCCCGGTGGCGACGGCGCGATCCGAGAGATCGCCAGCTGGATCCTCGGCCCCTCTCTCGACTCCCTCACCAAGTAAGGAAATCACCCGCCATGACCGTCAACTCCCGTCTGCGCACCTTCGGCACCGAGCGCATCGCCGGACCCGGCCAGCCCGTCTACATCTGCGGCGAGATCGGCATCAACCACAACGGCGAGCTGGAGAACGCCTTCAAGCTCATCGACGTGGCCGCCGAGGCCGGCTGCGACGCCGTCAAGTTCCAGAAGCGCACGCCCGAGATCTGCACCCCGCGCGACCAGTGGGACATCGAGCGCGACACCCCCTGGGGCCGGATGACCTACATCGACTACCGCCACCGCGTGGAGTTCGGCGAGGACGAGTACCGCCAGATCGACGCGTACTGCAAGGAGAAGGGGATCGCCTGGTTCGCCTCCCCGTGGGACACCGAGGCCGTCGCCTTCCTGGAGAAGTTCGACGTCCCCGCCCACAAGGTGGCCTCCGCCTCCCTCACGGACGACGAGCTGCTGCGCGCCCTGCGCGCCACCGGCCGCACGATCATCCTGTCCTCCGGCATGTCGACCCCGAAGCAGATCCGCCACGCGGTCGAGGTCCTCGGCAGCGACAACATCCTTCTGTGCCACGCCACGTCGACCTACCCGGCCAAGGCCGAGGAGCTCAACCTGCGCGTGATCAACACGCTCCAGGAGGAGTACCCGAACGTCCCGATCGGCTACTCCGGCCACGAGACGGGCCTGCAGACCACCCTCGCGGCGGTCGCCCTCGGCGCCACCTTCGTCGAGCGCCACATCACCCTGGACCGCGCGATGTGGGGCTCCGACCAGGCCGCCTCCGTCGAGCCGCAGGGCCTGACGCGCCTCGTCCGCGACATCCGCACCATCGAGGCCTCCCTCGGCGACGGCGTCAAGAAGGTCTACGACTCCGAGCTCGGCCCCATGAAGAAGCTGCGCCGCGTCACCGGCGTGATCGCCGAGGCGGAGATCGCCGCCGCCGCGGGCGAGCCGGTCTCGGTCTGAGCCACCAGGTACCGGGTCCCCGGCGGCCGGCCGCTCTCGGCGGCAGTCGTTCCGGGGACCCGGTGTTCATCACCCGCGCATCATGAGCGCCTCATGAGCGCCTTACGACGGGACGGTCGTACGTCGATGAGCCCCCGCGCCGGGAACACCGGCCCCCACACTCTCGCGTTCGTCGAGAGCCCGGTCCAGCTGCTGAACGTGCTGGAGTGGGCGCACGGCCACGCGCCCGGCGCGCAGCTCACCCTCGTCGTGCTGTCCCCGACCGACCCCATGACCCGCGGCCAGCTGCGCCGGATGGCGGAACTCGCCCGCGAGGAGGGCCACGAGGTCCGCTGGGAGGAGGCGAGGGGCGGCCCCGCGGCCCCCTTCCAGACCATCGGCGGCCTCGCCGGCATGCTCCGCAAGGCGGACCGCGTGGTGCTGGGCGACCCGTTCTCCCGCTACGTACAACTGCTCCTCACCATCACCCGCGCCACCGACCTGGTCGTGGTCGACGACGGCACGGCGACGATGGAGTTCGTGTCCCAACTCGCCCGGGGCGAACGCCTGGTGCGCTGGCACCGCAAGGGCGGCCGCCCGAGCCCCCGCGACCTCGCCTTCGCCCCCATCTCGGCGGCGGCCCGCAAGCGCCTGACGCCCGGAGAGGGCAGGGGAGTCGAGATCTTCTCCTCGATGCCGATGGAGGAGACCCCCGCGGGAGTCACGGTCTCGTCCAACACCTTCGCCTGGACCCGCGCCCGCTTCGGCCCGCCGCGCATCACCAAGGGCGCCGACATGGTGGGTACTTCGCTCGTCGAGACGGGCGTGGTGGACGCCGACCACTACCTGGAAGCGGTCACCCGCCTGGCCAAGACCCACGGCGCGACCCGCTACTTCGCCCACCGCCGCGAGTCCACGGAGAAACTCCACCGGCTGGCCGTGGAGACGGGCCTGGAGATCGTCCGCCCGGATCTCCCCCTGGAGCTGATCGCCCGCCGCGGCCCCATCGGCCGTACGATCCTCAGCTTCCCCTCGACGGTCGTCCACACGCTCCCGCTCGCCCTCGCCGGCACGGAGGTCCGCGTTGCCGTCTGCGACATCGACCCGGACTGGCTGACGGAGACGGCCTCGCCGCGCGCGCAGGGGTTCCTGTCGGGGGTCACGGGGACGGCGCGGGACGTGCACCGGCTGTCGGCGGTGGTGGCGGGCTGAGCCCGGCGAACGCACCGCGACGCCGGTCCCGTCGACCTCGATCACCGCGCCTCCCCTCGCCCACCCCCACCCCAGCGCAACCGCTTGTTACCCTCTGACCTGCGAGGAAGTCGAGACGAGGGGCGGGCCGTGGCGACGTCCGGAGGCGATGACAGCGACGTGCCGAGCAGGGCCGAGACCCTTCGCCGCCAGGCCGAGAGCGCGTTCCGGTCCGGGCGGGCCGACGAGGCGCACCGCATCGCCGTACGCGCGCTGACGGAGGCCGGGGGCACCCCGGAGGGCTCCCGCGCGCTGATCCTGGAACACCTCGGCCGCTACCTCGACGCGGGCAGCACCAGCTGGGAACACGACTACTTCGACCAGTCGCTCGCCGAACTCGGCCCCGACGCCCCGCCGCACGAGCGGATCCGGGTGCTCTGCTCGGCCGGACTCGCGCAGTTGCGGCGCGACCGGACCGACGACGGCGCCCGGCTGCTCCACGAGGCCGCCGAACTGGCCCACCGGACCGGCGACTCCGAACTGGAGACCGTGGTCTGCACGGTCGTGGCCGAGGCCGACCTCACCCTCGGCCGCCTCGACGAGTCCCTGCGCCGCACCCGTCGGGCCCGGCGCCTGGGCATCGAGTCCCGCCAGCACCACCTGGTCGTGCGCTCCTACTTCAACGAGGCCCGCGCCACCTACCTGCGCACCGGCAACATCGCCGACGCCGCCCGCATCCGCGGCGCCGGCCTGCCCTACGCCGCCGAACACGGCGAACTGGCCACCGAGGAGGGCAACACCCTGCGGCTGGCCCTCATCGAGGACCTGATCGAGGCCGGCCGCTGGAGCGAGGCCGACGACCTGCTGAACGACCCCTCCCCGTACGGGCGGCACGGCTCGCTCAACGAGGTCGAGGAAACCCTCGTCCAGGCCTGGCTGCGGAGCTGGCGCGGCCAGGTCGTGGACCCCGCACCGCCGTTCGTCCGGCTCGTCGCCACCAGCAGCCCGCTGCACGAGGCGTACTTCCTCAGCCTGGCCCTCACCGCGGCCGCCCGCCTCGGCGACCACGCGGCCGTCGAGGAACTGACCGGCCGCGCCCTCCGACTGGCCGGCGGACACCTGGCACCACCCAGCGGCGGCCTCTACGTCATCGACGCGCTCGCCGCCGCCATCCACGCCCAGACATCGAGTCCCCGCCCGCCCATGCTGCACCCCGACACCGCCCCGCACCGGCTGCTGCGGACGGTGGAGAGGGTCTATGCCCGGGTACGCCACCACGTCGCCGCGCCCTACGAACTGACGGACGGCGTGGTGGCCGTGGCACGGGCGGAGGTACACGCACAGGCCCAGGCCCAGGTACCCGGACAGGGATCCGCGCAGGACGCCGCGACCCACTGGGACACCGCCATCTGGGTCTTCAGACGCACCCACGCCCGGGCCCGGCTGGTCCACGCCCTGCTGGGCCGGGCCGCCGGACACCCACCGGGTGACGACCGCGCCGCGGCCCTGCTCGACGAGGCGGAACGGATCGCCGTACCCATGGACGCGCGGCCGTACCTCGAACGGATCGCCCGGTTGCGGGCCACGGCGGACCCCGCGGACCGGCCGCCCGACCCGGACGCCGCCCTCACCCCACGCCAGCGCCAGGTGATCGCCCGGCTCGCCGAGGGCCGAACGGACCGGGAGATCGCCGGGGAACTGCGCCTGAGCGTCCGCACGGTCAACGCACACGTGGCCCAGCTGCTGACCCGGCTGGGCCTGCGCAACCGCGCGGAGGCCGCGGGCTGGTACTACCGCTCGGAAGGACGCGACACGGCGGACTGACCGAACCTGTGACACGGCGGCGCGTCGAGCCATGGCCGGTCATCCCGGCACCGGCGCGCCCGCCCCCCGCGCACCGCCCCGGCAGGCCGCCGTGCCCGCCACGCACACCAGCACCACCCCGGCCAGCTGGCGCGCGTCCGGCGTCTGGGCCAGGACCAGGAAACCGATGCCCGTGGCCACCGCGGGCTCCAGGCTCATCAGCGTGCCGAACGCCCCGGCCGTCAGCCGGCGCAGCGCGAACAGTTCCAGGAGGTGCGGGACGATCGGCAGCAGTACGGCGGCCAGCGCCGAGACCGCCAGCACGTGCGGTCCGAACCAGTCCGCCTCCGCCCCGCCGCCGACCGCCACCACCAGACCGGTGGTCACGGCCGCCGCGGCCGTGGACAACGCGACCCCCTGCCGGCCGGGCAGCCGGTCGCCGACCCGCTGGGTCAGCACGATGTAGCCACCGAGGCCGGCCGCGGCACCCAGCGCGTACCCGATCCCGGCCCAGTCCGCGGAGGCCTCCCAGGGCCGGGTCAGCAGCAGCACCCCGGCCAGCGCCAGCAACGGCCACACCAGATCGGCCCGCCGCCGCGACCCCACGACCGCGACCAGCAGCGGTCCCGTGAACTCCACCGCGCTGACCGTGCCCAGCGGCAGCCGGTCGATGGCCTGGAAGGAGCACAGGGTCATCACCGCGCTGGCACCGCCGAGCGCCGCTGCCGCGCCGAGCCCACTGCGCGGCAGCCGCCCGGGCCGCGGCCTGGTCCACAGGAGCAGGATCACCGCCGCGCAGCTCAGCCGCAGCCAGGCCGTCCCGGCCGGAGACACCGTCCCGAAGAGGGGCACGGCCAGCGAGGCCCCGGTCTGCACGCTGACCATGGCACAGACGGTGGCGGCCATCGCCGGCGCGGCGGCCCGCACGGGGGACACGGCGCCCGGAGGTGGCGTGGCGTCCGGCGGCGTCATGGCGGCGGTCATACGGGGACGGCCTCGACCCCGGCCTCGCGGGACGGGACGTGCGCGGCGGTCGCCCGCACGAGGAAGGCGGTCTCGGCGTAGAAGAACTCCCCGTCCCGCGCGGCCTGTTCCACCGACGCGGTCCACTCGTCGAGGTCCGACACCGACAGGGGCCCCGTCCCGTTGAGCGCGCGTTCCCGCAGGGCCGCCGCGATCTGCTCCACCCGGTGCCGGGCGAACCCGGTCAGCTCGGTGCCCACGGTCACATGGGTGTCGACGCGTTCCACGGTCAGCAGGCTCTTGCGCACCAGGGCGGCCGCCTTGCGCCCCATCCAGGCGTCGCTGAACTCCATCCACTCCTCGGGAAACTCGGCCCAGCCGTGGCACACGGCACGGGTCAGCTCCGGGTCGCCCGCGTGGATCACCAGGGCGTCGTAGTCGGTGTGCGAGATCACCGCCGTACCGCCGGGCCGCAGCAGCCGGCCGACCTCGTCGACCAGGGCCGCCGGGTCGCGCAGGAACTCCAGGACGTCGTGGCAGACGACCGCGTCCATGCTGCCGGCGGCGTACCGGGTCGGCTTGTTCAGATCGTGCACCTCGATCTCGGCGGCGGCCCCCAGCAGCGTCCGCGCGGCCGCCACCGCCTCCGGATCGACATCGCACCCGTACGGCACGACCCCCGGCGCCCGCTCGACCACGGCCTGAAGCGTCCCACCGGTCCCGCACCCGAGATCCAGCACCCGCTGTCCTGCCGTCACGTCCAGGCCGGCGGCCAGCGCACGGTGTATCGAGTGACCAGGCATGGGCATGCGTATGTCCTCCACGACTCCACGACGATCAGGTACCGGAGACGTTTCTACTGGCCCAGGGGCTCGGGGACTTCGGTAGTTCTACCTAGCCGAGGTCGTTCGGCCGGAAAACGACCGGGCCGCTTCCGGTTCGCTGCGGCGCAGCCCGGGTGCGCCCCGCGTAGGCCGGGGCTCGGCGCGGCGGCTTGTGGCCGAAACACCATGGATGGCGTCCACCGAACCCGACCGTCTAGCATGATCGTTCACTTGTGCGATGTCCGGTGATGCGCGGGGCGGGCACGGGACGGGACGGCGGACAGGGACGGGCTGACGTGAGTGCCGAGGCGTTGCGGGAACGGCTGACGGATCTGGCGGCGGCCGGGCAGGGTGATCTGCGGGCCCTGGTGGGTGAGTTCCGGCGCGGCGAGGTGCTGGTGCCGGTCGTGGACGGCTCGTTGCTGTCGGCGGAGGCGGGCGGTGTCCGCTGGTTGTTCGCGTTCACGGACGTCGCGGCGCTGGAACGGTTCGCCGAGGCACGGGGTGAGGCTCCCCCCGGGTGGGTGGCGGTGTTCGGCGCCCGATTGCTGGACCAGGTGATCCCGAGGGTGGACGGCCCGGCGGGGATCGCGGTGGACGCGGGCAGCCCGACGGGCTTCGTGCTGCCGCCGGTGGTGGGGATCGTGCCGGACGCGGAGGCCGTGGACGCCGCCACGGAAGGAGCGGGCGCATGAGCGGGGGCGACGGCTACCAGGTCGATCCGGAGGCGATGCAGCGGATCACCCGCGGCATCAACCAGGCGATGGCGGAGCTGAAGCAGTTCGGTTTCGACATCGAGGCGAACCTGGGCCGCGGCTTCGACGACCTCTCCCTGACCGGACTGGAGACGGGCGACGACGCCTTGCAGGGGGTCTTCGCGGACTTCTGCGACCGCTGGGGCTGGGGTGTGCGCTCACTGATGCAGGACGCGAACGAGTTCGCGGGCCGCCTGGGGCTGTCGGCGGGGATCTACCACGAGCAGGAACAGTACGTGTCGGACACCTTGAAGGCGGCGTGGACGGCAGGCACGGGCAACCCGTACCTCTCGCCGGAGGAGGTGAAGGAACGTTCCTGGTCGGAGACGTTGAAGGACAACCCCGTCTCGCAGGTGGCGAACGCGGACTACAGCGCGGAGTCCTTCACGTCCGGCCAGGACGAGGTGAAGGCGGCCTGGTCGCAGGCGGCGGAGGACGTCTCGACGTCGACGGTGACGCCGGACGCGTTCTTGGACCCGGACACGGACTGGCAGTGGAGCGGGCCGCCCGCTCCGGATTCCCCGGAGGGTGAGGGCTGATGGGCTTCGGGGATGTCGTCAACGGCTTCGGTGACGGACTGGAGAACGCCGCCGACAGCCTGAACAAGGGTGTCGGCGAGGCGGTGGGCTGGGGCGCGGACAAGACGGCGGACGTCCTGTCGGCGGTCGGCGCGGACGGCGCGGCGGAGCGGGTCCGCGACGTCGGCGAGAGCGTGAACAACCGCCTGGGCGGCACGGTGGCCGAACGCGCGCTGGGCGAGAGCGAGGACCCGAAGGAGCTCGTACACGGCAGTGCGTCGGCCCTGCGTGAACGGGCCGGGCATCTGCACAAGTTCGCGGCGGCCTTCGAGAACGTCGGCCAGGGCATGCGCTCGCTGGACCCGGGGGAGTGGCGGGGCCGGGCGGCGGACGCGTTCCGCGCGAAGTTCGAGGTCCAGCCCAAGCAATGGCTGACGGCGGCGGACGCGTGCACGGCGGCGGCTTCCGCGCTGGAGTCGTACGCGGACACGGTGACCTGGGCGCAGGGGCAGGCACAGGTGGCGATCGACACCTACCGCCGGGCCGAGGACGCCTCCCGGCGGGCGGCGGACGCGCATGCCGCGCAGGTGCGGGCGTACAACGAGGCGGCCGAGCGCTACACCGCGACCGCCGAGGCGGGCGGCGACCCGGGCGCGAAGCCGACGAAGCCCGGCGAACTGATCGACCCGGGTACGGCGGGCCGCCAGGAGGCCGAGGAGATCCTCGCCCATGCCCGCCGTCAGCGCACCGACGTGGCCGAGGACGCCCGCCGCAAGATCGCTGCCGCGCTGGAATCGGCGCCGCCGAAACCGGAGTTCACCCACCGCGTGGGCGCCGACGCGGCGGACCTGTTCGTCGGCACCCAGCTCAACTCGGTCCACTTCGCGGGCGGCCTGCTGCGCGGCGGCACCGACCTGCTGAAACTGGCCCGCACGGCCAACCCGCTGGACCCGTACAACCTGACGCATCCCGGCGAGTGGATGAAGAACTCCCAGCTGCTGCTGGCGGGCCTGGTGGGCACGGCGGCCCACCCGGAGCGACTGCCCATGTCACTCCTGGGGACGGGGTGGTCGAGCGACCCGGGGGACGCGGCCGGGTACTTCTACTCGAACCTGATCGGGGGGAAGGGCGCCGGGGGTGTGGGGCGTGCGGCTGCGCGGGATGCTCTGCGTGGGGTCGCCAAGGACGCCGCAACGGGCGCCGCACGCAGAAGCGTCGGCAGGGGGTTGCGAGACGTTGCCCGGGAACTGTGGTGCAAGACCTTGGGTGGTGATCCGATTGACATGGCCACCGGACGTATGTCCCTGCCGCAGACGGATGTGACACTGCCCGCCCGGCTGCCACTGGTCTTCTCCCGCCAGTTCGAGTCGTCGTATCGGGCGGGCCGCTGGTTCGGCCCGTGCTGGACGTCGACGGCCGACCAGCGCCTGGAGATCGACGCTGAAGGGGTCGTCTTCGTCCGCGAGGACGGCTCCCTGCTGGCCTACCCCCACCCGGCCCCCGGCGTCCCGACCCTGCCTCTGGCCGGCGAGGGCCACCCCCTGACGGTCGACGAGTACGGCGACTACACGGTCACCGACCTGGCAACCGGCCGCATCTGGGACTTCGCGGGCCCGGGCGGCGACGGCATCGCCCTGCTCTCCCAGATCATCGACCGCTCGGGCCAGTGGCTGACGTTCGAGTACGACGACGAGGGCGCCCCGACCGGGATCGTGCACTCGGCCGGTTACCACCTGAAGAGCAGGGTCCCTGACCCTGACCCACGCTTTCGACTCCTTGGGGCGCCTGACGGAACAGGACGTCGTCGCCCCGACCGGGCGCCGCCTCCAGCACCGCGCCTACACCTACCGAGCCGATGGCAACCTGATGGCCGTCGACGACCACCTGAACGGTGCGCGCCGTTTCGAACTAGATGCGGCGGGCCGGGTCACCACAGTCCATGCGGCGAACTGGACAGAAACGTACGCCTACGACGAGGTGGGCAACCAGACACGGGCTGCCTGGCCGTCCACCCACCCGGGCCACGGGGCGACAGGTGAGCGCACCTATACCGGCACCCGTATTACCAGCGCGGGCAACGTCCGCTACGAATACGACGCAGCCGGCCGGATGCGCCTGCGCCAGAAAAGCCGCTTGTCCCGCCGACCTGAAACCTGGCACTACGAATGGGACGCAGAAAACCGCCTGACGTCGGTCACCACACCGGATGGCACCTGCTGGCGGTACACCTATGACCCCCTGGGCCGCCGCACAGCAAAGTTGCGCCTTGCAAGCGACGGCAGGACAGTCATCGAGCGAGTCGACTTCGTCTGGGACGGCATTACGCTGTGCGAGCAGACCACCACCTCGGCGTCCCTGCCCCATTCTGTCACCTTGACCTGGGACCACCAGGGTCTGCACCCGATTGCTCAGACCGAACGCATCAACGCGGTCGCCGCGTCCCAGCAGGAGATTGACTCCCGCTTCTTCGCCATCGTCACCGACCTTGTCGGAACCCCTCTGGAACTGGTGGACGAACGCGGTGACATCGCGTGGCGCATGCGCTCGACCTTGTGGGGTAAGACAGCCTGGCCCACCGACAGCAGCGCGTACACCCCTCTACGCTTTCCCGGGCAGTACTACGACCCTGAAACCGGCCTGCATTACAACTACTTCCGTCACTACGACCCTGAAACAGCCCGCTACGCCACCCCTGACCCCCTCGGTCTGGCCCCCGCTGACAACCCCGTCGCGTACGTCCACAACCCCCATGTCTGGACCGATTCCCTCGGTCTCTCGCCATATCGTGACCTGGGTTTGCGGGAAGACGCCATGAAGGCGATCAGGAAGCTTGAAAACATCAAGAAGGATCCGATCGGGGAGATAAACTCGCAACCCAATCACAATCATTACAATGCGGCCAGGCGTGAAGCGCAAGGAGAGGTCGTGGCACGCAAGCCAGACGGCACGCCCTACGATCATATTGCAGATTTGAAGGGCGCGCGAAATGGACTGGACAAGGTGAGGTTGGCTCTTGAGCGGGAGCTGGAGAATCCGCCCGCGGGCATAACTGAACGTGGCATGGAAACTCTGCTCAAGAAGCGCAAGGAAGCCATTGACGAGCTTGACAGGCTGAACGGCTTCCTGCACTCCATAGGTCATCGATGACGGAGGAATCGACGATGCCCCAATCTGGCGACCGTAGCAAGTCCCTTGAACAATTGGACGGCGAACGCTGGGGAGAACCGCCTGCCGATGCGACGTCACTGGTCAGAACGGTCCACGAATGGCGCCGACGACCTATCGGAACGCTGGAACCCGATGAGCTGGCACGTTTGATCGGCCAGGATGTCGGCTTGCTGTGGCTGCTCCCTTTGGCGGTTGAGATTCTCCGGGACGAAGCGCTTAAACAGCCTGCTGGTGGATTCGTCGACGGTGACTTGCTTTATGCGGCTGTCACGAGAAGTCCGGAAGTGTGGAGGACTCACCCTGAGCTAGCGCGCGAGCTTAAAAACGCTGTAACCCTGCTGTCCGATCTGTCAACCTATGAGAAGCGCGAGGTTGAGGCGTTCTTGGCGTCGCTTCCTGAGGAGCTTTGAATTAACTGTGCGGCTTCGGCTCTCGAATTTGCAAGCGCAGACTTTAACCCGGCTGTACGGACCAAGCCTTGACCCGCGTTCAATTGAGAAGGCAGTCGGTAAAACCCCGGGTTCCAGGCCGGCATTGAAAAGGGATTGCGCATGCTGAGAGAAAAACGGCCATGAGAATGAACGCCGGAATGTCCGATGTGCTCGAGGGTGTCGAGCTGCGTGTTCAAGCAGAACGCGTGCCAGACCAGTTCCGTGCCGTCGTGCAGGGCGGTTGGACCGTGGAAAATGGTGCGCACCTTCTGACAGCTCTGTACTCGAACTATTCGGGGGCTGGACAGTCCGACTTCGGAGATGTCATTCACTACGAGGCCACAGTCAACGGTCGAGGAATGATGGACTACGACCTCCCGGACTCGGGCCCCGAAAGGTCCATGTCGCTCCTGGACCGCTCCCTGTCCTATGCCTGCACGGCCTTGTTGGCGGCATCGGCAAGCTCGCCGTGGCCCGTCCTGGCGTACGTATCCCTGTCCGAGGGGGGTCTCGACGACAAGCTGCTCACTGCCCACGTCACGTTCTGCACTCGCCGGGTTGGGCTGCCACCCTTCGTGCAAGATATGGATTCCTACACGCATGAAGCACTGATGGAGATTTCCCAGCGTGATGCGGCGGCCATGCTTGCTCGAAATTCACCATCCAACGGATCCTGATTCGAGCGGCCCTCCGGTCCACCGGCCTGGACTCCTCCTTCGGAAGTCGAACCAGCGCTGGAGGTGGGCGAGAGCAGCCCCCGGGCGACGGAACGCAGATCGAGGCCTGCGAGGGAGATCTTGTCACCGAAGTGTTCGGCCAGGTGCATACGTGACAATACCGGAATGGAAGACGAGCTCTTTCAGTCGAAGAGTCTCACCCTGCCCGCGGTTTGAACTGGGAGGAACTTGGATGAAGACGTTTCGTTACAGGAAGCGTAGTCCGATCGGCGGGTTGGCCGCGAATATCACCGCTGAGGCCGAACCTGCTGGAACTACACCTCGACGCGCCGTTCAAATCCAAGAGAAGCTTTGGCTGGAATTGCCCGAAGCTCCCATGCACTGGCGCGATGTCGCCTGGATGGCGTACGGTCTGTCTCTGCACTCGGCGGATTTGAATGCACTGCATCCACGGGGGCTCGTTGTGAGAGTAAATTCTTTCTCCTTTCCTTACGGTGATTACGTGCCTGAAGTTGCTGCCTTCGCCTGGGGGGCGCCGGGTTTCCCTTCTCCGGGGAGGCCTCGGGGGTGCCGGTTTTTCATGTTGATCCGGCGGGGTAATGGAAGTGGAAACATGTGTGTTCGTTGATCTGATTCGGAAGATCTTGGCTCCCGAAGCTGGTGTCCGAGAACGCGCTGCCGAAGAGATCGTGGACCGCCTTGGCTTATATACGCCAGCTCAAGTGTCAGCATTGGTGGCATTGTTGTCATCAACCGCGGTCGTCGAGAAGGTGTACTCCGCTCTGGAGTCTGAATTGCACGCAATCCTTGAGCTGACTTCCACCGGGCATGTCACACTTGATCACGTTGCACCGTTACGAGAAATGCAACTTGAGGAATTGCCGAATGAAATCAAAGAGTATGTCATCGACTTGCTTGAGGGGTGAGGTGGAAGATGGGTTCAGGGGAATGGGCGGCCATGTGGCGTGAAACTTTGCTCGAATTTACAGGCGTAGAGCTGAAATCGGCTGCCACGGAGCAGGCCCTGATGCTCGTTGAAGAACGGCTTGGACAGTCTCTCCCACAGTCCCTCCGGTCACTTCTCGGGGTGTCTGACGGGATCAGTGACGAGTACGGAGTGGAGACTGTCTGGTCGGCTGACCGGATACTCGCCGAAAACATCTCCTTGCGTGACAATGAGCAGTTTCGCAGTCTGTATATGCCGTTTGATCCGCTCCTCTTCTTTGGCGACAGCGGCGGGGGAGACAGGTTCGCATTCGTCCGGACGCCAGAACGGGATGATGTGTTCGTTTGGGATCACGAGACGGATAGCAGAAACTGGATCTCGCCTTCCCTTCAAAGCTTCTTGCGGAGTTCCCTTGGGGGTGGGGGTGATGACTGGTATCGCTAACAGGGGCTTTGGTCGGCTTCCAGGTGTCCTGCTGTCATGAGGATGGAGCATGCCCTATTTCGTGAACAATGTTATGGGGGATTCTATTGATGAACCCGATGAAACGAGGATTCGTGAGCTGCTCGCAGAACTGAAGAATGCGGATCATGAGCACTTCGACATTGTTCTGGTCCATGAATCTGGATGGTCCTTGAGTGTCTATCCAGACAAGGCCGTGGTGTGGGAAAATGTCATCAATACTGCCAGTCGGCCGTGCGAGTTCACGTTTGACTCTTGGCAGGACGTCCTCGAGGCGCTATTGCATCTATCCCGAGGTGAAGTCACTGTGACCTTCCAGATGTTGCGTGACCGGTCCTGACAGGAGGACGTGTGTCCTACGCGGGTTTCCTCGCTACGAGGTAGGCGCGGGAGAGCTTTTCGTCGTCCAGGGGCTCCCTGAGGACTCGGACGATCACCTGGAGGCCGGCCTCGGCCAGGGGCTCCGCCACCGCTTCCGGGGCGCGCAGCCAGTAGTCGAGGGAGATCTTGTGGCCGAAGCGTTCGTCGAGGTGCATGTAGGTGCCGCCGGGCTCGTACTGGAAGCCGATCAGGGCGTGGGCGCCGGGGGCGAGGACGCGGTGGAACTCCGCGAAGGCCGTGGGGAGGTGGTCGTCCGGGACGTGGATGATCGAGTAGAGGGCCGTGATGCCGCCGAGCGTCTCCGACGGTAGGTCCAACGACGTCATCGAGCCCACGTGGAAGCGGAGGCCCGGGTGGGCCCTGCGGGCCAGTTCGACCATCCTCGGGGAGACGTCCACGCCGAAGACCGGGACGCCGAGTCCGTGGAGCGCCGCGGTCACGTGTCCCGGGCCGCTGCCGATGTCTGCCACCGGGCCGGCGTTCTGTTCCTTCACCAGCTCCGCGAAGCCCGTGATCTGGGCTCTGTCCAGCGTGGGGATGCCGGCCCAGTCGGAGAACTGCTCGCTGTAGGGCTCGGCGATCGTGTCGTACGCGGTTCGGGTGGCCCGTATGAAGTCGGGGTTCTCGGCGTTCACGGGCTGCACCCTAGCGGGGTGGTTGGGGCCGGGGTGTGGGAAGTCGCGGGGCGCCGTGTGGAGTTTGCCTGGCGGTCATCGGGGGGTGGGGTGCGGGGACTTGAGCGCTTCGATGAACGGCGCGAAGGCGTCGGTCGGGAAGGTGAGGATGGCGCCCCCCAGGGTCTTGGAGTCGCGTATGGCTATGTGGTTGTGAGAGTTTGCGATTTCGACGCAGGAGTCGCCGTCGCCGGGACCCGAGTAGGACGACTTCCGCCAATTGTCGGGGGTGTCCATGGGGCGCCTCACAGCTCTTTCGTCAGCCGGTGGATGAAGTCACGTGACCGCTCCGGATCGAGCGATACGGCCTCCACTTTACGGAAGAGTGTTCGAAAGGCGACGAGTTGGGCTTCGGAATCGATGAAGTTCGCTCCGTGGGGGCCGTCCCGCACGACGGTGTCCAGCCTGGGCACGGCGCCTGCCGCATATGTCATCGCGCTCGCGGCGCCGGCGAAGTCTTCCCGGTCGAAGGGGATGACGCGCACAGTGATGTGGTCCGCCTCGGAGACCTGTAGGACATGAGAGAGCTGGGCTCGTGAAGCGGCCCGGCGACTGACCATGATGCGCAGCGCCGCCTCGTGGATGACGGCCTCGTACGGCTTGGGGGCGGGTCCTTCAAGGACCACCTTGCGCCGCATTCGGTGTTGGACTCGCAACTCCAGTGCTTCGTGAGGAAGTTCGGGCACCCTGTAGGCGTATACGGCACGGGCGTAGTCCTCTGTCTGGAGGGGGCCGGGGACGTACAGAAACTGGGCCTCCCGCAGAGAGGTGGCGTGATGCTCCAGCTCGGCGAGGTCCAGGAACGGCATGGGCAGATGTCCCCGGTACTCCTCCCACCAGCCGCGGGTCCGGTCGGTAGCCATGGCCACCAGGGCGTCAATGAACTCGTCGTCCGAGCAGGAGTAGTTGGCGGCGAGTCGGCGCAGGCGCTTCTCGCTCACCCCTGACACGCCTGACTCGATCTGACTGATCTGGACGGAGTTCACTCCGAGCAGTGCCGCTGCCTCACGGGCATTCAGGGCTGCCGCCTCGCGGAGCCTGCGCAACTCCGTAGCCAAACGCATCTGGCGCGCTGTGGGCTCCCGCTTGGTCGCCATCGACCACCCTTCGGTCCAACGTGCTTGTGAGCACGACTCGTTCGGGGTCAGATTACGCGATCAGCTTGCGGTTTCTTAAATCTAAGGTCTACCGTCGGTCACGTGACGCACACGCTGCGGAATCACCGGGACCCCGGAAGCGCACCGCCCCGTCCTGCCATGGCGGTCGCGGCACTGCCACCGCCCGAAATTCCCCTACTCGACTGGAGTCGACCCATGCCCGAAAGTGCCCCCTGGGAGTACACCCTCCACATCCCGAACGACCTCCGAGCCGTCACCGTCTCCCGCCGCACACTCCGCCTCATCCTCACGATGCACGGTCTGATCCGCCTGGCCGACACCGCGGAGCTCCTCGCGGCCGAGCTGGTCTCCAATGCCGTACGGCATACGAAGGGGCCCGCGGCTCTGAGGGTGCGTTGGTCGGCGGGGGTGCTGCGGATCGGGGCGTGGGATGCGGACCCTGGGCCTCCTGAACCGCCGGGGGAGTGGGATCTGTTGAAGGAGGCGGAAGAGGGGCGAGGGCTGGCGCTGGTCAAGGCATGCGCCGATTTGTGGGGGTGGCAGCCGTTGGCCAGGCACGGCAACCGGGGGAAGTTCGTGTGGTGTGAGCTGGGCGCGGCCTGAGTTCTGTCCGTCGGCGCGGATCGTGGCGCATCTGTCGAAGCTCGGCGGCCGGGGCCGGCGGGGGAGCGGCCGCCCCGCGCTTGTCTGCTGGAAGGCCGCCCATCGGTGCCATCGCCGGCGGTCCGCAGGTGGCACCTGTGACGGATCTCCAGGTCGTTCCGGTGGATGCCGACATGCCGTTCCCGGGTGATTCGTCCCACAACATCCACCTCAGCGCTAACCAATGGGTTGCGCTAACTTTCAGTTAGTGCTTTTCTCGGGAGTGTCAGCGGGCTGCCCGTCCCGGGCTGCTCGTTCTTTCCTTCGTTCCAGGAGTACGCGCTGTGACCACCCCTGTCGTTTCCATCGCCTACCACTCCGGCTACGGGCACACCGCCGTCCTCGCCGAAGCCGTCCGGGACGGTGCCGCCGAGGCGGGTGCCGAGGTGCATCTGATCAAGGTCGACGAGATCACCGACGAGCAGTGGGCACTGCTGGACCGCTCGGACGCCGTCGTCTTCGGCTCGCCGACCTACATGGGTACCGCCTCCGGTGCCTTCCACGTCTTCGCCGAGGCGTCCTCGAAGCGCTGGTTCGGGCAGGACTGGAAGGACAAGCTGGCCGCCGGCTTCACCAACTCCGGCTCCAAGAGCGGCGACAAGCTGCACACCCTGCAGTTCTTCCAGATCCTCGCCGCGCAGCACGGCATGCACTGGGTCAACCTCGGGCTGCACCCCGGCTGGAACAACAGCGAAGGCTCCGAGCACGACCTCAACCGCCTCGGCGTCTTCGCCGGCGCCGCCGCTCAGACCAACGTCGACGAGGGGCCGGACGCCGTCCACAAGTCAGACGTCAAGACCGCCGAGCACCTGGGCCGCCGGGTGACGGAGACGGCGCGAGTGTTCCTCCAGGGCCGCGCCGCCTGATCGCCGTCAGGCGAGTGGGAGGGATCCGGCGCCGGCAAGCGGGCCGCGTCGAGGCGGGCGGGGTGCTTGACGGGGCGGGGTGAAGTGCCCCGGTGCGGGCTAGGGCGGGCTAGGGCGGGCTAGGGCGGACAGGGCCGACTCTGTGGCGATTGCCCTGGGCTGACGCCCCCGGCTCGGTCGGCGAAGCGAAATCACTTCTGTGGACCCCGTCACCGGCCCTCCTCCGGCACAGCTCTATACCCCCGCCCCCGTCCCCACCGTGTCCCAATGCCGTTTCGACAGATGAACAGAACCACCGAGCCCTAGCCCGGCATGGTATGTGTGGGAAAAGAGGGTCCTACCCATCTCAAATCACATCCATGCGTCGAGCGGCCAGATTTTCTTCCCACGCCGGGTTGAAGTTTTGTTGATCGCGGGTCGGTTGGTCGCCCCGGCGTCCTACCCTTTAGAGGGTGAAGCAACTGATGTCACTGGAGTCCGAGGTCGATCTGCCCGGGGAAGCCGCGCTTCCTGGCGTGCTGAGCGAGGAACTGCACGCCGAACTCGTACTGTTCCGACGCGACCTGCACATGCACCCGGAGCTCGGCAACCAGGAGTTCCGCACCACCGCGGCGATCAAGGAGCGGCTGGAGCAGGCCGGGTTGAAGCCGCGTGTGCTCGCCGTCGGGACCGGGCTCGTGTGCGACATCGGGGAGTGGGACGGGGGGCGGCCCATGCTCGCCCTGCGTGCCGACATCGACGGTCTGCCCATCCCGGACATGAAGACCGAGTGCTCGTACCGGTCGACCGTGCCCGATCGGGCGCATGCCTGCGGGCATGATGTGCACACCGCCGTGGTGCTCGGCGCCGGGCTCGTCCTCGCCGAGCTCGACAAGAAGGGCCTGCTGCCGCGGCCCGTGCGGCTGATCTTCCAGCCCGCCGAGGAGGTGCTGCCCGGCGGGGCCGCCGACGCCATCGGCTGCGGTGTGCTGGAGGGGGTCGGCAAGATGCTCGCCGTGCACTGCGACCCGCGGGTCGACGCCGGGAAGGTCGGGCTCAGGACCGGTGCCATCACCTCCGCCTGCGACCGGCTGGAGATCTCCCTCGACGGACCCGGCGGGCACACCGCGCGCCCGCACCTCACCACCGACCTCGTCACCGCCGCCGCCCGCGTCGTCACCGACGTCCCCGCCCTCGTCGGCCGGCGCGTCGACACCCGCGCCGGGCTCGCCGTGACCTGGGGGCGGATCGAGTCGGGGCACGCCCCGAACGTCATCCCGCAGCACGCCGAGCTCTCCGGGACCGTGCGCTGCCTGGACATCGACGCCTGGCGGCAGGCGCCGGACATCGTCGTGGCCGCGATCGACGAGGTCGCCAACCTGCACGGGGCCAAGTCCGAGATCAACTACGTGCGGGGCGTGCCGCCGGTCGTCAACGACGCCGACGTCACCGGGCTGCTCCGCGAGGCCATGACCGCCCGGCGCGGCGCCGACTCGGTCGAGAGCACCGAGCAGAGCCTCGGCGGCGAGGACTTCTCCTGGTACCTCCAGCACGTCCCCGGTGCCATGGCCCGCCTCGGCGTGCGCACCCCGGGCGAGCGGACCGTGCGCGACCTCCACCAGGGCGACTTCGACGCCGACGAGTCCGCCATCACCGTAGGCGTGGAGCTGTTCACGGCCGCGGCCCTGCTCGACGCCGCACAGTGATCCCAGCGTGACGGACGGCCCCCTCGGGGGCCGTTCCGCCGACCGGCGCAACATGCTCGTAAGCCAATCGTGCGCTCATCGCAATCCGGGTGTGCGAAGCCCGTAGAGCCTCAGTTCAGACGCTGTTTGCCTCGAATCGATAACGGCTTCGGAGTAGGTCTGTTTCCGACATCTACGCGCGTTACGATGCCGCGAAGCCAACGCCGCAGGGGCGTACAGGCCCGAGCACTGGCATGGTGCTCACATGAAGCGCCGACGAGGCGCTCAGGTCAGGTGAAGGAGCCTCCCGTGCGCCGGGTAGCCAAGCTTTCCGCTGCGTGTATCGCGACCGCAGCACTCGCACTGACTGCCACCGCGTGTGGCAGCACCTCCTCGGAGAACGACAGCTCGTCCTCCTCGTCTTCCTCGGACGGCGGCAAGGGCGGCATCAAGATCGGTCTCGCCTACGACGTCGGCGGCCGTGGTGACCGTTCCTTCAACGACTCCGCCGCGCGCGGTGCCGACAAGGCGGCGAAGGAGTTCGGCGGTTCCATCAAGGAACTCACCGCCAAGAGCTCCGACACCGAGGCCGACCGCGAGCAGCGCCTGACCGACCTCGCCGACGCCGGCTACAACCCGATCGTGGCCGTCGGCTTCTCCTACGCCACCTCGGTCGACAAGGTCGCCGCGAAGTACCCGAAGGTCAATTTCGGCCTCATCGACGCGGTCGCGAACGCCAAGAACGTCGACAGCATCACGTTCACCGAGGAGCAGGGTTCCTACCTGGCCGGTGTCGCCGCGGCGCTGAAGACCAAGAAGGACCACGTCGGCTTCATCGGCGGTGTGGACACCCCGCTGATCAAGAAGTTCGAGGCGGGCTACACCCAGGGCGTCAAGGACACCAACCCCAAGGTCAAGGTCGACGTCCAGTACCTGACCCATGGCTCGGACTTCTCCGGCTTCGCCGACCCCGCCAAGGGCAAGGAGGCCGCGTCCGGCATGCTGGACAACGGCGCCGACGTGATCTACGCCGCGGCCGGTTCCTCCGGCAACGGCTCGATCGAGGCCGTCTCCGGCGTCAAGGGCGCCTGGGCCATCGGCGTCGACTCGGACCAGTACAACATCCCGGGTCTGGCCAAGTTCAAGAACTCGATCCTGACCTCGATGGTCAAGAACGTCGACGTCGGCGTCTACGACTTCATCAAGTCCGTCCACGAGGGCAAGCCGCTGACCGGCAACCAGCTCTACTCGCTCGCCAAGGGCGGTGTCGGCCTGTCCACCAGCGGTGGCTTCATCGACGACATCCAGCCCAAGCTGGACGAGGCGAAGAAGAAGATCGTCGACGGCACCATCAAGGTCAAGACCAGCTGACCTGACGGTTCCCGCCGGAACCCGGGCTCGGCGAAGGGGCCTCGACAGCCCCCTCGCCGGGCCATAACAATGTGGCGACTCTACGCGTGTAGCACGGAGTAGCCGCGCCAAGGCCCGTCCGGCGGATCAGGCCGGCACCAAGCAGCGGTACCTTGTCTGCGCACGTGCCCCCCGTGACACCGGCATGGTCCCCCGGACAGGCCCCAGCGTCGCCGACGCCTGCCCTCCCCTACGCAGCCCCTTTTCCCCGAGGAGAGTGCGCCATCAACGCGTCCAGCCCTCCCGCTGCCGTCGAACTGCGCGGCATCACCAAGCGATTCCCCGGCGTCGTCGCCAACAAGGACATCGACATCACCGTCCGCACGGGCACCGTGCACGCCCTGTGCGGTGAGAACGGTGCCGGCAAGTCCACCCTGATGAAGATCCTCTACGGCATGCAGCAGCCGGACGAGGGCACCATCACGGTGAACGGCGAGACGGTCACCTTCCACACCCCCGCCGACGCCATCGCCCGCGGCATCGGCATGGTGCACCAGCACTTCATGCTCGCCGACAACCTCACCGTCCTGGAGAACGTCGTCCTGGGCGCGGAGAAGCTGTACGGCATCGGCGCCAAGGCCCGCGCGAAGATCAGGGAGATCTCCGACGCGTACAGCCTGAACGTCCGCCCCGATGTCCTGCTGGAAGAGCTCGGCGTCGCCGACCGCCAGCGCGTGGAGATCCTCAAGGTCCTCTACCGCGGCGCCAAGACCCTGATCCTCGACGAGCCCACCGCCGTCCTCGTGCCGCAGGAGGTCGACGCCCTCTTCGACAACCTGCGGGAGCTGAAGGCGGAAGGCCTCACGGTCATCTTCATCTCGCACAAGCTGGGTGAAGTCCTCTCCGTGGCCGACGAGATCACCGTCATCCGCCGCGGCACCACCGTCGGCACGGTGGAGCCGGCCGGCACCACGACCAAGCAGCTCGCCGAGCTGATGGTCGGCAGCGAACTGCCCACCCCGGAGACCGAGGAGTCCACGGTCACCGACGTCCCGCTGCTGAAGCTGGACGGCCTGCGCCTGGCCCAGACCGACCTCGACGGCGTCGAGCGGATCATCCTCGACGACATCTCCTTCACCATCCACAAGGGCGAGGTCCTCGGCATCGCCGGCGTGGAGGGCAACGGCCAGTCCGAACTGGTCGAGGCCATCATGGGCATCCGTGCCCTGAACGCCGGCACGATCGCCCTCGACGGCACCGACATCTCCCACGTCCCCACCCGCCGCCGCCGCGAGGCCGGCGTCGGCTACATCCCCGAGGACCGGCACCGCCACGGCCTGCTCCTCGAGGCCCCGCTGTGGGAGAACCGCATCCTCGGCCACGTCACCGAGAAGCCCAACTCCCGCGGCCAGCTCCTCGACATCAAGGCCTCCCGCACCGACACCGAGCGCATCATCCAGGCGTACGACGTCCGCACCCCGGGCATCGACGTCACCGCGGCCTCCCTCTCGGGCGGCAACCAGCAGAAGTTGATCGTCGGCCGCGAGATGAGCCACGCGCCCAAGCTGCTCATCGCCGCCCACCCCACCCGCGGTGTGGACGTCGGCGCGCAGGCCGCGATCTGGGACCACATCCGCGAGGCCCGCCGCGAGGGCCTCGCCGTGCTGCTGATCTCCGCCGACCTGGACGAGCTCATCGGCCTGTCCGACACCCTGCGGGTGATGTACCGCGGCCGACTGGTCGCCGACGCCGACCCCGCCACCATCACCCCCGAGGAGCTGGGCTCCGCCATGACCGGTGCGGTCACCGGCCACCTGGAGCACGCAGAGGGCTCCGCAGAGGCCTCCGCAGCGGTCTCCGCCGAGGACGACGAGGACGACGCCCGATGAACAAGCTGACCCAACGCATCGACAAGGAGCGGCTGCTCCTCGGCATCGCGGCCCCGCTGCTCGCGGTCGTCGCCGCGCTCGTCGTCACCACCCTGGTGATCCTCGCCACCGGCAAGAACCCGGGTGCCGCGTTCAGCGACATGCTGACCTACGGCTCCGCCAGCGACAGCCAGGTCTACATCCTCAACAAGGCGACGACGTACTACCTGGCGGGCGTCTCGGTGGCCATCGGCTTCCGGATGAACCTGTTCAACATCGGTGTCGACGGCCAGTACCGCATCGCCGCGTTCTTCGCCGCCGTCCTCGGCGGCGCGCTGACCACGCCGGGCTGGATCTCCATCCCGCTGATCATCCTGTGCGCCATGGGCACCGGCGCCGTGTGGGCGGCCATCGCGGGCATCCTCAAGGTGACGCGCGGAGTCAGCGAGGTCATCTCGACGATCATGCTGAACTCCATCGCCACCGCGATCATCGCCTACCTGCTCCAGCCCGGAAAGCTCGCCGAGCTCCAGGCCGGCGGCACGGTCGTCTCCACCAAGCCGCTGCCGGAGTCCTCGTACTTCTTCCAGATCGACACCGGCGCCGCGGGCGAACTGTGGGGCTTCATCGTCATCGCCGTACTCGTCGGCGTCGCGTACTGGTTCGTGCTCGGCCGCACCCGGTTCGGCTTCGACCTGCGCACCGTCGGCCAGTCCGAGTCCGCCGCCGCCGCGAGCGGTGTCTCGGTGAAGAAGATGGTTGCCACCAGCATGGTGATCTCGGGCGCGGTGGCCGGTCTGATCGGCATGCCGACCCTGCTCAACGACAGCCACCAGTTCAGCAACGACTTCCCCGTGGGCATCGGCTTCACCGGTATCGCCATCGCCCTGCTCGGCCGCAACAACCCGGTCGGCATCGCGCTGGGCGCCCTGCTGTGGGGCTTCCTGGAGCGCACCACCAACCACCTGGAGTTCGAGGGCTACGACAAGGAGATCCTCGGCGTGATCCAGGGCGTCATCGTCCTGTGCGTCGTCATCGCCTACGAGGTCGTACGCCGTTACGGACTCAAGCGCCAGCAGCAGCGGGTCGGCGCCGAGCTCGCCGCCCAGGCCGCAGCCCCGACCCAGAAGCAGGAGGTGGCGTGATGACTGCCACGATGACCGACACGCCGCCCCCCGCGGCACCCAAGGCGGACACCACCCGGTCGGGCCGCTCGCTCGGCCAGATCCTGATGATCGTCGCCGGCGCGCTGCTGCTCATCGCCGCGGTCCGCGTCATCTCCGGCTCCGACCAGCTCACCTCCGACGGCCAGGTCTCCGCCGCGCTCAGCCTCGCCGTGCCGATCGGCCTCGCGGGTCTGGCCGGTCTGTGGTCGGAGCGGTCCGGCGTGGTCAACATCGGCCTCGAGGGCATGATGATCCTCGGCACCTTCGGCGCCGGCTGGATCGGCTGGCAGTCCAGCCCCTGGCTCGGCCTGCTGTGCGGCGTCGGCTTCGGCGTCCTCGGCGGCCTGCTGCACGCGGTCGCGACCGTCACCTTCGGCGTCGACCACATCGTCTCCGGTGTCGCGATCAACCTGCTCGCGCTCGGCACCACCCAGTACCTCGCCAAGCTGTTCTTCGTGGACGGCAAGGCGGCGGCCGAGGGCGGCAACCCCAAGCAGTCCCCGCCCGTGGACTCCCTGCCCAACTTCGACGTGCCGGGCCTGTCCAGCGGCCTGCACTCCATCGAGAACCACCACTGGTTCCTGATCTCCGACATCGCCGGCATCCTCGGCGGTCTGGTCACCAACCTGTCCGTGGTGACGGTCCTCGCGGTCGTGCTGTTCGTCGGCAGCTGGTGGCTGCTGTGGCGCACCCCGTTCGGTCTGCGGCTGCGCTCCTGCGGTGAGAACCCGATCGCCGCCGAGTCCCTCGGTGTCAACGTCTACAAGTACAAGTACATGGCCGTGGCCGTCTCCGGCGGCCTCGCCGGCCTCGGCGGCGCCTTCCTGGCCCTGGTCACCTCGCACACCTACCTCGAAGGCCAGACCGGCGGCCGCGGTTACATCGGTCTCGCCGCCATGATCTTCGGCAACTGGCGTCCCGGCGGCCTCGCCATGGGCGCGGGCCTGTTCGGCTACTCCGACGCGCTCCAGCTGCGCAACGGCGGCGAGACCGTCCACGCGCTGCTGCTCCTGCTGTTCGTGCTGCTGCTGGCGATGGCCGGCTGGAAGCTGTACAAGAAGGCGCACTGGCAGGGCGGCATCAGCCTCCTGGTGGCCGCGGGCGTCCTGGTCTGGTACCTGTTCACCGACGAGGTCCCCAGCGACTTCGTGGGCGCCACCCCGTACGTCGTCACCCTGCTCGTGCTGTCGCTGTCCGCGCAGCGCCTGCGGATGCCCAAGGCGGACGGCATGCGCTACCGGAAGGGACAGGGCAAGTGACATCCCCCGGCGGGGTCGACTGGGAGGCACTGCGGGCCGCGGCCCGAGCCGCCATGTCCCGGGCGTACGCCCCGTACTCCCGCTACCCGGTCGGCGTGGCCGCCCTGGTCGACGACGGCCGCACGATCACCGGCTGCAACGTCGAGAACGCCTCCTACGGCGTCGGCCTGTGCGCCGAGTGCGGTCTGGTCTCGGAGCTGCAGAACACCGGGGGCGGCCGCCTCACGCACTTCACCTGTGTGGACGGCAAGGGCGAGGTCCTCGTCCCGTGCGGCCGCTGCCGCCAGCTGCTGTACGAGTTCGGCGGCCCCGACCTCGTCATGGAGACCCCGGCGGGCATCCTGCCGCTGTCCGAGATGCTCCCGCAGGCCTTCGGGCCGGGGCATCTCACCAAGTAACTCCCGCGCGGCCCCTCCGAGTTGATGATCCTCTACGGCTCGGAGGGGCCGTCGCTTTGAACGTTCGGAAGGAAAGCCACAGCCATGGACGCCATCTCCGTCATCCGCACCAAGCGGGACCGCGGTGAACTCAGCGACGAGCAGATCGACTGGGTCATCGACGCGTACACCCGCGGGGAGGTCGCCGACGAGCAGATGTCCGCGCTCGCCATGGCGATCCTGCTCAACGGCATGAACCGCCGCGAGATCGCCCGCTGGACCGCCGCGATGATCGCCTCCGGCGAGCGCATGGACTTCTCGTCCCTGTCCCGCCCGACGGCCGACAAGCACTCCACGGGCGGCGTCGGCGACAAGATCACGCTCCCGCTGGCGCCCCTGGTGGCGGCCTGCGGCGCGGCCGTCCCCCAGCTCTCGGGCCGCGGCCTCGGCCACACCGGCGGCACGCTGGACAAGCTGGAGTCGATCCCCGGCTGGCGCGCGCTGCTGTCCAACGAGGAGATGCTGAACGTCCTCGACACCACCGGCGCGGTGATCTGCGCGGCGGGCGACGGACTGGCCCCCGCCGACAAGAAGCTGTACGCCCTGCGTGACGTCACCGGCACGGTCGAGGCGATCCCGCTGATCGCCTCCTCGATCATGTCGAAGAAGATCGCGGAGGGGACGGGCTCGCTGGTCCTGGACGTGAAGGTGGGCACCGGTGCCTTCATGAAGACGATCGAGGACGCGCGGGAACTGGCCTCGACGATGGTGGGCCTGGGTACGGACCACGGGGTGAAGACGGTCGCACTCCTGACGGACATGTCGACCCCGCTCGGCCTCACGGCCGGCAACGCCCTCGAAGTCCGCGAGTCGGTGGAGGTCCTGGCCGGCGGCGGCCCCTCGGACGTCGTGGAGCTGACCCTCGCCCTGGCCCGCGAGATGCTCGACGCGGCGGGCGTGCGCGACGCAGACCCGGCGAAGGCGCTGGCCGACGGCTCGGCGATGGATGTGTGGCGCCGGATGATCGCGGCGCAGGGCGGCGACCCGGACGCGGAGCTGCCGGTGGCCCGCGAGCAGCACGTGATCAAGGCCCCGTCCTCGGGCGTCCTGACCCGCCTCGACGCCTACGGCATCGGCGTCGCCGCCTGGCGCCTCGGCGCGGGCCGCGCCCGCAAGGAGGACCCGGTGCAGGCGGGCGCGGGCGTGGAACTGCACGCCAAGCCCGGCGACACGGTCACCGAGGGCCAGCCCCTGCTGACCCTCCACACGGACACCCCGGAGCGCTTCGCGTACGCGCTGGAGGCGATCGGGGGTTCCTACGACATCGGGGCGGCGGGGGCGGACTTCTCGGCGTCGCCGGTGGTGCTGGAGCGGATCGCCTGAGCGCGAGTTCTTTCGGGTGAACGGGGTCGGTGAACCAGCGCCGACCCCGTTCGGCGTGTTGGCTGCCCCCATGGATGCGCTCGAAGGCGACTACTCATGGCCGACACCGAGTGGGACGAACTGGTCTGGGTCTGGCGGCGGACGGACGTACCCAAGGGCTGCCGTGTGGAGATCCTCGCGGGGCTGATCACGGTGACGCCCTACTCGTCCGGGACTCACCACGGCATCGTGGAGCGCATGCAGCGGCGCCTGTACGACGTGATCCCAGCAGGCTGGGGCATCTACCAGTGGCTGGGCATGGCTGTGCCGTCCCGGCTCGGGCTCTACGTCCCCGACCTCGCTGTAGTCCCCCAGAAGGCGCTGCGCGCGGGCGACGAGCCGGTGCCCGCCGGGGCTGCCGGACTCGTCGTGGAGATCACCTCGGAGTCCACCGCGCATCACGACCGGACGACGAAGGCCGCCGGCTATGCCCATGCCGGTGTCCCGCTCTACCTCCTCGTCGACCGCCTGGCCCCGGGCGGACCCACCGTCACGCTGTACGGGGAACCACGGGACGGTGCCTACCGCGTCCTCCGCGCCGGCAAGTCCGGTGACTCGGTCATCCTCCCCGAGCCGTTCGCCCTCTCCCTCGACATCGGAGAATTCGCTCACCCCAACAGCGCCGCGACAACCACCAGGACCGGCACCGACACCACCGTCGACACCAGGATCGAGTCGCGGGCCAGGCGTTCGCCCACGCCGTAGGTCGACGCGTAGGTGTAGAGGTTCTGCGCGGCCGGCAGGGCCGAGGTCACCACCACGTCGAGGAGTTGCGCTCCGTGGAGGCCGAAGACGCCGACCGCCAGCGCCCAGGCCGCTGCCGGCTGGCCCACCGACTTGAGCGCGACCGAGAGCAGGACGAGCTGCCGTTCCGGCCCGCGCCCCGGCATCGTGCTGCCGCACAGGGAGATGCCGAAGGCGAGCAGCACCGCCGGGACCGACATGCCGCCGATCAGGGTCAGGGGGTCCATGACGGGAGCCGGGACCTTCAGACCGGCCGCCGAGACCGCCACACCGGCCAGCGAACCCAGCGCGATCGGATTGCGCAGCGGGGTGAGCAGTCGTCGCCACAGCGGGCCCTTCTCGCCCTCGCCCGACGTCATGTCCAGGACCGTCAGCGCGACCGGGGTCACCCCCACCAGCTGGAACAGCAGCACCGGCGCGACGAGCGAGGCGTCGCCCAGGACGTACACCGCGATCGGGATGCCGAGGTTGCCGGAGTTGACGTAGGAGGAGCACAGCGCTCCGATCGTCGTACGGCCGACTCCCCAGCCCCGCACGACACCCACCGCCACGAAGACGCCCGCCGCCGCTGCCGTGCTCAGCGCCGTCACCAGCAGGCGGCTGGAGAAGATCACCGACAGGTCGGTCCGGGCCAGCGTGGTGAACAGCAGGGCCGGGGACGCCACATGGAAGGCGAGCTTGGTCAGGACCTCACGGCCCTGGTCGCCGAGGTAGCCGCGCAGACCGATGAGATAGCCGACCCCGATGACCACCGCGATGACCGCGAAACCGGTCAGCACTCCCTGCACGGAGACCCCCCGAGGGTGAGGAGGGCGTGGCGTATCCAGGGAGGTGCTGATGGGTGGCGCATACAGGTAACCCTCGGGGGAAGAGGGCACGCAGGTCAACGTGATCCTGCCCGCGCGGAGGGGGCATCGGCCGATGAGTTACGCCCGCCTACCAGGTCTACCGATCGTGGACGCCATGACACCCGCTGTACTCGTGCTGGCCGGCCCCGTCACCCGGGACGAGGTGACGGGGCTGAGCGACGAGGTCCGGGCGCTGCTGCGCACGACCCGGGCCGAAGTCGTGGTGTGCGATGTCGCCGGGCTCGGACCACCGGGGCTCGGCACCGTCGATCTCCTCGCCCGGCTCCAGCTCGCGGCCCGGCGCGCCGGGGGCTGGATCAGACTCCGCGACCCCGACCCCGCGCTACAGGCCCTCCTTGACCTCGTCGGCCTCCGCTTCGAGGTGGAGGGGCAGACCGAACAGCGGGAACCAGCGCTGGGTGTCCAGGAAGAAGTGGAACCCGGTGAGCCGGCCGTCTGAGATCTCCAGCACCTGGACCGCCCACGGGGCGAAGCCGCCCTTCTCCGGATCCGGCTTGTACTGGGCGAACCCCGGCAGGCCGTTGACCTGCACCGGCACCAGGCGGGAGCCCTCGCAGGCCGAGCCCAGGGTCGTCATGAAGCCCGTGATGTCGTCATGGCCCGTCAGCCACAGGTCGAACGGCGGCATCGTCATGATGGCGTCCTCGTGCAGGAGGGCCGTCAGCGCCGTCATGTCGTACCCCTCGAACGCCTTCACATAGCGCTCCAGGAGCTTTTGCTGCTCCTCGTCCAGCGGGTCCGACACGGCCGCGTCGGCGCCGTGCTCCTCCCGCTCGGCGAGGGTGGCACGGGCCCGCTGGAGGGCGCTGTTGACCGAGGCGACGGAGGTGTCGAGCAGCTCGGCGACCTCGCTCGCCTTCCAGGCCAGCACCTCACGCAGGATCAGCACCGCGCGCTGCTTGGGCGGCAGTTGCTGGAGGGCGGCCATGAAAGCGAGCCGCACGGTCTCCTTGGCGACCGCCGCCTCCGCCGGGTCCTCGACGGTCGGCAGGATGCGGCTGTCCGGCATCGGCTCCAGCCAGGTGTGGTCGGGGCGGGGGGAGAGGGCGGCCTGGGCGAGGGGCGTCGACTCGGTAAGGTCCATGGGGCGGGCGCGCTTGTTGCCCGCCGTCAGCATGTCCAGGCAGACGTTGGTCGCGATGCGGTACAGCCAGGAGCGGAGGCTGGAACGGCCCTCGAACTTGTCGTAGCTCCGCCAGGCCCGCACCATCGTGTCCTGCACCGCGTCCTCGGCCTCGAAGGAGGAACCGAGCATGCGGTAGCAGTACCCCGTCAGCTCCGTGCGGTGTTTCTCGAGCCTGACGTCGAGGTCTGTCGTCGTAGCCGTAGCGTCCGTCATCGTCCACCCACCCCTGTGGCCGTGCTGTGTCGCGCCTTTGCGCCCAGTACTCGGAAACTACCGCAGCCCACTGACAACGGCCCCTGGAGCGGACGAACACGCAGGTGGGGGGCCGTGTGAAGCAAACCCTCCGGACAGTCCGATCCCCCCGGTCGACCGACCTCGACCGGGGGGAAGCAAACGCACGGCTCAGGCCGTCGCGAGCCGCTGCTGGGCCCGAGCCGCGCGTGTCCCGAGGACGGTGATCGACACCACGCCGAGCACCGCCAGGAGTCCGACCCCGACCGTCCCGGCCCAGCCGCCCGAGTGGAAGGCGAGCGCGCCGATCGTGCTGCCCGCGCTGGAGCCGATGTAGTAGGCGGACTGGTAGAGCGCCGAGGCCTGGGCGCGGCCGTGGGTGGCCGTCTTGCTGACCGCCGAGGACGCCACCGCGTGCCCCGCGAAGAACCCGCCGGTGATCAGGACCAGGCCCAGCAGGACCAGCCACAGGGAGCCGGAGAGGGAGAGCAGCAGTCCGGCCGCCGTCGTACCGCCCGCCGCGTACAGCGCGCCCCGGCGGCCCAGGCGGCCGACCAGCCGGCCCGCCGTCGACGCGGACACCGTGCCCACCAGGTAGACCAGGAAGATCGAGCCGATGATGCCCTGGGGGAGCGAGAAGGGGGCCTCGGTCAGCCGGTAGCCGATCACCGTGTACACGCCGCCGAACACCGTCATGAACAGCGCGCCGATGGCGTACAGGCGGCGCAGCAGCGGATCACCCAGGTGCTCACGCACCGTGCCGAGCAGCACCCGCGGCCGCAGCGAGCCCGCCACGAAGTGCTTCGGCGCCGGGAGCAGCAGGCGGAACGCCACCGCGCAGGCCACCGCGATCGCGCCGATCACACCGACGGCCACCCGCCAGCCCCACTCCTGCGCGACCCAGCCGGTGATGACCCGGCCGCTCATCCCGCCGACGCTGTTGCCGGCGACGAACAGGCCGATTGCCGTGACCAGCGCCTTCGGGCGGACCTCCTCGGCGAGGTACGCCGTCGCGGAGGCCGGCAGCCCGGCCAGGGCCGCACCCTGTACCGCCCGCAGCACGACCAGCGCGGGCAGCGAGGGCGCGAAGGGGACCAGGATCCCGACCGTCACCGCGACCGCCAGCGAGGCCGTCATGACCGTACGGCGTCCGAAGCGCTCGGAGAGGGCGCTCATCGGCAGCACGAACAGCGCGAGCCCGCCGGTCGCGGCCGCCACCGTCCAGCTCGCCTCGCTCGCCGCGACCCCGAACTCGCCCGAGATCAGCGGGAGGAGGGCTTGCGTGGAGTACAGCAGCGCGAAGGTCGCGACACCGGCGAGGAAGAGGGCGAAGCTCATCCGGCGGTAACCGGGGCCGCCCGGGGTCAGACGGGAATCGACGGCGACAGGAGCGGGGGATACGGCGCCCACGCGGGTGGACGCCTCGGTACTGGCAGGCATGCCTCGAAGTTACGTACGCCCCCTCTCATCCGTCCAATGCATGGATTCGCCATAATCGTTCCCATGGAGCATCAGCAGAGGTCACAGCCGCGCCTGTCACCATCCAGTGACACAGAAGACATGGTGATGTTGCTGGCCCCGCGGCTCGCCCACTTCGCCGGGGTCGCCCGCACCGAGCACGTCACCCGCGCCGCCCAGGAGATGGACGTACCCCAGTCGACGCTCTCGCGGGCCATGGTCCGCCTGGAACAGGACCTCGGCGTCGACCTCTTCGCGCGCATCGGCCGCACGGTCTCCCTCACCCCCGCCGGCCGCACCTTCCTCGGCTCCGTCGAACGCGCCCTCGCCGAGATCCGGCGGGCCGCCGACGAGGTCCGTGCCGACGCCGACCCGGCCACCGGCAAGGTCGCCTTCGGGTTCCTCCACACCATGGGCTCGGAGACGGTCCCGGGCCTGATCCGCGCCTTCCGTGCCGACCATCCGCGGGTCCGCTTCAGCCTGGTCCAGAACTACGGCGAGGCGATGATCGAGCGGCTGCGCGCGGGCGAGCTGGACCTGTGCCTGACCTCCCCGGTGCCGGACGCCCCCGACCTCGTCGCCCGGCGCCTCGACGAGCAGAAGCTGCGGCTCGTGGTCCCCGCCGACCACCCCCTCGCGGCCCGCAGGCGCGTCCGCCTCGCCGAGGCCGCCGAGGAGTCCTTCGTCACCCTGGAACCCGGCTACGGCCTGCGCCGCATCACCGACGACCTGTGCCAGGAGGCCGGCTTCAAACCGAGGATCGCCTTCGAGGGCGAGGAGGCGGAGACGTTGCGGGGGCTGGTGGCGGCGGGCCTGGGCGTCGCCCTCCTGCCGCCCCCGGCCTTCCCCCGCCCAGGAGTCGTGGAACTGACGGTCACGGCCCCTCGGGCGGCCCGCGAGATCGGCGTCGCCTGGCTCGACGGCCACCCGGACACACCCCCGGTGGCCGCCTTCAAGAGGTTCCTGCTGTCGAGAAGGGGCAACCTCCTGCCGTGATCTGCAACCCGCTGCCCTGATCTACCGCCGCCGCCCGAACCCCGAGGCGAGCGGCATCCGCAGCCCCAGCGGCGGCGGAGCGGCGAGCGCGTCCCGCACCGGCCGCGACAGCGCCCGCCCGAACAGCGCCCCCATCACGAAGTCCTCGGTGAGCGCATGCACTTCGGCCCGGTACTGATGCAGTCCGTGTCCGTCGGAGTGCACCTCGAACCGGCACACCTCCCGGTTCGCCTTCTTCGCCCGGGACGCGAGCCGGAACGACAACTCGGGGTCCGTCTGCTCGTCGTTGGTCCCGTGCACGATCAACACCCGCCGCCCCACGAGCTGCTTCACCGGTTCGGGCGTGGCCGCCACATCCTCCTCGGGCAGCCAAGGAGCAACGGCCACCACGGAGTTGACGGCCTCGTGCCCACCCGCGCGCAGTGCCGCCCGTGCGCCCATGTCGACGCCGACCAGGGACACCGGGACGTCGCCGTAGCGCCGTACGACCTCGTCGGCGGCCCAGGTCGCGTCGTGCGCGAGATGCGCCTCGCTGCCGTTCCACCCGCGATAGCGGTAGTGCACCAGGTGGGCCGCCAGCCCGTCAGGGTGCCCCGCGCGGGCGAGCCGCCGTCCCAACGCCCTGACGGCGGAGGGCAGTCGCATCGAGGAGGGCCTGCGCAGAGAGGTTTCGTCGCCGCCCGGGAGGAGCAGCACCACCCCGCTCACCGCCGCCGGCTCCGGGCCGAGTGTCCTGCCCAGTCGGGCGCTGCGCACCGGCGTCGCTTGCTGTGCCATGGCAGAACAGTGTCAGAAGCGCGGGTGTACGACACGGGGCGGGGCGGTCACCGTTACGTATCGGCGGATTCGTACAGCGGGCGCTCTACGCGCGTAGGAGTTAGAGTGCCAGGATGACGAGCCAGACTGACCGGATGGGGAAAGCCCCGAGCCAGGACCAGATCCGCCGGGCACCCAAGGTTCTGCTGCACGATCACCTCGACGGCGGGCTGCGCCCCGGCACGATCGTCGACCTCGCCCGGGAGACCGGGTACACCCAGCTCCCCGAGAGCGACGCGGACCGGCTGGGCGTCTGGTTCCGCGAAGCCGCCGACTCCGGTTCGCTGGAGCGGTACCTGGAGACCTTCTCGCACACCGTCGGCGTCATGCAGACCCGTGAGGCGCTCACCCGGGTCGCCGCCGAGTGCGCCGAGGACCTCGCCGAGGACGGCGTCGTCTACGCCGAGGTGCGGTACGCCCCCGAGCAGCACCTGGAAAAGGGACTGACCCTCGAAGAGGTCGTCGAGGCCGTCAACGAGGGCTTCCGCGAAGGCGAGCGCCGGGCCAGGGCGAACGGCCACCGCATCCGCGTCGGCGCCCTGCTCACCGCCATGCGGCACGCGGCCCGCGCCCTGGAGATCGCCGAACTCGCCAACCGGTACAGGGACTTGGGTGTCGTGGGATTCGACATCGCCGGGGCCGAGGCCGGTTACCCGCCCACCCGGCACCTCGACGCCTTCGAGTACCTCAAGCGCGAGAACAACCACTTCACCATCCACGCCGGTGAGGCCTTCGGGCTGCCCTCCATCTGGCAGGCGCTCCAGTGGTGCGGCGCCGACCGGCTCGGGCACGGCGTGCGCATCATCGACGACATCCAGGTCCACGAGGACGGCACGGTCAAGCTCGGCCGGCTCGCCTCCTACGTCCGTGACAAGCGGATCCCGCTGGAGCTGTGCCCCAGTTCCAACCTCCAGACCGGGGCCGCGTCCTCGTACGCCGAGCACCCGATCGGGCTGCTGCGCCGACTGCACTTCCGGGCCACGGTGAACACCGACAACCGGCTGATGTCCGGGACCAGCATGAGCCGGGAATTCGAGCACCTTGTCGACGCGTTCGGTTATTCGCTCGACGACATGCAGTGGTTCTCCGTCAATGCGATGAAATCAGCGTTCATTCCTTTCGATGAACGACTCGCGATGATCAATGACGTCGTCAAGCCCGGATATGCCGAGCTGAAGTCCGAATGGCTGTTCCAGCAGACCGCCTCCACCAGCGGTTCTGTGGCCGAGGAGAGCTGACCGGGGCAATGGCGGGGTGCGGAATGCGGGCGGGTGTTCACAGTCCGTCCGCATTTCGATGTTTGCGGTGAGCGGGTTCCCGTGTTTACGGTCGTGGACCGCTCACATCCCCGTAAACCCATTTCGAGGACGCATTTCATGAAGCAGTCTGCTGCCAAGACCCTCGGTGTCGCCGCCCTCGGTGCCGCCTTCGCCGCCGCCGGCGCGGGTGCCGCGAACGCCGCTCCGGCGGTCCCGGACGCCTCCCAGGCGCTCGGCTCCGTCTCCCAGGGGCTCCCCACCGAGAACGTCACCAAGGCGCTGCCGGGTGCCGGTGAGGCGCTGGCGCAGGCCCAGCCGGCGCTCGGCGCGGGCCTGGCGGCCGCCCAGCCCGCTGCCCAGAAGGTGCTCGCCGACGGCCCGACCGCGCCCGTCGCCGGTCTCCTCGGCGGTCTGCCGATCGGCAAGGTCCTGCCCGGCGGCGGCGCCGGCACCGCCCTGAACGGCCTGCCGCTCGGCTGAGCCAGACGCTCCTCGCACGCGCCGGTGGGGCGCACCCCGTGGTCTCGGGGTGCGCCCCACCGGCGTACATGGGCAGCGGGTGTCACCAGGCGGTCTGCGCCTTCTCCTCCGAGGGGAACAGGATCCACAGCGCGATGTAGAGCAGGAACTGCGGGCCCGGCAGCAGACAGGACACCAGGAAGATCACGCGCATCGTGGTCGCGGAGGTGCCGAAGCGCCGTGCCAGCGCGGCACACACTCCGCCGATCATGCGGCCGTTGGTGGGGCGGGCGAGGCGGGACATTGCGGCTCCTTCGTGAGCGTCGACGGTCCGGGTCCGAGTGACCCTTTCCAGCTGTCTTCAACGCTACGGAGACGAACGGCACAAAGCGTCGCTCTACGGTGCGATCCCGACCCTGGGAATCGTCGGGGTCCTACCCTGAGCCGGCTCGTCCTGGCGGACGGCGGCCGCTCGGCGCCGCTCGGTCCCGCGGCGGAGCGAGTGGCGTACCGCCGGCACCACCGCGAGGTGCGCGAGGGCCACGCCCGCGGTGTTCAGGAACAGCGAGTCGATGTCGACGACCTGGCCGGGGACGCCGGTCTGGAGCAGCTCTATGCCCAGGGAGATCAGCGCGCCCGCGGCACAGGTGCGGATCAGCGAACCGACCGGGGACGCCCACAGCCGGCCGTGCACCATCGGAAGCAGGAAACCGAGCGGGGCCAGGAGCGCGAGCCCCTCACCGATCCTGCGGGCCGCCACCTGCCCGCCGAGGGCGAGGTCGGCGCGGATGCCCGCGAACGGGTGCAGGTTGGCCGGGACCACCCAGGGCACGTCCAGCGGTCGCAGCGTGAACCAGGCGACGAACGCGAGATGTGCGACCAGGAGGGCACCTCCTGCCACACGGACGCGAAGGGCGGCATTGCCGCCGACGAAGCCTTGACGCTGCACGATCCCCAAGACGCCGCGCTCGGCACGATCGGTTCCGGAACACCCCGAGGTACCTGGGTGAGGTCTGCGCCACACGTGACGGCCGGGCCCGCGTCAGCCGCCCGTCACCTCGGTCGACGGCGGCTGGTGGCCGGCCGGCTGGGAGCGGACCTCGTCCGTGCAGTCGTAGCGGCGCAGCGGTGTGTTCGCGGGGCCGCCGAGGACGACGGACCCGTCCCCCTCGGCGGCGGCCGAGTCGGAGAAGGTGCACACGAGCTGGGCGAGGGCGTAGTCGGAGAGCTCGGCGGGCGGGGTGCTCAGCCGGAGCGCGTCCTCGGGGTCCTTGGGGCGCGGGCCGCCGACCGTCATGCCGCCGCGCACATAGGTCTGGTACCCGGCCTCCCGCTCGGCCGCCGACGGTGTCTCGGCCAGCTGGTCGAGGAGCCCCTGCGCGACCAGCACCCGCCGCTCGGAGTCCGCGGTCCCGTCCGGGACCCTGAGCCCGCGGTCCACGGCCACCAGCGACGACCCGCACAGCAGGAACACCTGCACGGCCAGTCCGTGCGAGGCCTGCTCCGAGGCGTTCGGCTCGGACAGCGAACACCGCACCCGCGAGGGCGCGGGCCCGAAGTCGGTGGGCACCTCGGTGGGCCGGATCCCGCAGCCGGCCACCAGCAGACCGAGCAGGGGCAGCGCCAGCAGCCGCCGCGCGTTCCGCCCCTTGCGCGGCCCGTGCGCTCGCGGTGTGCGTCCCTGTACGGGCATCACGCCTCCCCCTTCTTCGCCCCGGCGTCGTCCTTCTTGGCCTCCATGAGCTGCTCCGCGAGCTCCGAGGCGTCCCGGGGCAGCCGCAGCGTGAAGACGGCACCCCCGTCGGGGGAGTTCGCCGCGGTGATCCCGCCGCCGTGGATGTGGGCGTTCTCCAGGGCGATCGAGAGGCCGAGGCCGCTGCCCTCGGAGCGCGGGCGGGAGGCACTGGCCTTGTAGAAGCGGTCGAAGACATGGGGGAGCACGTCCTCGGGGATGCCGGGGCCGTGGTCGCGGACCCCGATGACGACCTCGTCGTCCGCCGCGCTCACCGCCACCCGCACCGGGGAGCCGCCGTGCTTGAGGGCGTTGCCGATCAGGTTGGCCAGGATCACGTCCAGGCGGCGCGGGTCGAGGCGGGCGTGGATGCCGCGCTCGGCGTCCAGCTCCACCGCGTCCAGCCACGCCCGCGCGTCGATGCACGCGGTGATCTGGTCGGCCACGTCGACGTCGTCGAGGACCAGCCGGGCCGTGCCCGCGTCGAAGCGGGTGACCTCCATCAGGTTCTCGACCAGGTCGTTGAGCCTGCGGGTCTCGCTGACCACCAGCCGCACGGCCGGCTCGATCATCGGGTCCATGGAGCCGGACTCGGCCTCCAGCTCCTCCTCCAGGATCTCCGTCACGGCCGTGATCGCGGTGAGCGGCGTGCGCAGCTCATGGCTCATGTCCGCCACGAACCGCCGGGACGCGTCGTCGCGCGCGGCCATGTCCTCGACCCGCTTCTCCAGCGCCTCGGCCGCGTGGTTGAACGTCCGCGAGAGGTCGGCGAGTTCGTCGGTGCCGGACACCCTGAGCCGGGTGTCCAGCTTCCCCTCGCCGAGCCGCCGGGCGGCGACCCCGAGCCGGTGCACCGGCTTCAGTACGGTCGTCGCGGCGGCCTGCGCGAGCAGCGCGGAGCCGATCAGGGCGAGCCCGGTGGCGATCCCCAGCGACCAGGCCAGGGAGTTGAGGTCCTTGGCCTCCGGCTCAAGGGACTTGAGCATGTACCCGGTAGGACCGCCGCCGATCACCCGCGTGCCGGCGACCAGATACGGGGTGTCGTGGTCGACGGTCCGCTGCCAGTACAGGTGGTAGGCGTACTTGTTGGCGGAGTCGACCGCCTGCTTCTCGTTCACCGCCTCGCGCAGCGACACCGGCACGTCCTGGAGGGTGAAGCCGTCCAGGGCGCCCGAATTGCCGTACACCGTCCTGCCGTTGGCGTCGGAGGACACGAGCAGCACGCTGAAGCGCTGGCTGCTGCCCGCCATCTGCCCGGCCGCCTGCTGGAGTTCGTCCTGGGTGGGGTTCTCGGGCAGGGCGCCCGCGCGGTTCTGCATCTCCTGCTGGAAGTCCCGCAGGACAGCGTCCTGGGCGCGGGTGAGCACCGCCTCCCGGTTGAGCCAGTAGGCGATCCCGGACGCCGACACGGCGGCCGTCAGCGCCACCAGGCCGAAGACGACGACAAGACGCAGCCGCAGACTGGTGAAACGCAGCCGTGACCACACACCCTTGCGAGCCGCGAACCAGTCGCGGAACCCCCCTTGCGCTTCGGTCACTGAGGCGTGTCCAGCCGGTAACCCACGCCCCGCACGGTACGGATCAGCGTCGGGGACGACGGCACGTCCTCGACCTTGGCGCGCAGCCGCTGCACACACGCGTCCACCAGGCGCGAGTCGCCGAGGTAGTCGTGCTCCCACACGAGCCGCAGCAACTGCTGGCGGGACAGCGCCTGGCCGGGCCGCCGGCTCAGCTCCAGGAGCAGCCGGAGCTCGGTCGGGGTGAGCTGCAGGTCCTCGCCGTTCTTCGTCACGGTCATGGCCGCGCGGTCGATGACCAGGGAGCCGAAGCTCGCCGCGTCGGTCGACTCGCGTTCCCCGCGCCGCAGCACGGCCCGGATCCGGGCGTCGAGGACCCGCCCCTGGATCGGCTTGACGACATAGTCGTCGGCGCCGGACTCCAGTCCGACGACGATGTCGATGTCGTCGTTGCGCGCGGTCAGCAGAATGATCGGCAGCTGGTCCGTGCGCCGGATGCGCCGGCACACCTCGAACCCGTCGATGCCGGGCAGCATGACATCCAGCACGATCAGGTCCGGCCGCTGCTCACGCAGCAGCTTCAGGCCGTCCTCGCCGGTGGCAGCGGTGGCAACCCGGTGACCCTGGCGCGTGAGGCTCAGCTCCAGGGCCGTACGGATGGCGTCGTCGTCCTCGATCAGCAACAGGGAAGGCACGGGCTCATTCTGGCCCATGGAGGGGGTGCGGTTCGACCTGTGGGGACACGCAGTCCATACGGCGTCCATCCGTGGGTCCGCTGTGCAATTCCTGGGACGGGCCCCTGTGACAGGTCTGTGACAGTCGGCGGACACGGCCATGAAGGTGCGAGGGCAAGCTTTTCGGCATCGGGCAGGGCAGCACCGCCCGAGCGGACCGAACACCGGAAGTCCACGACGGGGGGCGCGAGATGAACACGCTGCACAGCATCAGCACCAGCGCAGTGATCACTCGGCTGCACGACGTGAACGGGGGCCGGGGTTCCAAGGAGTCCGGTGCCGTGAGCGGGCGGGGGTGCGCTCGCGGCACCGGGCGTCAGCACACCGGGTACATGTCGGTGGTTGACACCAGCACGGGGGAATCGCACGGGGGATCGTCGTACAGGGAGGACACGGGGGAACGGCACTCGCTGTCGGAGGCGGAGTTCACCGCCTACGTCCAGGAGCGCCGCGCCTCCCTGTACGCCACCGCCTACCACCTGACCGGTGACCGCTTCGAGGCCGAGGACCTGCTGCAGAGCGCGCTGTTCTCGACGTACAAGGCCTGGGACCGGATCAGCGACAAGGCCGCGGTCGGGGGCTACCTCCGCCGCACCATGACCAACCTGCACATCAGCGCGTGGCGCCGCCGCAAGCTGAACGAATACCCGACCGAGGAGCTGCCGGAGACGCCCGGCGACACGGACGCGATGCGCGGCACGGAACTGCGCGCGGTCCTGTGGCAGGCGCTCGCCCGGCTCCCCGAACTCCAGCGCACGATGCTGGTCCTCCGGTACTACGAGGGCCGCACCGACCCGGAGATCGCGGAGATCCTCGACATCAGTGTCGGCACGGTGAAGTCCAGCATCTGGCGGTCCCTGCGCCGCCTGCGCGAGGACGAGGTCCTCAGCTTCGGCCGTGACGAGGAGAACGCCTTCGGGGAGCTCGTGGCCTGAGGGTTGGGGGGAAGCAAGGAAACGGGGGGGGAACGGGGGACCAGGGGTACCGGCTGGGGGGCCGGTACCCGTGGGGGGATCAACGGGGAATCGCACGGGGAAGCACCAGGAAGCGGGACTGGAGGGCCGGGGGGTCCGTCCAGTCCCGCTTTCGTGTCTGCGGTCAGCCGGCCGTCATGAGCGTCGTCCCGGCCGGCGTGTCACCGACGGCGATGGCCTCGGCGGGGTCCCTGCCCTCGACGAGGTACGCGTCGGCCGCGCCTTCGGGAACGGCGCCCCCGGGATCGTCCGGGGTGTCGTCGCATTCCGCGACGCGGGCGGTGCCCAGGCGCTCGCCGACGGTGAAGTCCTCGTCCTGGGTGGGCAGATAGTCGCGGTTCTCGTACGTCACCACCCCCGCGCAGGAGCCCGCGACCTCGCCGCCCGACGAGCAGCCGAGAGCCACCGTCAGCATCGCCACCGTCATGACCAGCCGTGCCGTCGTCATCGGCTTCCTTTCCGCAGGGACCGTGTCTTCCGGTCCTACGACGGAGAAGGCGCCGTTCGCGTTCAGGCCGCCGGAGTCGCCGCCGGGCGGCGGCCCGCCGCCGCGGCGGCAAGGCGGCCGAGGGCCTCGTCCTTGTCGCACGGGTGGGCGCCCAGCGCGGTCTGGCGGGCGACGATCGAGCGCTCCAGGCGCATCAGCCGCCAGCCCCGGCGCAGCAGGAACGGCACGGACTTGCGGCCCTCGCGCAGATCCCGCAGGAACCGGCGGCGGAAGGTGCGCACCGGGCCCCGGCTCAGGCACAGCGCGTCGGCCAGCACACCGAGCTCCCGGCAGCGGGTGACGATCTCGGCGGCGAAGATGCCCTCCGCGATGAACAGCGGGGTCCGGCCCATCTCGACCGCCTCCTCGCCGGTGCGGGCGCTCAGCGAGATGTCGTAGACCGGGATCTTCGTACGGCCGGTGCGGCACAGTTCGACGATCGCCGTCACCGCGGTGTCCGCGTCCCAGGATCCGGGGTGGTCCCAGTCGATGTCGGAGCTCCCCGCCACCAGCGGCAGTGTCGGGTCGTCGCCCTCCTTGTAGAAGTCGTCGAGCCTGAGGACCGGAAGACCGGAACGGGCCGAGAGAAGGGACTTGCCGGAGCCGGAGGGGCCGCAGAGCAGCACGACTCGCGTCGGTATGGGCGGTTGGGAACTCACGGGACACCAGTGTGCGGCATTCACCCGCTGTTCATCGACCCCGCGGGTTGGCTTTGAAGCGTGCGTCACACGTCAACTACCCTTCGTGTCGACATGCTTACCCAGTGCACGGAAAAGGTGTCAGAAACGATGGCCCGACACGCGAACCCGACCGCCCAGCGCACCCTCACCGCTCTCGCCGCCGCGGGTGTCGCTCTCGGCGCAGGCGCCGGGGCGGCCGCCGCGGACTCCGAGCCGCTCGTCGACGTGCTGCACACCCGGCCCACCTCGCTCGGCAACATCGACCCGCAGGCCGGCCTCCGGTCCCTCACCGGCACGGTCGGGTACGTCACCGGCCCGGTCGCCGGTCTCAAGCCGAACCCGCTGGCGGGGACAGGTGTGGACCCGCTGGACAACGGTCTGGGGACCCAGCTGGCGGATTTCCAGCCGCTGACGTCGCAGGCAGTGACCGGGCCGGTCGCGCAGGCGCAGTCGATCGGGAGCATGCCGGTGGTGGGGCAGGTGGCGGGACTGCTGAGCAACTGACACGGCGGAGAGCCGCGCTTCCCACCGGACGGAGGGAAGCGCGGCTCTCCGGCTTCAGGGGCTCAGTACGCCGACCCGGACGCGCCCAGCGATCCCGTCGGGTGCCAGACCGTCTTCGTCTCCAGGAACGCCGTCAGGCGGTCGATGCCCGGCGTCGCCGACCAGTCGTCCACAGGCTGTGGACGCAGGACCCGCTTCAGGTTGTCCGCCGCCGCGATCTCCAGTTCCTTCGCGAGGATCTCGTCCGCGCCCGCCAGGTCGATCGCGTTGACGTCCTGGTGGGAGGCGAGGGGGGCCGCGATCTCCGCCGTACGGCCCGAGAGGACGTTGACCACGCCTCCGGGGACGTCGGAGGTGGCCAGGACCTCGCCGAGCGAGAGCGCCGGGAGCGGGGACCTCTCGCTCGCCACCACGACCGCCGTGTTGCCCGTCGCGATGACCGGGGCCAGCACCGAGACCAGGCCCAGGAACGACGACTCCTGCGGGGCCAGGACGGCCACCACGCCCGTCGGTTCGGGGGAGGACAGGTTGAAGTAGGGGCCCGCGACCGGGTTGCCGCCGCCCACGACCTGGGCGATCTTGTCGGTCCAGCCCGCGTACCAGACCCAGCGGTCGATCGTGGCCTCGACCTGCTCGGCCGCCTTGGACTTCGACAGGCCCTCGGCGTCGGCCACCTCGTGGACGAACTGCGCCCTGCGGCCCTCCAGCATCTCCGCGACGCGGTAGAGGACCTGGCCGCGGTTGTACGCCGTCGCGCCGGCCCAGCCGCCGAACGCCTTGCGCGCGGCCACGACCGCGTCACGGGCGTCCTTGCGGCTCGACTGCGGCGCGTTCGCCAGCCACTTGCCCTTTGCGTCGGTCACCTCGTACACCCGGCCGCTCTCGGAACGCGGGAACTTCCCGCCGACGTACAGCTTGTAGGTCTTGAAGACGGACAGACGCTGCTGCTCGGACTTATCGGACATCGAGGTATGCCTCCAGGCCGTGGCGGCCGCCCTCGCGGCCGAAGCCCGACTCCTTGTACCCGCCGAACGGCGAGGTCGGATCGAACTTGTTGAACGTGTTGGACCAGACGACCCCGGCCCGGAGTTTGTTCGCCACCGCCAGGATCCGCGAACCCTTCTCGGTCCAGATGCCCGCCGAGAGGCCGTACTGGGTGTTGTTGGCCTTGGCGACGGCCTCGTCCGGAGTGCGGAAGGTGAGGACCGACAGCACCGGGCCGAAGATCTCGTCCCTCGCGATGGTGTGCGCCTGGGTGACGTTCGTGAAGAGCGTCGGGGCGAACCAGTAGCCGGAGGACGGGAGTTCGCACTCCGGGGACCAGGGCTCGGCGCCCTCGGCCGCGCCCTTCTCGACGAGCGAGGTGATCCGCGAGAGCTGCTCGGCGGAGTTGATCGCGCCGATGTCGGTGTTCTTGTCGAGCGGGTCGCCGAGGCGCAGCGTGGACAGGCGGCGCTTGAGCGAGTCAAGGAGCTCGTCCTGGATCGACTCCTGGACGAGGAGGCGGGAGCCCGCGCAGCAGACCTGGCCCTGGTTGAAGAAGATGCCGTTGACGATCCCCTCGACGGCCTGGTCGATGGGGGCGTCGTCGAAGACGATGTTGGCGCCCTTGCCGCCCAGTTCGAGGGTGAGCTTCTTGCGGGTGCCGGCGACCGTGCGCGCGATCTCCTTGCCGACGGCCGTCGAGCCGGTGAAGGCCACCTTGTCGACGTCCGGGTGTGCGACGAGCGCGGCGCCCGTGTCGCCGTAGCCCGGGAGGATGTTGACGACACCCCTGGGCAGGCCGGCCTGGCGGCAGACGTCCGCGAAGAAGAGCGCGGAGAGCGGGGTCGTCTCGGCGGGCTTCAGCACGACCGTGTTGCCGGTGGCGAGTGCGGGCGCGATCTTCCACGCCAGCATCAGGAGCGGGAAGTTCCAGGGGATGACCTGGCCCGCGACACCGAGGGGCTTCGGGCTCGCGCCGAATCCCGCGTGCTCCAGCTTGTCGGCCCAGCCCGCGTAGTAGAAGAAGTGCGCGGCGACCAGGGGGAGGTCGGCGTCGCGGGTCTCCTTGATGGGCTTGCCGTTGTCCAGGGTCTCCAGGACGGCGAGCTCGCGGCTGCGCTCCTGGATGATCCGGGCGATGCGGAACAGGTACTTGGCGCGCTCGGAGCCGGGCAGCGCCGACCACTTCTCGAAGGCCTTGCGGGCGGCCCCCACCGCGCGGTCGACGTCCGCCTCGCCCGCCTGGGCGATCTCGGACAGGACCTCTTCCGTGGACGGCGAGACGGTCTTGAAGACCTTGCCGTCGGCCGCTTCCACGAACTCGCCGTCGATGAACAGGCCGTAGGAGGGGGCGATGTCGACGACCGAGCGGGACTCGGGGGCGGGTGCGTACTCGAATGCGGATGCAGATGCAGGTGCCATGGTGATCAGTCCACCGTCACGTAGTCGGGGCCGGAGTAGCGGCCGGTGGCCAGCTTCTGACGCTGCATCAGCAGATCGTTCAGGAGCGAGGAGGCGCCGAAGCGGAACCAGTGGTTGTCCAGCCAGTCCTCGCCGACGGTCTCGTTGACCAGCACGAGAAACTTGATCGCGTCCTTGGACGTGCGGATACCGCCGGCCGGCTTCACGCCCACCTGGACGCCGGTCTGGGCGCGGAAGTCGCGCACGGCCTCCAGCATGAGGAGGGTGTTCGCGGGAGTGGCGTTGACCGCGACCTTGCCCGTCGACGTCTTGATGAAGTCCGCGCCCGCCAGCATGCCGAGCCAGCTCGCGCGGCGGATGTTGTCGTACGTCGACAGCTCGCCGGTCTCGAAGATGACCTTGAGCCGGGCGTCCGTGCCGCAGACCTCGCGCACGGCGACGATCTCGTCGTACACCTTCAGGTACCGGCCCGCGAGGAACGCCCCGCGGTCGATGACCATGTCGACCTCGTCGGCGCCGGCGGCCACGGCGTCGCGCACGTCGGCCAGCTTCACGTCGAGGGCGGCGCGGCCGGCCGGGAAGGCGGTGGCGACCGAGGCGACCTTCACGCCGGAACCGGCGACGGCCTCCTTGGCGACGGCCACCATGTCGGGATAGACGCAGACGGCGGCCGCGGCGGGGGTCGTCCGGTCGGTCGGGTCGGGGCGGACCGCCTTGGCGCCGAGCGCCCGGACCTTGCCCGGGGTGTCCGCGCCTTCCAGCGTCGTCAGGTCGACCATCGAGATGGCGAGGTCGATGGCGTACGCCTTCGCGGTGGTCTTGATGGAACGGGTACCGAGAGAGGCGGCACGCGCCTCCAGGCCGACCGCGTCCACGCCGGGCAGCCCGTGAAGGAACCGGCGCAGCGTGCTGTCGGACGCGGTCACGTCCGTGAGCGGGTGTGCGGCTGATGCAGTGGTGGGCATGGTCACCAGACGAGCATATCTACGCGCGTAGCGGCTGTACACCCCGGAGAACGGTTCCGAACGCCTTCGGAAGGTGTTCCGAAGGCGTTCCGGAGGCACTCCGAAAGCACCCGCACCGCCCGCACCTCAGCACCGGCGCGGACGGCGCTTAGGATCGGCCCCATGACGACCGCACCCCCCGAGTCCAGGGACCGCATCTACCGCTCACCCATGGCACTGATCGGCGGCTCCCTCCTCCTCGTCATCATCGGCTGGCTCGGCATCGACGCCGTCGTCTCCGGCACCGGCCGCACGCCGTGGCTGGCCCTCGCCGCCCTGATCCTCCTCGTACCGCTGGTGGTCGCCTTCACCCTGCGCCCGGCCGTCTTCGCCAACAACGACCGCCTGCGCATCCGCAACCCCTTCCGCGTGATCGTCGTGCCGTGGGGCGAGGTCGCGACGCTCCGCTCCGCCTACTCCAACGAGGTGGTGGTCAAGGCGGGCGGCAAGTACCAGCTCTGGGCGATCCCGGTCTCCCTGCGCGGCCGCAAGAAGGCCGCCCGGCAGACGGCACGGCAGGCGGCCCGGCCCTCCGACGGCCGCGGTGCCGGCCGGGGTCTCGGCCTGTTGGGCGGCGGAATGCAGGCGGACGTCTTCGGCGGCCGTACCCCGGTCCCGGAGGGGCCCACCCGCGCCGAGACCGACAAGATCATCGACGAGCTGCGCGAGCTGCTGGAGGCGCGGGGGGAGGCGAAGACCTCGCAGGGGGAGGTCTCCGTGCGGTGGGCCTACGAGATCGTGGGGCCCGCGGTGGCCGGGGCGGTGCTGCTGGTGATCCTGGCGGCGGTGGGCTGACGCGTTTCCGCGGCCGTCGTCGGAGGCTTCTTCCTCACGTCGGTACCCGCTCACTCCGCCACGTCGGCGGACCGTGGCGTGGTGTCGGCCAAGGCCTCCGTCACCTGCGACACGAACCAGCTGCGCCAGCAGATCGCCAACCTCAAGGCCAAGGCCGCGAAGCGAGCAAGCCGTTCCCCGGACAGGTTTCCGGTTTTTTCCCTGTGTGGCGCTGCCCCTCCCGTTCGGCCCGCCGGAGGAACGGAGGGGTGGCGCCACACCTTGCCGCCGACGCGCGACGCGCTTAGATGCCTGCCGCCGCCGACAGGTCGCGCTTGATCGCGGTCAGCAGGTCGGTGGCCTTGGTGCGGGCCGTCGGGAGGTCCGCGTGGGTGGCCACCGGGACCACCACCTCCAGGTAGCACTTCAGCTTCGGCTCGGTGCCGCTCGGGCGGACGATGACCCGGGCGCCGGTGAGGGTGTAGCGCAGGCCGTCGGTGGGCGGGAGCGTGTCCGTGCCCTGGGTGAGGTCCTCCGCCTTGGTGATGGGCAGGCCCGCGAGCTCCGTCGGGGGGTGTTCGCGCAGCTGCTTCATCGCCCGGGCGATCACCGACAGGTCCTCCACGCGGACCGAGAGCTGGTCCGTGGCGTGCAGACCGTGTTCCACGGCGAGGTCGTCGAGGAGGTCGGGGAGCGTGCGGTTCTGTTCCTTCAGCTCGGAGGCGAGCTCCGTGATGAGGAGGGCGGCGGTGATGCCGTCCTTGTCCCGTACGCCCTCGGGGTCCACGCAGTAGCCGAGGGCCTCCTCGTAGCCGTAGCGCAGGCCCTCCACCCGGGCGATCCACTTGAAGCCGGTGAGGGTCTCCTCGTAGGGGAGGCCCGCCTTCTCGGCGATCCTGCCGAGGAGGGAGGAGGAGACGATCGACTCGGCGAAGGTGCCCTGCGCTCCACGGGTCACCAGGTGGGCGGCGAGGAGGGCGCCCACCTCGTCGCCCCTCAGCATGCGCCAGGTGTTGTCTTCCTTGACGGCCACCGCGCAACGGTCCGCGTCGGGGTCGTTCGCGATGATCAGGTCCGGGTCCGTCTCGGCCGCCTTCGCGAAGGCGAGGTCCATCGCGCCCGGTTCTTCCGGGTTGGGGAAGGCGACGGTCGGGAAGTCGGGGTCCGGGTCGGCCTGTTCCGCGACGAGGTCCGGGGCGGGGAAACCGGCCCGTGCGAACGCGGCGAGGAGGGTGTCCTTGCCGACGCCGTGCATCGCGGTGTAGACGGTGCGGGCGGTGCGGGGGGAGTTCTTGGCGAGTACGGCGTCCGTGCGGGCGAGGTAGGCGTCGAGGACGCTGTCGTCGAGGGTCTGCCAGCCGGCGTCGGGGCGGGGGACGTCGTTGAGGGACGTGATCGCCTGGATTTCGGCTGCGATCTCCGCGTCCGCGGGCGGGACGATCTGGGAGCCGTCGCCGAGGTAGACCTTGTAGCCGTTGTCGCGGGGCGGGTTGTGGCTGGCGGTGACCTCCACGCCGGCGACCGCGCCGAGGTGCCTTATCGCGTACGCCAGGACGGGGGTGGGCAGGGGGCGGGGGAGGACGGCTGCCTTGAGTCCGGCGCCGGTCATCACGGCCGCGGTGTCCCTCGCGAAGTCCTCGGACTTGTGGCGGGCGTCGTAGCCGATGACGACGAGGCCGTCGGTGCCGCTGCCGCCCTGCTTCTTGAGGTACGCGGCGAGGCCGGCGGCGGCTCGGATGACGACCGCGCGGTTCATGCGCATCGGCCCTGCGCCGAGTTCGCCGCGGAGGCCTGCGGTGCCGAACTGGAGGGTGCCGCTGAAGCGGGCGGTCAGTTCGGTGACGTCTGCTGTGTCGATGAGCCTTGCGAGCTCGTCGCGGGTGTCCGGGTCGGGGTCCTCGGCGAGCCAGGTCCTGGCGCGGGCGATGAGGGCGTCGTGCACGGGTGCCTCCGGCGGTTGGGCGGTTCTTGTTCGGGTGCGGGTTGGTGGGGGCGGGCGTTTTGCGCAGTTCCCCGCGCCCCTGAATGCCTGCGGCGGCCTGTGCGGCTTCGGTGGGGGCGGGTGTAGCGCGTTCTGTTCGGTGGGTGGGTCGGGGCCGGGGGGGGGGGGGGGGGGGGGGGGGGGGGGGGGGGGGGGGGTGTGGTGGGGGGGGGGGGGGGGGGGGCGGGGGGGGGGGGTATCCGTCCTCGGTCCGGCGGCTCGGTTTCTTGAGATGTACTGGATGACGGACGCCGGCCGCTGCGGGCGGACACCCCCCACCCCGTCCCCTTCCCGCCGTACGCGGCCAACGGCCCGAGGGGGCCCGCGAGGCGTAGAGAACGGTCCGTCGTGGCGCAGGCCAACTGCACCCCCCTAGGGGCGCGGGGAACTGCGCGACCGGCCACGACGCACCCGCAGCCGCTCGACAACCGGACCCGGCACCCCCTCAGGCGCCCCGCTCAGGCCCAGCGCAGCGGCCCCGCGCGTACTCAGATACGGCCCAGGACCTGCGCCAGCAGTGAGCCCATCCGGGTCGCGCTGTCGCGGCCGGCCTGGAGGACCTCCTCGTGGTTCAGCGGTTCGCCCGTCATGCCCGCGGCGAGGTTCGTGACCAGGGAGATGCCGAGGACCTCCGCGCCCGCCTCGCGCGCGGCGATCGCCTCGAGGACCGTCGACATGCCCACCAGGTCCGCGCCGATGACGCGGGCCATGCGGATCTCGGCCGGGGTCTCGTAGTGCGGGCCGGGGAACTGGGCGTAGACGCCCTCCTCCAGGCTGGGGTCGATCTCCTTGCACAGGGCGCGCAGGCGGGGGGAGTAGAGGTCGGTCAGGTCGACGAAGTTCGCGCCGATGATCGGGGACGTGGCGGTGAGGTTGATGTGGTCGCTGATCAGGACCGGCTGGCCGGGGCGCATGCCCTCGCGGAGGCCGCCGCAGCCGTTGGTGAGGACGATCGTCTTGCAGCCGGCCGCGACCGCGGTGCGCACACCGTGGGCCACTGCGGCCACGCCACGGCCCTCGTAGTAGTGGGTGCGGCCGAGGAAGACCAGGGCCCGCTTGTCGCCGATCCTGTACGAGCGGATCTTGCCGCCGTGTCCCTCCACCACCGGCGGCGGGAAGCCGGGCAGCTCGGTGACCTGGAACTCGGCGTCGGGGGCGCCGAGGGCGTCCACGGCCGGTGCCCAGCCGGAGCCCATCACGAGGGCGACGTCGTGGGTCTCGGCGCCGGTCAGTTCGCGCAGGCGCGCGGCGGCGGCGTCGGCGGCGGCGTGGGGGTCGCCCTGGATGTCGTCCGGAAGAAGAGATGCGTTCACGCGGATGAGGGTAGCCGGTCCGGGCCTACGCGCGTAGATGACAGAGCTGACGGGATGGCGATCGTTGTCTTGTCGTTTCCAACCAACTGTGTGAGGCGAGTGGCCTGTGTGAATCAGCAGGGGCGCTTGCGCAGTTCCATGACGTAGTCGTGGGGTGCGCCCGCCGATTCCGCCGCGTCGGCCACCTCGCCCAGGTAGCGGGCGGAGGGGAGGCCGCCCTCGTAGCCGTTGAGGACGTAGGTCCAGGCCTGCTCCTCGCCCTCCAGGGTGTGGACCCGGATGCGGGTGCGGCGGTAGATGTCCAGGCCCACGCCCTCCCAGCGGTCCATCGACTCGTCGTCGGCGGGTGCGATCTCGTAGAGCGCCACGAACACCTGGGAGAGGGGGTCCTCGACGATCGTCGCCAGGGCTCCCTCCCAGCCCATGTGCTCGCCGCCGAAGGTCAGCCGCCACCCGTTCAGCCACCCCGTGGCGCGCATCGGCGAGTGCGGGGCGCGGCGGGTCATCAGCCGCGCGTCGAGGTTGCCGGCGTAGGCGGCGTAGAGCGACATGGGTCGAGGGTACGGCAGCCTTCCCCGGTGTCTCTCCCGTAACAGTGGCGTCTCGGGGTGCCCCCCAGGCCGTGGCACCCCGGGTCGTGCGGGACAATGGAGTACGTGACTCGGATCGTGATCATCGGTGGCGGACCCGGCGGATACGAGGCGGCCCTGGTGGCCGCCCAGCTCGGCGCGGAGGTGACCGTCGTCGACTGCGACGGTCTGGGCGGAGCGTCGGTGCTGACCGACTGCGTGCCGTCGAAGACCCTTATCGCTACGGCCGAGGTCATGACGACCTTCGATTCGTCGTACGAGGAACTGGGGATCATCGTCGCCGACGACACCCCGCCGCTGGAGCAGGCGGCGCGGGTGGTCGGGGTTGATCTGGGGAAGGTCAACCGGCGTGTGAAGCGGCTCGCTCTCGCCCAGTCCCATGACATCACCGCCTCCGTGACGCGTGCCGGTGCGCGGGTGCTGCGCGGGCGCGGGCGGCTTGAGGGCATGCAGGCCCTCGACGGGTCCCGCAAGGTCGTCGTGCGGGCCGTCGACGGGAGTGAGGAGACGCTCGTCGCGGATGCCGTGCTGATCGCCACCGGTGGGCATCCCCGTGAGCTGCCCGACGCGCAGCCCGACGGGGAGCGGATTCTCAACTGGACCCAGGTCTACGACCTCACCGAGCTGCCCGAAGAGCTGATCGTGGTCGGGTCCGGTGTGACCGGTGCCGAGTTCGCCGGTGCCTACCAGGCGCTCGGCTCCAAGGTGACGCTCGTCTCGTCGCGGGACCGGGTGCTGCCCGGGGAGGACCCGGACGCGGCCGCGGTGCTGGAGGACGTCTTCCGTCGTCGTGGCATGAACGTGATGGCGCGTTCCCGTGCCCAGTCCGCCAAGCGGGTCGGGGACCGGGTCGAGGTCACGCTGGCGGATGGCCGTGTCATCAGCGGCTCGCACTGTCTGATGGCCGTCGGTGCCATTCCCAACAGCGCCGGGATGGGTCTTGAGGAGGCGGGCGTCAAGCTGCGCGAGTCCGGGCACATCTGGACCGACAAGGTCTCCAGGACCACGGCTCCCGGGGTGTACGCCGCCGGTGACGTGACGGGTGTCTTCGCGCTCGCCTCCGTCGCCGCCATGCAGGGGCGTATCGCCATGTACCACTTCCTCGGCGACGCGGTGGCCCCGCTCAACCTCAAGACGGTCTCGTCGAACGTCTTCACCGACCCCGAGATCGCCACCGTCGGCTACTCGCAGGCCGACGTGGACGGCGGGAAGATCGACGCCCGGTCCGTGAAGCTGCCGTTGCTCAGGAATCCGCGCGCCAAGATGCAGGGCATCCGCGACGGCTTCGTCAAGATCTTCTGCCGGCCGGGCACCGGGATCGTCGTCGGCGGTGTCGTCGTCGCGCCCCGCGCCTCGGAACTGATCCATCCCATCTCGATCGCGGTCGACAACAATCTGACGGTCGAACAGATCGCGAACGCGTTCACCGTTTACCCGTCCCTTTCGGGCTCGATCGCCGAGGTGGCGCGGCAGTTGCACACGCGCAAGGAGACCGGCGGGGCCTGACGGCCGAAAGCGATTCCTGCCTGGTCACAGGGAGTTGCCGACCATTCGTGCGGCATAGGCGGGAAGATTAGGCCCTATACCACTTCCCGTCCTGCTGTGCGAACATCTTCTGCTATTCGGCGCAAACAGCTGAAAGCAGACGGTCGCCCGCGTTACTGTCAGTTTCGTGTTCGCTGCAGAACGTCGCCAATTGATCCTCGAAATGGTGCGAGCCAATGGAGCCGTGTCGCTCCGTGAGCTCGCCCGCGTCGTCCAGACCTCCGAAGTGACCGTACGGCGGGACGTGCGCGCACTGGAGGCAGAAGGACTCCTCGACCGCCGGCATGGCGGTGCGGTATTGCCGGGCGGGTTCACGCGGGAGTCCGGCTTTCCGCAGAAATCGCATCTCGCGACCGCCGAGAAGACGGCCATCGCCGATCTCGCCGCGGGTCTCGTCGAAGAAGGCGAGGCCATTGTGGTGGGGGCGGGTACCACCACGCAGGAGCTGGCCCGCCGGCTCGCCCGGGTTCCGGGACTGACCGTCGTGACCAATTCCCTGCTGGTGGCCCAGGCACTCGCCCATGCCAACCGGGTGGAGGTCGTGATGACCGGCGGCACCCTGCGCGGTTCCAACTACGCCCTGGTGGGGTCGGGGGCGGAACAGTCGCTCCAGGGGCTCAGAGTCTCGCGGGCCTTCCTCTCCGGGAGCGGGCTCACCGCCGAGCGCGGTCTCTCCACGTCCAACATGCTGTCGGCGTCCGTGGACCGGGCGCTGGTGCAGGCCGCCGCGGAGGTCGTGGTCCTCGCCGACCACACCAAGCTCGGCACCGACACGATGTTCCAGACGGTGCCGACGGACCTCATCACCCGCCTGGTCACCGACGAGCCCCCGGCCCACGACGACCGGGCCGGCACGGAACTCCAGGCGCTCGCCGACCAGGGGGTGCAGATCGCCGTGGCCGGCGCGTCGGGAGCGCCGGGGGGTGATCAGGTCCCGGCGCGGCAGCAACAGCGCCGGGACGTGCCCGTACCGGGTCCCCGCCGCGGCCAGCTCCCGTCGGCGGGCCCTTCCCTCCGCACGGCCACAGTCCTGGGCGAGCCGACTCCGGGGGCGGAGCGGGCCCGGGTGGCGGATCTTCGGCGCCGCTGAGGTCTCTTGTGCGGGAGTGAAGCCTCCGGCGGCTCGGGGGTGGGGTGAGCCGGGGAGCAGGGGTTGTTCCGCGGGGCGATCGGGGCTGCTTCGGGCGGCTCCCGTGCGTGGGGTGGTGGAACGGCTCGGTCGCCGGGGGCGTGGGTTCCTTCGGGTTGGTCGGTGCGCGGGCATCGGGTTGTCGTACGGCTTGACCGCCGGGGGCAGGGTGGCCCCGCAGGGTGTGGGGCTGGGCCGTTGGGCTCGGTCGCCGTGGGTGGGCGGGCGCGACCCGGTCTGGGGTCGGCCGGTTTGGAGGGCGCCGGCATGTCGTCAGGTCGACCGTCGTAGGCCGGGGGGTGGGGGCCACGGCGGTTGGCGTCTCGGGCACGTCTCCTCTGGCCTTCGGGCCCGGTACTCCACGCGGACTTGAGCCGGGGCTCGGACGATCGCCGCCTCTCCCGGGTGCGTGTCCCGCGGGGGCCAAGTACCGGCACGGCCCGCCGCAGTCGCAGCCCCCGTGCTCCGTCCAGACACCCAGCCCCGCCGCAAGCCTCCCCGGCTCAACTCACCCTCCGCGCGCCCCCGTCGGTCCTCCGTCCGACCCCGGCCAAACAGGCGGGACGCTTCCCGTAGCGGCTGGAAGTCGTAGGTTCTTCTCAAGGGGGAGTCAAAGCCCCCAAAGGGAAATCTCTGGCGAGAGCAGCGCCGGGAGCGTGGCATGGAGATCAGTGGGGCGGACGCGCGTCGTGTGGTGGAGCTGGGGCGGGAACTGGCGGACGCCACCCGGCCGGAGGAGCTGTGGGAGCGGGCCCTGACCGCGGTGATGGAGCTCGTGCCCGCCGACGCCGGGCAGCGGTACCGGCTGCCGCTCGACGGGCGCGGGGTGTTCGTGCTCAACGTGCCCGCGGACTCCTTCCACGCCGACCCGATGGTGATCTACGACCATCCCCTGGACCACCCCCTCACCGACCTGATGCTGGACACCCTCACCCCCGGCGCCTGGCGCGTCAGCGACGTCGCCGGTGACCGCCAGTGGCAGCGCACCCACTGCTACAACCTCGACTTCCGCCCCTTCGGACTGCGCCACCACCTCGTCGCGGCCGCGGGCTCGGACACCGCGACCGCCGTCGAGGGCTACGGACTGGTCCGCTCCAGCAGCGACTTCACCCCCCGCGAACGCGATCTGCTCGCACTGGCGCAGCTCCAACTCAACGCCGCGGAGACCCAGTTGGCCGAACGTCAGCGGCTCCTCGACCTCTCCGCCGCCGCCCTGCGCCTCGCCGGAGACCACGCGTGCGGAGTCGCGAGCGTCGACGGCCCCGGCCCGCCCCGCCCCCTCAACGCCGTCGCCGCCGAACTCCTCACCGCCCTGCGCGACGACCCCCGCCTCACCGCCGAAGTCTCCTTCACCGCCCGCCACATCGAGGTCCGGTACCTGCCCGCCGCCCCCGGGCTTCCCGCCCTGCTCCTCCTCCACGACCTGTCCCGCGCCCGCGCCGTGGCCCGGCTGTTCGGCGTCACCGAGCAGGAGCACCGCACCCTCGTCCACCTCCATGACGGCCGTACGCCGACGGAGACGGCACGTCTGATGCGGCTGTCCCCCACGACCGTGCGCGGCTACATCGCCTCCCTGCACCGCAAGCTGGAGGCCGGCCACACCGCCGCCCTGCTCCGCCGCGGCCGTGACCTCGGCCTGCTCACGGACCGACACGACATGTCGCGACCCCCTCAGAATTGACGGATGGTCATCAGGCACCCCGTGCCGCTTCACTGGCGGAAGGCGCTCCGCTCGGGGGCAGACCGCCAAGGGGGAGTCTCATGACCACCACACCGTCACGTACGCCCACGTCCGCGGCCGAAGGCGCCACACCCGGCACCGCCCGCCTCCTCGCCGCGATCGCGGCCGCCCTCGGCCCGCTGATGTTCGCGGCGGCCGGCCTCCTGGCGCCCTACGACACGGACGCCTCCAGCAAGGAGATCGCCCGGGACATCGCCGCGCACCAGGGAGCCGCGGAACTGTCCGTGTGGCTGTGGACGGTGGGCACCGTGCTGTTCCTGCCGGGCCTGGTCGGCGTGGCGCTGCTGGCCGTGTCCCGCTCGCCCCGGCTGGGCCTGTGGGGCTCGGTCCTCTTCGGCACCGGGCTGACCGCGATCAACGCCACCCCGAACCTGGACGTCGTCGCGCTCGGGGCCTACGAGAAGGGCGTCGGCCAGGACTCCCTGGTGCGCATCGCGGACGGCGTCGACGAACTCGCCGTGGTGAACGGCCCGATCCTCTACTTCGTCGCCGCCCACGTCGTCGGCGCGATCCTGCTCGGCGTCGCCCTGCTGCGCGGCCGCGTGGTCCCGGCCTGGGCCGCCTGGCTGCTGATCCTTTCCATGCCGCTGAACGTCGCCGGATGGGTGATCGGCATCGCGCCCCTGACCGCGCTGTCCTTCGTCATGGCGGCCGCCGGCTTCGCCCTGGCCGGTCTCGCCCTCGTCCGCCACGGCACCGGCTGGGCGCGGACCGCCTGAAACCACCGTCTCGGGGGACGGGGAAGCGAGACGCCCCGCGGACCGACTGCTCCGGTCCGCGGGGCGCCTCGGGATGCCGTGACGGCACAGGGCGTACGAGGTGCGATCAGTCCTTGATCTCGCAGATCGCCGCGCCCGAGGTGATGGACGCGCCGACCTCCAGGGACAGGCCCTTGATGGTGCCGGCCTTGTGCGCGTTGAGCGGCTGCTCCATCTTCATCGCCTCGAGGACGACGACGAGGTCGCCCTCCTTGACCTCCTGGCCCTCCTCGACGGCGATCTTGACGATCGTGCCCTGCATCGGGGAGGCGAGGGTGTCACCGGAGGCGACGGGGCCGGACTTCTTGGCCGCCCGGCGCTTGGGCTTGGCGCCCGCGGCGAGGCCGGTGCGGGCCAGGGACATGCCGAGGGAGACCGGGAGGGAGACCTCCAGGCGCTTGCCGCCGACCTCGACGACGATCGTCTCGCGGCCCGCGTCGTCCTCGGCCTCGGTGTCGGCCGGGGCCGCGAAGGGCTTGATGTCATTGACGAACTCGGTCTCGATCCAGCGGGTGTGGACCGTGAACGGGTCGCTGGAGCCGGTCAGTTCGGGGGCGAACGCCGGGTCCTTGACGACCGCGCGGTGGAACGGGATGGCGGTGGCCATGCCCTCGACCTGGAACTCCTCCAGGGCGCGGGCGGCGCGCTGGAGGGCCTGCTCGCGGGTGGCGCCGGTGACGATCAGCTTGGCCAGCAGGGAGTCCCAGGCCGGGCCGATGACCGAGCCGGACTCCACACCCGCGTCCAGGCGCACGCCGGGGCCGGAGGGCGCCTCGAACTTGGTGACCGTGCCGGGGGCGGGCAGGAAGTTACGGCCCGGGTCCTCGCCGTTGATGCGGAACTCGAAGGAGTGGCCGCGCAGTTCGGGGTCGCCGTAGCCCAGTTCCTCGCCGTCGGCGATGCGGAACATCTCGCGCACCAGGTCGATGCCGGCGACCTCCTCGGTGACCGGGTGCTCGACCTGGAGGCGGGTGTTGACCTCGAGGAAGGAGATGGTGCCGTCCTGGCCGACGAGGAACTCGCAGGTGCCGGCGCCCTCGTAGGAGGCCTCCTTCAGGATGGCCTTGGACGCGCGGTACAGCTCGGCGACCTGCTCCTCGGAGAGGAAGGGCGCAGGCGCCTCCTCGACCAGCTTCTGGTGGCGGCGCTGGAGGGAGCAGTCACGGGTGGAGACGACGACCACGTTGCCGTGCTTGTCGGCCAGGCACTGGGTCTCCACGTGCCGGGGGCGGTCCAGGTAGCGCTCGACGAAGCACTCGCCGCGGCCGAAGGCGGCCACCGCCTCGCGCACCGCGGAGTCGTACAGCTCGGGGACCTCTTCGAGGGTGCGGGCGACCTTCAGACCGCGGCCGCCACCGCCGAAGGCGGCCTTGATGGCGATCGGCAGGCCGTGCTCCTTGGCGAAGGCCACGACCTCGTCCGCGCCGGAGACCGGGTCGGAGGTGCCGGCCACCAGGGGGGCACCGGCGCGCTGGGCGATGTGCCGGGCGGCGACCTTGTCACCCAGGTCGCGGATGGCCTGCGGGGGCGGGCCGATCCAGATCAGGCCCGCGTCCAGGACCGCCTGCGCGAACTCGGCGTTCTCGGAGAGGAAGCCGTAACCCGGATGGATGGCGTCCGCGCCCGACTCCCGCGCGGCGCCCAGGACCTTGCCGATGTCCAGGTAGCTGGTGGCCGGGGTGTCACCGCCCAGGGCGAACGCCTCATCCGCGGCGCGGACATGCAGAGCGTCCCGGTCCGGGTCGGCGTACACGGCCACGCTCGCGATACCGGCATCCCGGCAGGCCCGGGCCACGCGGACAGCGATTTCGCCACGGTTGGCGATGAGCACCTTGCGCACGATTGAGGCTCCCTCCTTGAAACAAGCCGAGTTTAGGGACTGCCGACACGGCTCTTCGACCCGTCCCCTGTGGTGAGCTTCCCCACACGGAGCGTGATGCGAGCTTGCACGACCCGCGAAATCCCTTGTCGCACCACGGTACGCAGGACTCCTCCCGGAAACCCTAGCCCTCCGCTGTGGTCAAGGTCTCTGTGAGAGCGTGCTGCGGACCACTCCGTTTCTTTGTGGAGTCCCTACGAATGGCCCAATGATTCTTTGCCCCCGGCCGAACCCTTGTCCCGCGGTTTACCCGTTAGTAGCGTTCGCGCTGTACCGAACGTACTTCGGGTAACAACAGCACGGCTCGAAAGTGGGTGGGGACCGGTGATACGCAGGCCGGTGGCGTGGGTCGTGGCGATCGTCCTTCTGGCCGAGGCCGTCGGCGTGGCGATGCTGAACTGGATCATGGGCAGCCTCGTCGACGCGCAGAACATGTCGCTGGCCGGCCTGGACCCGGACGCGATGTCGATGTCCTCGAAGATCGGCGGGATCGTCTTCGGTCTCTACTTCGCCCTGTGCGCGCTGGTCGCCCTGCTGGTGGCGGTGCGCGACCGGCAGCCCGCCGGGCTCGGCCGGATCCTGCTGATCAGCGCCGCCGTGGTGCACGGCCTGCTGGGCGCGGTCGCCTGGGCGCTGATCGGCCTGCCCGAGTCCCTCTTCATGCTCGTGATGCTCGGACTGATCGTGCTGGTGCTGGTCACCTACGACGGCCAGCGGGGCCCGGCCGCCGCGGGGCCGCCGCAGGACGCGAAGGCGCCGGGCGGCCCTGAGGGCGCCGAGGAGCCGGGTCCCAGGGAGACCGACGGCTCGCCGCTCGCGCCGGGGGCGGCGCCCACAAGTCCGTGATGCCAGCGTCCGGTTGAGCCGGGGGTCTGTGCGGTAGCGGTCGGTGCTGGTGCTGGTGCTGGTGCTGGTGACCTGCGGCGGACGGCGGGGGCCCGGCGGCGGGGCCCCAGGACACGAAGGGCCCGGGCGGGCCTGAGGGGCCCGGGGTCCCCGGGATGCGGAGGTGGTCCCGGGAAGCCTGGGGGCTCGCCGCTCGCGCTTCCGGCGGCGCCCGCAACTTCCCGCGCGGCAGGGCCCCAGGGCGCGAGAGGGTCCGGGCGGCCCCGGGGAGGCTGAGGGTGCCGAGGGGGCGCGGGGGCGCCGGGAGGTCGCACGGCTCGCTGCTCGCGCTTCCGGCGGCGCCCGCAATTTCTCGTCGCGGCGGCCTCGGGACGTGAAAGGGTCCGGGTGGCTCCAGGGCCCCGAGGAGGCTGAGGGTGCCGAGGGGTCCCCGGGGTGCCGAGGGGTCCCCGGGAGCCGATGGCTCGCCGCCCGCGCTTCCGGCGGCGCCCGCAATTTCCCGTCGCGGCAGCCTCGGGACGTGAAAGGTCCGGGTGGCCCCGGGGGAGGCTGAGGGTGCCGAGGGGGCGCGGGGGCTCCGGGAGGTCGCACGGCTCGGCGCTCGCGCTTCCGGCGGCGCCCGCAATTTCTCGTCGCGGCGGCCTCGGGACGTGAAAGGTCCGGGTGGCTCCGAGGGCCCGGGGGCCCGGGGAGGCCGGCGGGTCGTCGGTCAGGGCTTTGGCGGTGCCCACAAGTCCGTGATGCCTACGCCCAGTTCTGCCAGCAGTCGGCGCAGCAGAGGCAGGCTGAGGCCGATCACGTTGCCGTGGTCGCCGTCGATGCCCTCGATGAAGGGGGCCGAACGGCCGTCCAGGGTGAACGCCCCCGCCACATAGAGAGGTTCGCCGGAGGCGACGTACGCGGCGATCTCCTCGTCGGTCGGCTCGCCGAAGCGGACGACGGTGGAGGCGACCGCGGAGACGTACCGGCCGCTCGTCGTGTCGTAGACGCAGTGGCCGGTCTGCAGGGTGCCCGCGCGTCCGCGCATGGCCTTCCAGCGGGCCGTCGCCTCCTCGGCGTCGGCCGGCTTGCCCAGCGCCTCGCCGTCCAGGTCGAGCACCGAGTCGCAGCCGATCACCAGCGCACCCTTGACCTCGGGCTTCGCGGCCACGACGGAGGCCTTCGCCTCGGCGAGGGCGAGGGCCAGTTCGGCGGGGGTGGGGGCGGAGACGGCGTCCTCGTCGACCCCGCTGACAAGCACCTCGGGGGTGAGTCCGGCCTGGCGCAGCAGGCCCAGCCGGGCGGGGGACTGGGAGGCGAGGACGAGTCGGCGGCGCGGCTGATCGGTCATGCGGTCAGCCTAGTGCCGGTCAGCGCAGCCCGATCACGATCATCGCGAGCACCATGGCCAGGGCCAGGAAGATGCTCAGTCGCCGAAGCATGTCCTGCATGTCGCGCAGTTCCTTCGGCGGTTCGTTTTCGGGGTCGGACCACAGCATGCCACCAGCGTGGGGCTTGGGCGGGGGAGGGCGCCTGAGTACGGGTACTCAAAACGCGCCCTGAGTTGTAGCCAGGTGCGCGGTTCCCCGCGCCCCCAGGACGATTCGGTTACCCCGGCCAGTAGGTGCGGGTCCATGCCGTCGGACCCGGCTTGGGCAGGCGGTGCCCCGCGATGCGGGACGGGTCGGACCACGCGGCCTTCGGCTCCTCCGCGCCGGACGGCGTTTCCGTCGCCGCCGCGGCGCGGGCCCGGACCACCGCCAGGGCGGCGGCGAGCTCCTCCGGGGTGGGGTTTCCCCGTACGACCTTGATGTTCATGACGGCTCCCGGCAGGGCTAGAGGGGGATGTTGCCGTGCTTCTTCGGAGGCAGGGACTCGCGCTTGGTACGGAGCTGGCGCAGACCCCGGACCACATGGCGGCGGGTGTCCGACGGCATGATCACGGAGTCGATGTAGCCGCGCTCGGCAGCGATGTAGGGGTTGAGGAGCGCGTCCTCGTACTCCTGGATCAGCCGGGCCCGGGTCGCCTCCACGTCCCCGGCGGCCTCCGCCTCCGCGATCGTGCGGCGGTGCAGGATGTTGACCGCGCCCTGGGCGCCCATGACGGCGATCTGGGCGGTGGGCCAGGCGAGGTTGATGTCCGCGCCGAGGTGCTTGGAGCCCATGACGTCGTAGGCGCCGCCGAAGGCCTTGCGGGTGATCACCGTGATGAGGGGGACGGTGGCCTCGGCGTAGGCGTAGATGAGCTTGGCGCCGCGGCGGATGATGCCGTCGTGCTCCTGGTCGACGCCCGGCAGGAAGCCCGGGACGTCCACGAAGGTGATCACCGGGATGTTGAAGGCGTCGCAGGTGCGGACGAAGCGGGCCGCCTTCTCGGACGCGGTGATGTCGAGGCAGCCGGCGAACTGCATCGGCTGGTTGGCGACGATGCCCACCGGGTGGCCCTCGACGCGGCCGTAGCCGGTGAGGATGTTCGGCGCGAACAGCGGCTGCGTCTCGAAGAACTCGGCGTCGTCCAGGATGTGCTCGATCACCGTGTGCATGTCGTACGGCTGGTTCGCGCTGTCCGGGACGAGCGTGTCCAGCTCGCGGTCCTCGTCGGTGACCGCGAGGTCCGCCTCCTCCGGGTAGACCGGCGGCTCGGACAGGTTGTTGGACGGCAGGTACGACAGCAGCTGCTTGACGTACTCGACGGCGTCCTTCTCGTCCCCGGCCATGTGGTGGGCCACGCCGGACACCGAGTTGTGGGTGCGGGCGCCGCCCAGCTCCTCGAAGCCGACGTCCTCGCCGGTGACCGTCTTGATGACGTCGGGGCCGGTGATGAACATGTGCGAGGTCTGGTCGACCATGACCGTGAAGTCGGTGATCGCCGGGGAGTACACGGCACCGCCCGCGCAGGGCCCGACGACCAGGCTGATCTGCGGGATGACACCGCTGGCGTGGGTGTTGCGGCGGAAGATCTCGCCGTACGCCCCGAGGGAGGCGACCCCTTCCTGGATACGGGCGCCGCCCGAGTCGTTGATGCCGATGACCGGGCAGCCGGTCTTCAGCGCGAAGTCCATCACCTTGACGATCTTCTGGCCGTAGACCTCGCCCAGCGCCCCGCCGAAGACGGTGAAGTCCTGGGAGAACACGGCGACGGGGCGGCCGTCGACCGTGCCGTACCCGGTGACGACACCGTCGCCGTAGGGCCGGTTGTTCTCCAGGCCGAAGTTGGTGGAGCGGTGCCGGGCGAACTCGTCCAGTTCGACGAAGGAGCCCTCGTCGAGGAGGAGTTCGATGCGCTCACGGGCCGTCAGCTTGCCCTTGGCGTGCTGCTTCTCGACGGCACGTTCGGAGCCGGCGTGCGTCGCCTCGTCAATACGACGCTGGAGATCCGCGAGCTTGCCCGCGGTGGTGTGGATGTCGATCTCTTCCGGCTCGGACATCGGTCTCGCGGCTCCCTGCCTGCTCAAAAGGGGGGACGGTTACTCATCCGTAGAGTAGTGGTGCCCCTACGAATCAGCAGTGCGGCGTTTCACACACCTAGGGTGGCTTGCATGACGCCGCGAGATGCTTCAGGAGACGACAGCCGTTGGTCGGACCTCGACCGGCCGCCCCTCAACGCCGCCGCGCTGCGCCGCGGGCTGGTGCGGGAGGGCGGGCTGTGGTCCGGGATCGAGGTGGTGGCCGCGACCGGTTCCACCAACTCCGACCTGGTGGCCCGCGCCGCAGCGGGCAAGGCGGCCGAGGGCGCGGTCCTCGTCGCCGAGGAGCAGAGCGCCGGGCGCGGCCGCCTGGACCGCCGGTGGACGGCACCGCCGCGCTCGGGCCTCTTCTTCTCCGTCCTGCTGACACCCGGGGACGTGCCGGTCGCCCGCTGGGGGTGGCTGCCGCTGCTCACCGGCGTCGCGGTGGCCACCGGCCTGTCCCGGTCCGCCGGCGTGGACACGGCCCTCAAGTGGCCCAACGACCTCCTGGTGACCGTGGGCGGCGAGGAACGCAAGGCGGGCGGAATCCTCGCGGAGCGGGCGGGCGAGGGCGGCGTCGTGGTGGGCGTGGGCATCAACGTCACCCTGCGGGAGGACGAGCTGCCGGTACCGGGGGCGGGGTCGCTGGCGCTGGCCGGAGCCGTGAGCACCGACCGTGACCCCTTGTTGCGGGCCGTTCTGCGCTCCCTGGAGGAGTGGTACGACCGCTGGCGCGCGGCGGCCGGTGACCCGACCGTGAGCGGACTCCAGGAGACGTACGCGGCGGGGTGCGCGACGCTGGGAAGAACGGTACGGGCCGAGCTGCCGGGAGACCGGTCACTGGTGGGGGAGGCGGTGGCGGTGGACGGCGACGGCCGCTTGGTGATCGCGACGGAGGAGGGCGTACAGGAACCGGTGGGTGCGGGAGACATCGTGCACCTGCGACCGGCGTAGAGGGACCTGCCTCTTGGACCCGAAGACATCGGCCACCCCGCCTCGGGAGTGAGCTAACCCACACCTGCCGTACAGTTGAGGCCGGTCGATACCTGACCGTGACAGATCGGAAGGGCAGCAGGCGTGACCGCAGACGACACGGGCTCCGGCGCGGACGCGACCCCGCACCCGCTCGCCGTGCGTCTCGAACAGCTCATCCTCGGCGCCGAGCGGCGCTACACCCCCTTTCAGGCGGCCCGCACCGCCGGCGTCTCCATGGAGCTGGCCACCCGCTTCTGGCGGGCGATGGGGTTCGCCGACGTCGGCCAGGCCAAGGCGTTCACCGAGGCGGACGTCCTCGCGCTGCGCCGGCTCGCCGGTCTCGTCGAGGCGGGGCTGCTGAGCGAGGCCATGGCCGTACAGGTGGCGCGGTCCACCGGGCAGACCACCGCCCGGCTCGCCGAGTGGCAGATCGACTCCTTCCTGGAGGGCCTGACCGATCCCCCGGAGCCGGGCATGACCCGCACCGAGGTGACGTACCCGATCATCGAGCTGCTCCTGCCCGAGCTGGAGGAGTTCCTCGTCTACGTCTGGCGCCGCCAGCTCTCGGCCTCGGCGGGGCGGGTGGTGCAGGCCGCCGACGACGAGGAGATGGTCGACCGGCGGCTGTGCGTCGGCTTCGCCGACCTCGTCGGGTTCACGCGGCTGACCCGCCGTATGGAGGAGGAGGAGCTCGGCGAGCTCGTCGAGGCCTTCGAGACCACCGCCGCGGACCTTGTGGCGGCCCGGGGCGGGCGGCTCATCAAGACGCTCGGCGACGAGGTGCTGTACGCGGCCGACGACGCCGCCGTGGCCGCCGAGATCGCGCTGCGCCTGATCGAGACCATGGCGAACGACGAGACCATGCCCGAGCTTCGCGTCGGCATCGCCTTCGGCACGGTGACCACCCGTATGGGTGATGTCTTCGGTACGACGGTGAACCTCGCCTCCCGGCTGACGTCGATAGCTCCCCGTGACGCCGTCCTCGTCGACAGCGCCTTCGCCGAGGAGCTGATCCGCACCGGGGAGGCGCCCGCCTCCGAGGCCGAGGCGGCGGAGGCCGCGGCCACCGCCGAGAAGGAGGGCGAGGAGCCGCCGACGTACCGTTTCGCGCTCCAGCCGATGTGGCAGCGGCCGGTGCGAGGACTCGGCGTCGTCGAGCCCTGGCTGCTGACCCGCAGGGACGTGTCCCCCTCCTAGCCGCGCTGCTGCTGCACGCACAGGCCGATGATCGGCACGCACAGGCCGGGTGCGGGCCGGGTCGAGTGCGTGGGCTGGGGCGTGGGCGCGGGTGGGGGTGTGGTCGGCGCGGGTCGTGGGGCGGCGGTCGTGGCGGGTGCGCGGTGCGTGGTCTGCGCCGTGGGTGTCGGGGCCGGGGCCGGTGTGTTCGGTGAGTTCGGTGTGTCCGGGATCGTCGTGGGGGCCGCCGCGAGGGGCAGGGGTACGGCGGTCGCGGATCCTGCCGGGGCCCGGGAGGTACCCGGTGCGGGGGTCGCGGTCGTGGTCGTGGAGATCCCGCCCATCGCCGTGGTCGCGGACGGGCTCGCCTGCGGGACGGAGCCCACGGTCGCGGCGGCGTTCGCCGCTCGGTCCGCGCCGGTGTCGGTGCCGGTGCCGGTGCCGGTGGTGATGTCGCCCGTGTCCGTGCCGGGGGCGGCCTGGGGGTCCGGCTCCGTCGCGCCGTAGCCGCCCAGTCCGGCGTCGGGGGTCAGCCGTACGAGGCTCAGGGCGCCGGCGGCCAGGGCGAGGCCGCCCGCGGCGAGCAGGACCTTGCGGGGGCGGGGCTTGCGGTGCCGGCCACGCGGTGCGAACAGGCGGGTGCCGCCGTCCTCCGCCATGCCTGTTGTCGTCATCGTCGCCGTCATGGTTCCTCCCCTGGTGCCTGCGCCCCCTGTGCGCCGTGGCGGGGCGCACGTTATGCGCTGCCGTGGGCGGTCGGGGAGGAGTTGGGCGGGATGTCACTCGAACGGGGTGTCGGGCGGGTCGGCGGGAACCTTTCGCGGTGGGGGCGGGGCTGCGATGATCGGAGCGTTCTTGTTAACCCGCGTTAACCGGGAGGGTGTCATGGGTGAGGAGCGGTTCGGGGAGTTCGTGCTGGTGCGGTGGCATGAGGAGGGGCATGTCGCCGAGCTGGTTCTCGACCGGCCCAAGGCGATGAACGCGGTCTCCACGGAGATGGCGCGGTCCGTCGCCGCCGCCTGCGCCTCGCTGGGGGGTGACGAGGGGGTGCGGGTGGTCGTGGTCACCTCCACGCATGAGCGGGCCTTCTGTGTGGGGGCCGATCTGAAGGAACGGAACTCCTTCAGCGACGCGGAGCTGCTGCGGCAGCGGCCGGTGGCTCGGGGGGCGTACACGGGGGTGCTGGAGCTGCCTGTGCCGACGATCGCCGCGGTGCACGGGTTCGCGTTGGGCGGGGGCTTCGAGCTGGCGCTGTCGTGCGACCTGATCGTGGCGGACCGTACGGCGGTGGTGGGGTTGCCGGAGGTGTCGGTGGGGGTGATCCCCGGGGGTGGGGGGACGCAGTTGCTGCCCCGGCGGGTGGGGGCGGCGCGGGCCGCGGAGCTGATCTTCAGCGCGCGGCGGGTGGAGGCGGAGGAGGCGTACCGGCTGGGGCTGGTGGATCAGCTGGTGGACGCCGGGGAGGACCGGGACTCTGCGTTGTCGCTGGCGGCTCGGATCGCCGCGAACTCGCCGGTGGGGTTGCGGGCGGCGAAGCGGGCGCTGCGGCTGGGGCAGGGGCTTGATCTGCGGGCCGGGCTGGAGGTGGAGGACGCGGCGTGGCGGACGGTGGCGTTCTCCGGGGACCGGGCGGAGGGGGTGGCGGCGTTCAATGAGCGGCGGGCGCCGCGGTGGCCTGGGCGGTAGTGCGCGTATGTATGTGGGTGCGGCTTGGTGGGGGCGGGCGTTTTGCGCAGTTCCCCGCGCCCCTGAGATGCCTGCGGCGCAGCTGCGGGTCCGGTGGGGGCGTGTGTAGCGCGTTCTGTTCGGTGGGTGGGTCGGGGCCGGGGTGGGGGGGGTGCGGGCGCGGGGCGGGGGGGCGGGGCCCTACAAATTGGGCGGGTACAGGAGCCCGCCC
>NZ_JBIAUQ010000021.1:0-170997 GCF_042893155.1 Streptomyces sp. NPDC001668
GGCCCGCACCCACCCGACAACCGCACCCGGCACCCCCATAGGCGCCCCGCCCAAGCCCAGCGCAGCGGCCCCGCGGGGAACTGCGCGACCAGCCCCCACCGGCCCGCACCCGCCCGACGACAGCACCCGGCACCCCCGTAGGCGTCCTCTACGACTGCTGGCGCAACTCGATCGTCTCCAGGGTGTTGCGGGCCGCCTCCAGGGCCGGGTGGGTCTGGGCTGCGACTCGGTGGAAGGTTTCCTGGGCGGGGCGGGCCGGCCAGGCCGGGGGGAGGTGGCGGGACGGGAGTCTCGGGTCCGTGCGGATGGTGTCGAGCCAGTCGCTGACCAGGCGGAGACGGGTGCCGATGGGGTCGTCGTCGGTGCCGTTGCCCAGGTGGGCGGTCCAGCGTTTGTCGAAGGCGACGTAGCGGGCGGCGATGGACTCCAGGTCCCAGGTGTCGCGGATCATCTGCTCGATGTCGGTCACCTCGGCGGCCGTGGCGTGGAAGATCTTGACGTGGGCGGTGAGGCCGAGGTCGGTGACCACCGTGGAGACGTCCAGTCGGCCGGGGGCGATCCACAGGCCGCTGTACAGGGCGCCGAACCCGGACCAGGTCAGGCGGGAGCGCAGGTCATGGCGCTGGCGTTTCCAGGAGTCGGGCAGGGAGAAGCCGAGCAGGGTCCAGGAGCCGTCCCAGTCGTCGTTGACCGCGCCCTGCTTCCAGATGCGGGTGCGGCCGTCGATCAGGACGCGGGTGGCCTGCGGGGTCAGGCCGAAGAACATCTTGCGGCCCTCGCGCTGCCGCTGGAGCAGGCCCCGGTTGACCATGCGGGTGAGGGTGGAGCGCACGGCCTGTTCACCCACGCCCACGCGGCCCAGGACGTCGATGATGCTGCCCGAGTAGACGCCCAGGTCCCCCTCCTCCAGGACGTGGTTGCCGAAGAAGGTGAGCATGAGCGACTGCGGGCGCGGCTGCGGCCCGTCCGCTGTGTCCAGGATGTCGTCGTCCTCCACGGGGGCAAGAGTACGACCGCCCGCCGACCGTGCGGCAGGCGGTCGTACGAGGTCAACGGCGGTCGGCGGGGTGGGCAAGGTCGTACGGGCGCAGGTAGGGGGTGGGGCGGTACGTGACATAGCGGGTGGGAGTGGTGGGGTCGGCCGCGGTGGCGCGGGCGTTGAGGGACGCCGGGTCGGTGCCCTGCCAGCTGCCGGTGGTCAGGCGGTCCTCCAGGGTGTGGAGGGCGGCCAGTTGTTCGGCGGTGCTGAAGGTGCAGTGGCCGGCGTTGTCGACGTACGCCTGGCGGAGCAGGTTGCTGGAACCGGCCGCCGTGACCGCCCGCTTCAGCGCGCTCTCCGTCTGGACGGGGACCAGGGGGTCGCCGATGGTGTGGATGTCGAGCTGGGGCTTGGTCAGGCGGCCGGTGAAGGAGCTTGTGCTGCTCATCCACGTCACGGCCTTCTGGTCAGCCTTGATGCGCGGGGCCCTGTTGAGGGCCGCCAGGTCCTTGGTCAGGGAGAGGCCGGCCTTCTTGTAGAGCTCGGTGACCTCCTTGCGGACGGAGGACTCGGCGAGCAGGCGGGTGTAGTCGACGCCGGTGTTCCAGGACATGTTGCCGCCCGCCCGGACCTCGGCCTCCTGGCGCCGGTTGAAGGCGGCGATCTTCAGCAGGCCCTTGACGGCGTCGTACTGGTTGGCCTGCTGGGCGTCCCAGTCGGTCGTGGCGGGGCGGGTCTGGGTGGGGGCGTTCCAGACCGGGATGTTGTGGAGGGCTGCCGCGAGGGCTATGCGGGCGCGGCCCTCGGGCGTGGTCTGGGCGGAGTCGACCGTGGTGGTGAGGGTGTTCGCAGCGTCGGTGGCGGCCTGCTGGGTCGGGAGGTTCACCAGGGGGACGTCGGAGCCCAGGAGTGTCTTGAGGGCGAAGACCGGGTCCAGGGTGTTGTTCCAGTTGGCCACGCCGCCGTGGACCAGGCCGCACATGGAGAGTGAGCCGTCGATCTCGTCCGGGTGGCGCTCGGCGATCGCGGTGGTGACCAGGCCGCCGTACGACCGTCCCCAGGCGATGGTGCGGGAGGCCTGGCCGAAGCGGTCGGTGAAGGTCTTCAGGGTGGCCATCTGGTCGGGGACCGCGTCGGTGACCGCCCAGCCGGTGCTGGCGTACGAGGAGCCGATGAGGGCGTAACCCTGCTGGAGGAGAACGGACTTGGTGGCGGCGTCCGGGGCGTCCTGGGCGGGGTTGGCGGGGCCGCCGTTGTAGCCGTGGCTGAAGAGGAGGACGGTGCCGTTCCAGGTGGTGGGAACGTCCATCATGTACGTGGCGCCGGAGGGGAGTTGGCCGTCCACGTGGGTCGGGTCGGTGGTGGTCGCCGCCGTGGCGGCGGGGGCGGCGGTGAGGGTGAGCAGGAAGGCAGCCGTGCAGGCGATGCGGGTGCTGTGCCTCATGCGGTGATCTCCTCCGTGTGGGGGGTGGTGGGGAGTCCGGGGGTGGGGTCGTCGCCGAGTGACGTACGGCTCGTCTCGCGCACGAACCACACCGTCAGTGCGGTGATCAGGGAGCCTCCGCAGAGGAGGAGGGCGACGGGGGTGCCGTTGCCGCTGCTCGCGACCAGGCTTCCGGCGATCAGGGGGGAGAAGCCCGCGCCGACGAGGGTCGCGCCCTGGTAGCCGAGGGAGGCGCCGGTGTAGCGGACCTTGGTGCCGAACATCTCGCTGAACAGGGCGCCGAGCGGGCCGTACATCAGCGACTGGGAGATGCCGTGGCCGATGACGACGGCCAGGATCAGGGCTCCGGACGACTTGGAGTCGACCAGCGCGAGGACGGGGAAGGCGGTGGCGGCGGACAGGATCGCGCCGGTGAGGACGACCGGGCGGCGGCCGATCCGGTCGGAGAGCGCGGACGCGCAGGGCAGCACCACCAGGGCGGTCGCGGCGGAGACGGTGAGCGCGGTGAGCACCTGCGGGCGGGGATGGCCGATGCCGGTGGCGTACGCGATCAGGTAACTGGTCAGCAGGGACTGGGCGGTGAAGGCGCCGATGCCCACGCCGCAGGCCAGCAGGACGGGGCGGGGGCGCTTGAGTACGTCGAGGATCGGCAGCCGGGACTCCGCGCGGTCCTTCTTCACCTCGGCGAACAGCGGGCTCTCGACCACCTTGAGGCGGACGAACAGGCCGACGCCGAGCAGCAGCACGCTCACCAGGAACGGCACCCGCCAGCCCCAGGCCGCGAACTGGTCCTTGGGGAGGGTGGAGACCATCGCGACGACGGCGGCGGAGATCAGGGAGCCGAGCGGGGCTCCCATCTGCGTGAAGCTGGACCACAGTCCGCGGCGCTTCTCGCCCGCGTGCTCGACGACCATGAGCGTGGCGCCGCCCCATTCACCGCCGATGGCGATGCCCTGGACGACGCGCAGGGTGATCAGCAGGACCGGTGCCCAGACGCCGATGGTGTCGTACGTGGGCAGCAGGCCGATGAGGAAGCTGGCGCCGCCCATCAGGCCCATGGTGAGCAGCAGCATGTTCTTGCGGCCGAGGCGGTCGCCGAAGTGCCCGAAGACGACGCCGCCGATCGGGCGGGCCACGTATCCGGCGGCGAAGGTGCCGAACGCGGCGATCGTGCCGACGGCCGGGTCGGCGCCGGGGAAGAACAGTTCACCGAAGACGAGCGCGGCGACGGTGCCGTAGACGAGGAAGTCGTAGAACTCGACGGCGGTGCCGAGCAGGCCCGAGAGGGCGACTCGGCGGAGTTGGCGGGTGCGTTCTGATGCGCTGGGGGACGGGGGCATCGCGCTCTCCCTTGAGCGGGGGAAGGACACCGCGAAATTAGGCTCTCTGGTGACTGCCGTCAAGAAAGTGCACAACATTGATAGGGTCGTGACAGGAGAGTGTGACCTGTGTCACTGGAACTCGGTGATCTCGTCGGGCAGTTGAGTGCGTGACCACAGATATGCGAACCCGGATACGGGCCGGGGATCCGGACGCCTTCGCGGAGCTCTACGACGCGTGCGCCCGCTCGGTGTACAACCACGCCTTCCGGCTGACCGCCGACTGGTCCGTGGCCGAGGACGTCATGTCGGCGACCTTCATGGAGGCCTGGCGGCGCCGGGACTCCATCGAGGCCGAGGGCGGTTCGCTGCGGCCCTGGCTGCTCGGCATCGCCACGAACGTCTCCCGCTCCCACGGGCGCGGCAACCGGCGTTACCGGGCCGCGGCGAGCGCGGCGGCCTCGGCGGGCGTCGCGGAGGTCGCCGACCACGCGGAGGAGATCGCCGGGCGGGTGGACGACCGGCGCCGGATCGCCGCCACACTGACCGCGCTCGCCTCGCTGCGGCGCCCCGAACGCGAGGTGCTGGTGCTGTGTCTGTGGGAGGGGCTGGAGTACGCCGACGCGGCCAGGGCCCTGGGTGTTCCCGTCGGGACCGTCCGCTCCCGGCTGTCCCGGGCCCGCGGCCGGCTGCGGAAGCTGGCGGAGGTCGAACTGGCCCGAAAAAGACGGGAACTCGGCGGAGCAAACCGGCAGATAACAGGTGATCGCGAGTACGTGATCCGGTCCGCACAGGAAGGAAACCGATGAACGCCAGCCCCTCCCAGCCGCACCCGGCCGAGTGGACGGAGACCCAGAGTCTGCTGCCCTCCGTGGAGCGGGATCTGCCGGCGGGCCGCCACCAGTTCCACAAGGAGCAGTTGATGGCCCAGATCCGCGAAGACCTGCGTACGACCCCTGTAGTCCCCGCGCGCCGCAACCCGTTCCTGCGCCGGACGGTCCTGCTGCCCGCGCTCGCCTGTGCCCTGGCCGGCGCGGTGGTGGGCGGTCTCGCCCTGACCGGCGGCGGGGACGGGAACACCGCCCTGGCCACCGGGCCCGCGCTGACCACCCGGGTCGGCGCCGCCGACGCCCGGGGCGCCGAACGGCTGCTCGACCACATCTCGCTGGCCGCCGCGGACACCTCCGAACCCGCCGTGCGCGACGACCAGTTCCTCTACATCGCGTCCAAGGTCGCCAACACCTACCCCAAGACCGTCGACGACAAGACCACGGTGGTCAGCGAGAAGTTGCACTCCCGTCAGGTCTGGCAGTCCCCCGACGGCCGGAACGGCTGGCTCATCGAGCCGGGCAACACGAGCGAGGACGGCGTCACCCTGGCCGGACCGAACCCGCTCCGCTCGGCCTACCACCGGCTCGCCCAGCTGCCCACCGAACCCCGGGCCCTGCTGCGGAAGATCTACCAGGAGTCGGACGCCAACAGGGATCCCGAAGTCCCCCGCGACCAGGCCGCCTTCGTCGCCATCGGCGACCTGCTGATCGAGAGCTACCCGCCCGCCGACCTCACCGCCGCCCTCTACGAGGCCGCCGCCGAGATCCCCGGCGTCGTCGCGGTGGACGACGCGGTCGACGCGGTGGGGCGCCACGGGGTCGCCGTCGCGCGGCTCGACGAACAGAACGGGCAGCGCACGGAGTGGATCTTCGACAAGAAGACCTACGCGTTCCTGGGCGAGCGCACTGTCCAGGTCGAGCCGGACGGGACCTTCAAGAAGGGGACGGTGACCTTCACCATCGCGATCACCCGGCGGGCGGTCGTCGACGAGCTGAAGGAGGTGCCGGGACAGGACGGCTGAGGGGGGTGCCGGGCGCGGTGCAGCGCGCCCGGCAGCAGGCTCGGTGCTCTCACCCCCGTGTGGAGGCCCGCGCCAACAGGCGGAGGATCTCGCCGAGTCGGTGGCGCACCTCCGGGTCGGTGACGAGGCCCTCGCTGTCGACGGTGGCCCGGTCCACGGGGAGCTGGGCGCAGGCCGCGTCGACGATGTGGGCGCCGGTGTAGCCGAGGACCGTCCGCAGCGTCGCCTCCGCGCCCTGGCCGCGGCCCGGGGCGGCGGCGTTGATCCAGGCCACCGGCTTGTCGCTGATCTCGGTGCCGCCGACCGTCCAGTCCAGCAGGTTCTTGAACGAGCCCGGCAGAGTGCCCGCGTACTCCGGGGCGCAGACCAGGATCGCGTCCGCCCGCTCGATCGCCGCCCGCAGGCCGGTCACCGGGGCGGGCAGCGGGTCGGTGTCGTCGTCGGGGTTGAAGTGCGGAAGCCCGCCCAGACCGTCGTAGCGCACGGTGGCCACCCGCGCGGACGGTGCCACGGCCCGCGCGGTGCGCAGCATGGCCTCGTTGGTGGAGTTCTTGCGCAGGCTCCCCGACAGCAAAAGGATCTCCGGCGGCTTCGTCGTCATCCGCCCAACCTACGTCCCGGGGGTGGGGGTCGGGTCAGGCTCGCTGCAACGACGGGGCGGGCCGCTCGCCCGAGCCCCGTACGATCAGCCGCGTCGGCACCGTGATGGTCCGGGCCCGGGTGCGGTCGCCGTCGAGGCGGGACAGCGCCGTGGTCGCCGTTGTCCTGCCGATCTCCTCGGGGGCCTGGGCGACGACGGTCAGTGCCGGTTCGAGCGCCTCGGCGAGCGGGACGTCGTCGAAGGAGACGACGGCGACGTCCTTGCGCCTGCTGCGGGCGAGTTCGGCGACTATCCCCAGGGCGACGATGTTGTTGCCGGCGAACAGGGCGGTGGGGGGATCGGCCAGGGCGAGGAGTTGGGCGGTCGCGGCCGAAGCGCCCTGCTGGTCATGGGCGTTGGTGACCAGGGAACGGTCGTAGGGGAGACCGGCCTCGTCAAGGGCCTCGCGGTATCCGGTGAACCGCTCCCGGCGGGTGTAGAGCTTGACCGGCAGGTCGCCGACGAAGCCGATGCGCCGGTGGCCGTGGGCGATCAGGTGGGCGACTCCGTCGTGGGCGCCGGTGCGGTTGGAGCTGACGACGCTGTCGGCGGCCAGGCCCACTCCAGGACGGTCGATGAACACCACCGGCAGGCCCGTGGCGCGGTGGGTCTTCAGGTGGGAGTGGTCGGCGCCGACGGACGGCACGACCAGCAGGATGCTGACCCGGCGGGCCAGGAACTTGTCCGTCAGGGCGCGTTCCCGGTCCGGGTCGTCCGCGGAGGAGCCCATGAGCAGGGTCAGTCCGCGGTCGCGGACCGTGTCCTCGATACTGCGGGCCACCGCTCCGAAGAACGGGTTGCCGAGATCGGGGATGACCAGACCGATGGTGGTGTCGGGCCCGCCCACGCGGATGTTGCGCGCCATGAGGTTCGGCTGGAAGCCGAGCTTGGCCACGGCGGCGAGCACCTGTTCCCTGGTCTCGGCCGACGCGGGTCCGTCCTCGTTGAGTACGCGGGAGACCGTCTTGGCGCTGACGCCCACTTCGCGGGCGACGTCGGCCAGGGTCGGGCGGCGGTTCGCTGCCATGGAGGAAACCGTCTCCTGTGCTCGTCGGGTCCGGCCGCGGCCTCGGCCGGATGCCGTCGAGTGTCGAGTGCTGTGGTCAGGTGGCCTGGACGCCCGCGGCCTTCGCGGCCTCGGAATCCGCTACGACAGTACCTCCGGCCTCATCCACGGTGAGGGCGCCGGTCATGATGGCGACGACCTCCGCCATGGAGTAGTCGGAGGGCTTGATGAGGGCGGCTCGCCGGCCCAGCCGGTGGACGTGGATCCGGTCCGCGATCTCGAAGACGTGCGGCATGTTGTGGCTGATCAGGACGACCGGCATGCCCTTGTCCCGGACCCGGCGGATGAGGTCGAGGACCTGTCCGGACTCCTTGACGCCGAGCGCGGCGGTGGGTTCGTCCATGACGACGACGCTGCGGGCCCAGGCGACGGAGCGGGCGACGGCCACGGCCTGCCGCTGGCCCCCGGAGAGGGTCTCGACGGCCTGGGTCAGCGAGCGCAGCCCGATCTTCAGGTCGGCCATGTGCTCGGCGGCCTCCTGGCGCATGCGCTTCTTGTCGAGCATCCGGAACACGCTCCCGAGGACACCGGGGCGCCGCAGCTCCCGCCCGAGGAACACGTTCGAGGCGATGTCCATCGACGCGGCCACGGCGAGGTCCTGATAGACCGTCTCGATGCCGTGGGCACGGGCACTTTGCGGGCCGGAGAACTGGATGGGCTCGCCGTTGAGGCGGATCTCGCCCGCGTCGGGTGTCACCGCGCCGGTGAGCGCCTTGATGAGGCTGGTCTTTCCGGCGCCGTTGTCGCCGATGACGGCGAGCACCTCGCCGGGCAGCAGGTCGAAGTCGGCGCCGTCGATGGCGGTGACCTGGCCGTAGCGCTTGACGAGACCGCGGGCCTGGAGGACGGGGGTGGGGGAGGCGAGGGCGCTCATCGGGCCTTCTTCCGGGAGATCTGGTCGACGGTCACCGCGAGGATCACCAGCACACCGGTGATCAGGGTCTGGTAGATGGAGGCGACGCCCATCAGCTGGAGCCCGTTGCGGAAGACCCCGACGATGAGGACGCCGATGAAGGTGCCGAGCACCGAGCCCCGGCCGCCGAAGAGGCTGGTGCCGCCGAGGACCACGGCGGTGATGCTGTCCAGGTTGTCGGTCTGGCCTGCCTGCGGGTCGCCGACTCCGGTGCGGGAGATGAGGAGCAGGGCGGCGACACCGTAGAGGAGACCGGCGACGGTGTAGACGCCGATGGTCAGCCGGGAGGTGCGGATGCCGTTGAGCCGCGCGGCTTCCTGGCTGTTGCCCAGGGCGTAGACGTGCCGGCCCCAGCCGGTGCTGCTCAACGCGTAGGCGAGGAGCAGGAACAGGCCGATGGTGACGAGGGAGCCGTAGGTGATGTCGGTGTGGCCCATCGGGAAGGTCTGCCCGAGAGCCGTGAGCGGGCCGGGCAGGTTGGTGACCGTCTGCTCCTCGGAGTAGATGTGGGTCAGCGCGAACGCCACGTTGAGCATGCCGAGGGTGACGATGAACGGCGGCAGCGGGATCTTCTGCACCAACAGCCCGTTCAGCAGCCCGAATCCGCCGCAGACCACCAGTCCCAGCGCGATGGCGACGAGCGGCGGCAGCGAGCCCTCGGCGGCCATCTTGGCGATCACGATGCTGCCGAACGCCATCACCGCGCCGCACGACAGGTCGATGCCCGCGGTGAGGATGATCAGGGTCTGGCCGATGGCGAGGGTGCCGACGACCATGACCTGCTGCACGATCAGCGAGAAGTTCCCGCCGGTGAGGAACTGGTCGGACGAGACGGCGAAGAAGACACAGGCGAGCAGAAGGGCGACCAGCGGGCCGGTGGTCGGCGCCGTGAGCAGCCTGCGGGCCGTGGTCGGCGCTTTGAGTTCGGCGTACGGCGAGGAGGTGCTCGGAGGCGTGGACGTGGCGGTCATGCGAAGTCCTTGTCGGAAGACAGAAGTCCTGGTGGGAGGACAGGGGAGGCGGCCGTCCCCGGGTCGGGGAGGAGCGGGGCCGACCGCCCCGCTCGGGGAGAGGCGATGTCGTACGGTCCCTGGGGCCGGCCTCAGCCCCAGCAGTTCTCCAGGCCGAAGGCGGTGTCCTTGGAGGCGACGCCGGCCTGGGCCTTGTCGGTGATCAGGGTGACGCCGGTGTCGGTGTAACCGGACGCCTTCTTGCCGTCCTTGGCGTACGTCACCACGGCCTTGACGCCCTCGGCGGCCATCTTCAGCGGGTACTGCTGCGAAGTCGCGGCGATCTTCCCGTCCTTGACGGCCTGGGTGCCGGTGCAGCCGCCGTCGACGGAGACGATCAGGACGTCCTTCTCGCGGCCCTTGGCCTTCAGCGCGGTGTACGCGCCCAGGGCGGCCGGCTCGTTGATGGTGTAGACGAGGTTGATGTCGGGGTTCTTCTGGAGGCAGTTCTCCATCGCCGTCTGGCCCTTGGCCTGGTCGCCACCCGTGTCCTGGGCGCACGCCACGTCCTTCTCGGAAGCGCCGAAGCCCTTGAGGAACCCGTTGTGCCGCTGGACGCCGACGGAGACACCCGGCGCGAGGTCGAGGGCGGCGATCTTCGCCGTCTTGCCCTTCATGGCGGCCTTGGCGTACTCGCCGATCAGCTCGCCGGCCTTGAGGTTGTCGGTGGCGAAGAGGGCGTCGACCGCGCTCTCCGGCTCGGTCGGCGTGTCCAGGGCGATGACCAGCACGCCCTTCGCCTTGGCCTTCGCGATCGCGGGCACGATCGCCTTGGAGTCGCTCGGGGTGATCAGGATGCCCTTCACCCCGGCCGCGACCATGTTCTCGATGGCGGTGACCTGGCCGGCGTTGTCGCCGTCGAACTTGCCCGCCGCGGTCATGAGCTGGGCGCCGTTCTCCTTGGCGGCCTTCTCCGCGCCCTCCTTCATCTTCACGAAGAACGGGTTGGTGTCGGTCTTGGTGATCAGACCGACCTTGACGCTGCCGCCCGAACCCGAGCCGACGGTGCCCGATCCGGATCCGGAACCGCAGGCCGTCAGGGCGAGGGCCGCGACCGAGGTGCACGCGGCGGCTCTGAGCAGGGAGGAGGGCAGTCGAGGGGTGCGAGACATGAACGACTCCAGCGGGATCGCGGGCGAGCGGCGGGATTGCGTACGAGCGGCGGCAGCGGAGCATGCCGTCCCCCTGGTGTCATCGTTGACTTATGTCATCGTTGACACTGCCGAGGATGATGACCCCGTCTCCCGGCAACGTCAATGCCCCCTGCGCGTCACAAGTCCGCAACGGTGGCAGTTGCCGCCCGTTTCGTGCCCGCCCGTTGACGGGGTGCACGGACTGCGGCCATCATCGGGGCCGTCCGATGTCAGCGATGACACAAGTCAACGATGACATCGGCTCGTCGGCGTCCCGTCGGCGTGTCGGCGTCGTGTCCCAGCGCCCTCGTACCCCAGCTCAGTCGTGTCCCAGCGCCCTCGTGCCCCCCCCGCACAGTCGTGCCCCCGCACAGGAGACCCCATGAGATCTGGACGTGTGTCCCGGCATGCCCGTACCCGGATGATCGCCGCGGCGGCGACCGTGTGCGCCCTGTCCGCGACCCCGCTCGCCCCGCGGGCCGTCGCGGTCGGCACCCCGCCGTACACCGAGACCTACCGCCCCCAGTTCCACTACACGCCGCAGCAGAACTGGATGAACGACCCCAACGGACTCGTGTACTACCAGGGCGAATACCACCTCTTCTACCAGTACAACCCGAACGGCAACTCCTGGGGAGACATGTCCTGGGGGCACGCGGTGAGCACGGACCTCGTGCACTGGAAGGAGCTGCCGCTCGCCCTGTCGCACGACGACAAGGAGATGGTGTTCTCCGGCAGCGCGGTCGTCGACCGGGACAACACCACCGGGTTCGGCACGAAGACGAACCCGCCCATGGTGGCGATCTACACCAGCCTCGACAAGAGCACCGGCACGCAGGCCCAGTCGCTCGCCTACAGCACCGACCGCGGCCGTACCTGGACCAAGTACCAGGGCAATCCGGTCATCGACATCGGCTCGAAGGACTTCCGCGACCCGAAGGTGCAGTGGTACGCGCCCACCCGGAGCTGGCTGATGACGGTGTCGCTGTCCGCCGAGCACAAGGTGCGGTTCTACTCGTCCAAGAACCTCAAGGACTGGAGCCTGCTCAGCGAGTTCGGGCCCGCGGGCGCCACGGGCGGTGTGTGGGAGTGCCCCGACCTGTTCCCGCTCGCGGTCGACGGCGACAAGAAGAAGACCAAGTGGGTCCTCGTCGTCAACATCAACCCCGGTGGCATCGCCGGGGGTTCGGGCGCCCAGTACTTCGTGGGCGACTTCGACGGCCGGACGTTCACCGCCGACGACAAGGGTGCCTACACCCCGCCCGCCGGCACGGTGGTCCAGGACTTCGAGGGCACCGGCTTCGGCACCTGGACGGCCACCGGGACGGCGTTCGGCGCGGCACCGGCGACCGGCGCGCTGGACGGACAGTCGGCGGTCACCGGATACGACGGCAAGGGCTTCGCCGACAGCTTCCACGGCGGCGACGCCACGACCGGAACGCTCACCTCTCAGCCTTTCACGGTCGAGAGCCCCTACCTGAACTTCAAGGTCGGCGGCGGCAACCACCCGCACCAGGCCGGCACCGTTCTGGAACGCGGAGCCCCGCCCGAGGGGACGGTCCTCGCCGACTTCGAGGGCGGCACCTACGGCGACTGGACGCCGACCGGCGACGCCTTCGGCACCGCACCGGCCACCGGCACCCTCCCCGGTCAGCAGGAGGTCACCGGCTGGCTGGGTGACGGCCTGGTCAACACCTTCCGCGGCGGCGACGCCGGCACCGGCACCCTCACCTCGCCCGAGTTCACCCTCGACAAGGACTACGTCGACTTCCTCGTCGGCGGCGGCAACCACCCGGCCGGCTCGGACCACCCCACCGCGGTGGAACTCCTCGTCGACGGCCAGGTCGTGCGCAGCGCCACCGGCAGCGACACCGAAGCGCTGAACTGGGACTCCTGGGACGTGCGCGACCTCGCGGGGAAGAAGGCGCGGATCCGGATCGTCGACGACAACACCGGCGGCTGGGGCCACCTCAACGTCGACCACATCGTGCTGTCCGACACCCGGGCCCTGCCCGTCTCCCGGGAGACCTCCGTCAACCTGCTCGTCGACGGCCAGGTCGTCCGCAGCGCCACCGGCTCCGACAGCGAGACCCTGGACTGGGCCTCCTTCGACCTGCGCCCCTACGCGGGCAAGCAGGCGCGGATCCAGATCGTCGACAACAACACCGGCGGCTGGGGCCACATCATGGCCGACGGGTTCACCACCGCGGCCGCTCCCGCCAAGTCCGCAGTGCAGCGCGCCGACTGGGCCGACTACGGCAAGGACTACTACGCCGCCGTCTCCTGGGAGGGCGTCCCGGGCGGCGAGCGGTACATGATCGGCTGGATGAACGACTGGGAGTACGGCGGCGCCGTCCCGACCTCGCCCTGGCGCGGCGCGCAGAGCGTCCCGCGGCGGATGGCCCTGCGCACCGTGGACGGCCGCGTCAGGCTGACCAGCGAGCCGGTGGCGACCCTGGCGTCCCTGCGCGAGGGGAGCGCGGCGACGGCGGCCGGCGTCACCGTCACCAGTACCTCACAGCCCCTGATCGGCCCGAACGCGCAGGGCAGCGCGCTCGACATCGAGGCCACGTTCTCCCTCCGGGACGCCGAACGCTTCGGGCTCAAGGTGCGCACCGGCGCCGGGGGCGAGGAGACCGTCATCGGCTACGACACCACGACCGGGGAGTTGTACGTCGACCGCACCCGCTCCGGCGCCTCGGACTTCAGCCCGGCCTTCCCCGGCGTCCAGCGGGCCCCGCTCAAGGCCGTCGACGGCAAGGTCACACTGCGGATCCTCGTCGACTGGTCCTCCGTCGAGGTCTTCGGCGGCAGCGGCGAGGCCGTGATCACCGACCAGATCTTCCCCGACCCCGACAGCCAGGGGGTGCGGGTCTTCGCCGAGAACGGCTCGGTGAGCCTGGACCGGGCAAGCGTCCGGCACCTCGGCTCCTACCGCGACTGACAAGGACACGAAACCGTGAAAAAGACCCTGCTCGCCGAGTTCACCGCCCGTGAGGGAGCGCAGGACGAGGTCGCCCGCATGATCGTGGAGTATGCCGAGAAGGTGCGCGCGGAGGAGGGCAACCTCGTCTTCGACGTCTACACCAAGGCCTCGCACCCGCGCGCCTTCTGGATCTTCGAGGTGTACCGGGACGAGGACGCCTTCCAGGCACACCTGAACGCCCCGTACGGCGGCCCCTTCAACGCCGCGCTCACCCCGCTCATCGAGGAGGACGCCTCCGTCCTGACGTTTCTCGACCCGGTGACCTGACCGGGGCGGCGGTGCGGGTGGCGGGGGTGGCGATCCGGCGGTGACCGGGATGCCGATACGTCCGTGGCGGGGATGCCGTTCCGGCGGTGACCCCGTCGGTCGTGTCCCCGCCGCTCGCGCTGTCCGGTGTCATTCGGCGCAGTCGCCGTGTCATCGGACCCGGTCGAAGACCTTCTTGGCCTTGGCGTGCCAGGATGCCGGGGACACGTCCGCCGGCACGTCGATGGGCAGGAGCCAGCCATGATCAGCGGTGCGCATGTCATCCTCTACAGCCAGGACGCGGAGGCGGACCGCGCCTTCATCCGTGACGTCCTCGGCTTTCCCGGCGTCGACGCGGGCGGCGGCTGGCTCATCTTCAAGCTGCCCCCGGCCGAAGTCGCCGTACACCCGACCGACGGCCCGCCCCAGCACGAGTTCTACCTGATGTGCGACGACCTCGATTCCCAGCTGGGCGAGTTCCGCGCCAAGGGCGTCGAGATCACCCGCCCGGTCAGCGAACAGCGCTGGGGCAAACTGACGGCGATCCGACTCCCCAGCGGCGCCGAACTCCCGCTGTACGAACCGCTGCATCCTCTCGCCAACGGCCTGTGATCCCACAGCACCAGGGCCCCCGCGCATGACAAAGGCGGGGTCCGAGAACCCCGCCCCTAACCACTGAAACGCCCGAAACCCCAGCTCACGGCCACACAAGGCAATACGGCTGATGCCCCGCCTCATGCAACCGGTGGCTGAAGTCCTGCCACTCGTGCAGGAGCTGGTAGACATTGAACGCGTCCCTCGGGCCGCCCCGGTCCGGGACCGTCGACCAGATGAACGCCGCCGCGCCGACCGCTTCCTCGCCTATGCCGCGCAAGGGGTCCACGACCGTCATGGGGAGCTTGACCACCGCGTAGTCGGGGTGCAGGACGACCAGTTCGAGCGGGGGGACCTTGTAGAGGGGGACGCCCTCGATGCCGGTGAGGACCATCGCCGCCATGGTCTCCGGCTTGATCTTGGTGAACATGCCGTTCATGCCGAGCTCGTCGCCGCCGAGTTCCTCGGGTCGCATCGAGATCGGCACGCGGGCCGCGGTCGCGCCGTCGGGCGCGCCGAAGTACTTGTACGTCACCCCCACCCGACCACCATTCCTGCTTCCCGCCCTCAACGGATCGATCCGACGTTCGATACGTCGCTCGTCGCGTTCCGACTCATCCGGGGTGCCCGAGGCAGCGCGCCCCTGACGTGTCTCCGCCGCCTCCTCCGCCTCGCGCCGGTGCCTTCCCCGCCGGGCACGTCGAGGACCCAGGTCATCAGTCCCCTCGCCCAGTCCGCCACCGCGATGCATATCTCCACCCGACTGCTTTTCTAGGACGCGTGGCCCCCGCCGCGCAACCCGATCATCGTGTCAGTGACCTCCCCCACGGCCGCCCGCCGAAACGTGCGTTGAAACACCTGTCCGCAGGATCTTCGCAGCCCCTGAACAACCGGCCGCGTGCCATCGTCTCCGTGAGCTGTGTGTATCTGCATCCAGTTTCGCAGATCGCGGGGCGCCGGGAGGTTTCGAGGGCTGGCCTACCCTGAGGTAGTCACCGGCAACGGAGTCCGAGAAAGCCGAACACACCGGAGAAGGTCGGAGAAGTCGCAGGATATGAGTGAACTGCCCTATTCGTACGATGCGCCTGTCTCGCAGGCCCTGTTCGACCGCGCGTCCGCCGTCACGCCCGGCGGCGTGAACTCCCCGGTCCGCGCCTTCCGAGCCGTAGGGGGTACCCCCCGCTTCATGGTGTCCGGCACCGGGCCCTATCTGACGGACGCCGACGGCCGGGAGTACGTCGACCTCGTCTGCTCCTGGGGTCCCATGATCCTCGGGCACTCGCACCCCGAGGTCATCGCCGCCGTCCAGGAGACGGTGTCGAAGGGCACCTCCTTCGGTACCCCGGGTGAGGGCGAGGTCGCGCTCGCCGAGGAGATCGTCGCCCGGGTCGAGCCCGTCGACCAGGTGCGGCTCGTCTCCAGCGGGACCGAGGCCACGATGTCCGCGATCCGGCTCGCCCGCGGCTTCACCCGGCGCACCAAGGTCATCAAGTTCGCCGGGTGTTACCACGGTCACGTCGACTCGCTGCTCGCCGCGGCCGGCAGCGGAGTGGCCACCTTCGCGCTGCCCGACACCCCCGGCGTCACCGGTGCCCAGGCCGGCGACACGATCGTGCTGCCGTACAACGATCTCGAAGCCGTCCACGAGGCCTTCCACCGGCACCCCGGCGAGATCGCCTGCGTGATCACCGAGGCCTCGCCCGGCAACATGGGCGTCGTGCCGCCCCTGCCCGGGTTCAACCAGGGGCTCAAGGACGCCTGCGCGCAGAACGGCGCCCTCTACATCTCCGACGAGGTCATGACCGGGTTCCGGACCAGCCGCAGTGGCTGGTACGGCATCGACGGGGTCAGGCCCGACCTGATGACCTTCGGGAAGGTCATGGGTGGCGGGTTCCCCGCCGCCGCCTTCGGTGGCCGCGCCGATGTCATGGCGCACCTCGCCCCCGCCGGGCCCGTCTACCAGGCCGGCACCCTCTCCGGGAACCCCGTCGCCACCGCCGCCGGCCTCGCCCAGCTGCGGCTGCTCGACGACGCCGCCTACGTCAAGGTCGACGCCGTCTCCGAGCAGATCCAGTCGCTGGTCTCCGAGGCGCTCGGCAAGGAAGGCGTCGCGCACACCGTGCAGAACGCCTCCAACATGTTCTCGGTGTTCTTCACCGACCGGCCGGTGCGCAGCTACGAGGACGCCAAGGCGCAGGAGTCCTTCCGGTTCACCGCGTTCTTCCACTCCCTCCTGGAGAACGGCGTCTACCTGCCGCCGTCCTCCTTCGAGTCGTGGTTCGTCTCCACGGCCCACGACGAGCAGGCGGTTCAGCGCATCGCCGACGCCCTTCCGGCGGCGGCCCGAGCGGCGGCGGAGGCCACAGCGGCATGAGCACCTCGACCAACAGCGACATCACCGTCGTCCACCTCATGCGGCACGGCGAGGTCGCCAACCCCGACGGGGTGCTGTACGGCCGGCTCGCGGGCTACCACCTCTCCGAGCTCGGGCGGCAGATGGCCGACCGGGTCGCCGAGCACCTCGCCCCCCGGGACGTCACCTACGTCTGCGCCTCCCCGCTGGAGCGGGCGCAGGAGACCGCCACGCCGATCGCCAAGGCGCACGGCCTCGACATCGCGACCGACGAGCGGCTCATCGAGGCCGAGAACGTCTTCCAGGGCAAGACCTTCGGCGTCGGTGACGGGGCGCTGAAGAACCCGGACAACTGGAAGCACCTCGTCAACCCCTTCAAGCCGTCGTGGGGCGAGCCGTACGTCGACCAGGTCGTCCGGATGAAGGGCGCGCTGGACGCCGCGCGGGACCGGGCGCGGGGGCACGAGGCGGTGCTGGTCAGCCATCAGCTGCCGATCTGGATCGTGCGGTCCTACGTCGAGAAGCGGCGGCTGTGGCACGACCCGCGCAAGCGGCAGTGCACGCTGGCGTCTTTGACGTCCTTCACGTATCAGGGCGACCGGATCGTGTCCGTGGGGTACAGCGAGCCCGCGATCGATCTGGTGCCGGTGCATCTTCGTGCCGGGGCCAAGCCGGTGAAGGGCAAGTCCAAGGCGTTCGGGGCGTAGCCGCTCCGCTGGGGGCCGTGGGGAACTGTCGGTCCGTCGTGGCTGGTCGCGCAGTTCCCCGCGCCCCTGTGGGGCGCGTCTCTGTTACCGAATCCGGAAAAAGTGCCGGAACCCGCTCCTTCGTCACGTCCTCTGACTGGGTGACCACCGGAGAACGTGACGAATCGGGGAAGCATGCACTCTCTCACCCGAAGGGGAGCGATAGGCCTGGGCGCGGGCGCCGCGGCCGCCGTAGGACTGTCGGGGTGCGGAACCCTCACCGGGGCCGACGGCTCGGACGGGGTGACCCACGGCGCCGGCTCCACGCCCGGCAAGAAGCCGGCGCCCACCGCCCGCCCCATCGGTGACGGCTCCACCTCCTTCACCGGCAAGCAGCCCCACCAGCCCGGCAGGCCGGTGCCGCTGGAGCCCGGGCAGACCCCGCCGCAGTTCGTCGTCTTCTCCTGGGACGGCGCCGGAGAGGTCGGCAACGGCCTCTTCCCGCGCTTCCTCGACCTCGCCAAGCAGCACGACGCGCACATGACCTTCTTCCTCTCCGGGCTGTATCTGCTGCCCGAGTCGAAGAAGCGGCTCTACGACCCTCCGAACAACCCGCGCGGTGCCTCCGACATCGGCTACCTCACCGACGAGCACGTCAGGGCGACCCTGACGAACATCCGTCGCGCCTGGCTGGAGGGGCACGAGATCGGCACCCACTTCAACGGCCACTTCTGCTCCGGCTACGGCACCGTCGGCAACTGGACACCGGCCCAGTGGCGCTCGGAGATCCAGCAGGCGAAAGCTTTCGTCAAGGAGTGGCGCACCAACACCGGCTGGACCGACCTGCCCGCCCTGCCCTTCGACTACGACAAGGAGCTCGTCGGCGGCCGCACCCCCTGCCTGCTCGGCCAGAACAACCTGCTGCCCACCGCCCGCGAACTCGGCTGGCGCTACGACGCCTCCTCGCCCGGCGGCCGCCAGATCTGGCCCGAGAAGAAGAACGGCATCTGGGACCTGCCCCTGCAGGCGGTACCTTTCCCCGGCCGCGGCTTCGAGGTCCTGTCCATGGACTACAACATGCTCGCCAACCAGTCGGTCAACTCCACCAACGCGCCCGCCCACAACTACCCGGCCTGGCGCGAGCAGTCCGCCGGGGCCTACATCGCCGGCTTCCAGCGGGCCTACGAGACCAACCGCGCCCCCTTCTTCGTCGGCAACCACTTCGAGCACTGGAACGGCGGCATCTACATGGACGCCGTCGAACAGGCCCTCACCCACATCGCGCGGGAGAAGGAGAAGGGCGCGGACGTGCGCATGGTCTCCTTCCGGCAGTTCGTCGACTGGATGGACGTACAGAAGCCGGAGGTGCTCGCGCGGCTGCGGACGCTCGACGTCGGCCAGGCGCCGGCCGGTGGCTGGAAGACCTTCCTCAAGGGCTCCTCGACGCCCTCCGGCAACTCCTCCGGCACCCCCTCCTCGACGGCCTCCTCAAACGCTGCCTGAAATGCGGGTTTCCGCCCGCAAGGGGGGTGCCAAAGATCCCCGGAACGGGCATGCGAAACTTTTCACATGAGTGCCGCCAGCCGTAGCCGCTCCCGAGTCCGTACCGCCCTGCTCAGCGCGGGTGCCGCAGCCGCGGCGCTGACCCTGTCCGCCTGCAGCTCGGGCGGCACCTCGGGCGGAGGCGGCGACACCAACTTCATCATGGGCGCGGACGGCATCTCGACCGCCAAGCAGGGAGACCGGGGCACCGCCCCCGACCTGTCCGGCAAGACCGTCGACGGGGGCCGGCTCGACGTCGCCGACTACAAGGGCAAGGTCGTGGTCCTGAACATATGGGGCTCCTGGTGCGCCCCCTGCCGGGCCGAGGCACCCAACCTGGAAGCGGTCCACAAGGACCTCAAGGACAAGGACGTGCAGTTCGTGGGCGTCAACACCCGCGACACCAGCGTCCAGAACGCCCGCGCCTTCGAGAAGGACATGGGCATCACCTTCCCCAGCCTGTACGACCCGACGGGCAAGCTGATGCTCCGCTTCAGCAAGGGCACCCTGAACCCGCAGGCCGTGCCCTCCACGCTCGTCATCGACCGGGACGGCAAGATCGCCGCCCGCTCGCTGGCCGCGCTCAGCGAGAGCAAGCTGCGCAAGATGATCGACCCGGTCCTCGCGGAGAAGTGACGTGAGCGCCGTCGTCACGCTCGCCGCCGACACCGGCTACAACGGCACCGTCCTCAACGGCGCGTTGCTCGTCGCCCTGCCCATCGCGGTCCTCGGCGGCCTCGTCTCCTTCTTCTCGCCCTGCGTCCTGCCGCTCGTCCCCGGCTATCTGTCGTACGTCACCGGAGTCACCGGCACCGATCTGGCCGAGGCCCGGCGCGGCCGGATGGTCGCGGGCGCCTCCCTGTTCGTGCTCGGCTTCACCGCGGTGTTCGTCTCCAGCGGGGCGCTGTTCGGCTACTTCGGGCAGACGCTCCAGGAGAAACAGGGCGTGCTCTCCAAGGTGCTGGGCGTGCTCATGATCCTCATGGGCGTCTTCTTCATGGGCCTGATGCCCTGGATGACCCAGCGGGAGTTCCGCTTCCACAACAAGCCCGCCATGGGCCTGCTCGGCGCCCCGCTGCTCGGCGCGTTGTTCGGCATCGGCTGGACCCCCTGCATCGGCCCGACCCTCGCCTCTGTGATCGCCCTGTCCTCCCAGCAGGGCAGCGCGGGCCGCGGTGCCATACTGACCGTCGCCTACTGCCTCGGCCTCGGCGTGCCCTTCGTGCTCGCCGCGGTCGCCTTCCGCAAGGCGCTCGGCGCCTTCGGCTGGGTCAAGCGCCACTACGTCTGGGTCATGCGCATCGGCGGCACCATGATGATCGTGACCGGGCTGCTGCTGCTGACCGGCGCGTGGGACCGCCTTGTGCAGGACGTCCAGTCCTGGTCCGCCGGCTTCACTGTGGGGATCTGATCCATGAGCAAGACCACACCCGCCGCCTCCGACGCCCCGGACGCGCCCGCGCCCGACGCTCCCGCCGGCGACCAGGACCTCGGCGCCGCCGGCTCCCAGCTGTCCACCGCGCCCGCGGAGAGCCTGAGCATGCCCACCCTCGGGGTGATCGGCTGGGCCCGCTGGTTCTGGCGCCAGCTGACCTCCATGCGGGTCGCGCTGCAGCTGCTCCTGCTGGTGGCGCTCGGCGCGATCCCCGGCTCGCTGATCCCGCAGACCGGTACCGACGCCACGAAGGTCGCCGACTTCGTCAAGAACAACCCCACCCTCGGGGACGTCTACGACAAGCTCGGCCTCTTCCACGTCTACAGCTCGGTGTGGTTCTCCGCGATCTACATCCTGCTGTTCGTCTCCCTCATCGGCTGCATCGTGCCCCGCACCTGGCAGTTCGTCGGACAGCTGCGCAGCCGCCCGCCGGGCGCCCCCAAGCGGCTGACCCGGCTGCCCGCCTACACCACCTGGCGCACCGAGGCCGAACCGGAGCAGGTCCGCGAGGCCGCCCTTGCCCTGCTGAGGAAGAAGCGCTTCCGCGCCCACCTCGCCGGGGACAACGTCGCCGGTGAGAAGGGCTATCTGCGCGAGGTCGGCAACCTCGCCTTCCACATCGCGCTGATCGTGATGCTGACCGCCTTCGCCTGGGGCCAGCTCTTCAAGTCCGAGGGCAACAAGCTGGTCGTCGAGGGCGACGGCTTCTCCAACACCCTCATCTCCTACGACGACTTCAAGTCCGGCAACCTCTTCAGCACCGACGACCTGGTGCCGTTCAGCTTCACCCTGAACAAGTTCACCGGAACCTACGAGACCAGCGGCCCCAACACGGGCACCCCGCGCCTCTACCAGGCCGCCATCACCTACAGCAAGGGCGCCTACGGCAAGGACCACAAGACCCTCGTCAAGGTCAACGAGCCGCTGGAGATCGGCGACGCCAAGGTCTACCTCACGGCCCACGGCTACGCCCCCCTCATCACCGTGCGGGACGGCAAGGGCAACGTCGTCTTCCACGACGCGGTCGCGATGCTGCCGCTGGACTCCAACGTCACCTCCACCGGTGTCATCAAGGTGCTCGACGGCTACCGGAACGCCAAGGGCGTCAGCGAGCAGCTGGGCATCTCGGCGTTCTTCCTGCCCACCTACACAAAGGGCAGCGAGACGGCCTCCACCTTCCCCGCGCTGAACAACCCGGTCCTCAACCTCACGCCGTACCACGGCGACCTCGGCGTGAACTCTGGCATCCCGCAGAGCGTGTACCAGCTCGACAAGTCGCATGTGAAGGACTTCAAGGACGCCAAGGGCCAGGAGCTCAGGGACAACCTGAAGCCCGGCCAGACCATGCGGCTCCCGAACGGCGCCGGGTCCATCACCTACGAGAGCACCAGGCAGTGGGCGAACTTCCAGGTCGTCCAGCAGCCCGCCAGCGGCTGGGCCCTCGCCGGCGCCCTCACCGCGATCTTCGGCCTCGCCGCGTCCCTGTTCATCCAGCGCCGCCGGGTGTGGGTGCGGGCGGTGAAGGGCGCAGACGGGGTGACGGTCGTGGAGATGGCCGGCCTGGGCCGCAGCGAGTCGGCGAAGGTGCCGGAGGAGCTGGGCGAACTGGCGGGTGTTCTTTTCGACCAGGTTCCCAGCCTGTCCGAGGCCACGGAGGCGGAGCCGGACGGTGTGTCCGACTCCGGCGCCGCGTCTGCCGAAGGGGCTGAGAATTGAGTCCTCTCCCACGCGGAACAGGGGAGATTCCTGGCTCTCGCCGCCCTATGGACCAGCGGACCTCCGGGTCTTCCACGATCAACGCCAGCCGGGTTGAAACCAGCCCCGTAACACGACGCCGAGCTTCCCGCATCCCTCACCGCCCGACAGCAAGTCGCCGGGACATTCACCCGAAGGAGTGTTGAGGTGACTTACGCCGCCGCAACCGAGTTGGCCACCGCCACCAACGAGCACCTCGCCAACATCAGCAACACGCTGATCTACTCGTCGATGGCCGTCTACACCCTGGCCTTCTTCGCGTACATCGCCGAATGGCTCCTCGGCAGCCGCAGCAAGGTCGGCCGGACCGCCGCCGCGCTCACCGCCGACACGAAGACCAAGGCCAAGGGCAAGGCGCCCGCCGTCACCGTGAACCAGGGCGGCAGCACCGCCGTACTGGAGCGGCCGCAGGTCGTGGTGCGGTCGGCGGCGGGGTCGCGTGACGTGCCCGACGGGCCCGGGGCGCACGGCGGGGACGAGCAGGGCGACCTCTACGGGCGTATCGCCATCTCCCTCACGGTGCTCGCCTTCCTCGTGGAGCTCGGCGGGGTGGTCGCCCGCGCGGCCTCGGTGGAGCGGGCGCCCTGGGGCAACATGTACGAGTTCAACATCACCTTCTCCACGGTGGCCGTCGCCGTGTACCTGGGGCTGCTGGCCCTGAAGAAGAACGTGCGCTGGCTCGGGCTGTTCCTGGTCACCACGGTCCTCCTCGATCTGGGCCTCGCCGTCACTGTCCTGTACACCGCCAGCGACCAGTTGGTTCCCGCCCTTCACTCGTACTGGCTGTACATCCACGTCTCCACCGCGATCTTCTGCGGCGCCGTGTTCTACGTGGGCGCGGTCGCCACGATCCTGTACCTCTTCAAGGACAGCTACGAGAACAAGATCGCGTCCGGCGGCACCCCCGGCCGCTTCGCGAACTCCGTCCTGGACCGGCTGCCGGCCTCCGCGAGCCTCGACAAGTTCGCCTACCGCGTCAACGCGGCCGTCTTCCCGCTGTGGACGTTCACGATCATCGCGGGCGCGATCTGGGCGGGCGACGCGTGGGGCCGCTACTGGGGCTGGGACCCCAAGGAGACCTGGTCCTTCATCACCTGGGTCGCCTACGCCTGCTACCTGCACGCCCGCGCCACCGCCGGCTGGAAGGGCCGCAAGGCCGCCTACCTCGCGATGGTCGCCTTCGGCTGCTGGCTGTTCAACTACTACGGCGTCAACATCTTCGTCTCCGGCAAGCACTCCTACGCCGGCGTCTGATCACGTGCGAAACGCCCGGCTCCGGGCCACCCTGGAGTCATGACCGGTTCCGTCGAACAGGGCACCAGCCAGACCCACGGCGGCACCCGCATCCTGCACTTCCTGGTGCGGCTGCCGGTGTCCATGGAGACGGTCTGGCCGGCGGTCGCGACCGTGGAGGGGCTCGCGGCCTGGTGGACCGGGCCGACGGCGCTCGAACCGCGGCTCGGCGGCGAGGTGGTGCTGCCGGGGCCGGGGCTGGGGGAGGGGCAGGTCACCGCGTGGGACGTGGACCGGGTCGCCGAGTACACGCTGCAGCGGGGCGGCCGGGTCCGGTTCCATCTGGAGCGGGACGGGGGCGACGGGGCCGTACTGCGCTTCACGCACGAGTACGAGGGGGAAGGCGAGACCGAGCCCGCGTGGCGGGCCCGGTTCGAGCGGCTGGTCGCGCGGTGGGAGTCCTAGCAGTGCGCCTCCGCGCATGCCCGTCCGCGTGACGCGAGTCCGCCGCTCGTGTGCGCCCAGCCCTCCGCGCACGGCACCGCGCCGTGGGGCGGGTCCCGGTGGACCGGCACGGTGAACCTCTGGTGACAGCCCCAGAACCGGGTCGCGCCGTTGGTGTCGGTCCCGTCGCCCCAGATGTGGAAGTGCCCGGTGACCGGTCGGCACGGCTCGCTACGACGGCGGCAGGCATTCCTTCGCCGGCGGCTTTCCCTCCGGCCAGGCGATCTTCACGAAGCGGGCGGTGCCCTGCGGGGTCAGTTCCACGATCGGTACGGCCTTGTCGTACGGGTTGCCGTGGTTGTCGAGGCAGATCCAGCCGCTCGCGCCGTTGACCCGCTGCTGGGTGCCCTTGATGAGCCGCCACTCGTTGCGGACCTCTTCGAGGGTCGGGATGTCCTTGCTGCCCTTGGCGAACCGGATGCCCTGGTACGTCAGCCGCATCGCGTCGTAGGCGATGATCAGCTGGCCGTCCTCCAGGTCGACGGTGCCGATCGGGCCCACCTTGTCGCCCTGGCCGGCCAGGACCAGGTCCTGGAGGACCTTCGCGTCCGCCGTCGAACCCCCGGTCGCGGGCGGGGACTCGGTCCACGCGTCCGGGTGGGCGAGGGCGGTGTAGCGGACGGTGAGGTTGCGGTTCAGGGCGTCCCGGTTCAGGTCCTTGTCGCCGGTGAGGTAGGACGCCTCGTCGCCGGTGAGCAGGGTGAACTTGCGCTTCTGGCAGCCGCGTTCGCCCAGCGCGTTGATGAACTGCCGCAGCTGGGTGTGGCGTCCGGCGAACAGGATGGTGTCGGTGCCGGCGTCCGTGTCGCAGACCAGGTGGGTGATCTGCTCGAAGTCGTTGGCGGTGGAGCCCTCCAGGGTGCGGTCGTCGGGCGGGTTGAACGACCAGGGGGCGTACGGCGAACCCTTGAGCAGCTTCTCGAAGGAGCGCTGGAGGGTGAGGGAGTAGGGGTCGCCGTTGTCCGGGTCGTCCGCCTTCTGGTCGTAGACCAGGACCGCCTTGTCGGCCGCGACCTGGGCGAAGGAGGTGAGCGCGCGGGCCTCGTCGGTGTTGGTCGGGGCGACCCGGGCGAGCCCGGGGAAGGGATCCTTGCCGTTCTGCCCGTTGGCGAGGTTGTCGGCGGTGATGGAGGTGCCGATGACGGCGATGCCGCGCGCGGTGAGCTTGGCGACGGCCCGCTTGTTGTTGGCGGTGCTCAGCCCGACCCCGGCGACCGCCCGCAGCCTGTCCTTCCCGCCGGTCATGCCCACCAGCTGGTCCACGGTGTGCTCCCAGTGGGCGCCGGTGGCACCGGGGTTGGCGAGCACCAGCCGGATCGCCGGGACGGTCCCGTTGGACTGGTGGTTGGCCTGGTACTGCGCGAGATACGCGCCCTGCATCTCGTGCAGGACGTCACCGAGGTTGTCGGCGTCGGTCGAGGTGAAGGGTTCCAGGAGGGCGACGGTGACGTAGGGGCCCTTGATGGACCTGTTCTCGCGGTCGATCGCCCGGGCCACCTGCCTGAGCGGGGCCCGGCCCCAGTCGTAGGCGGTCGCCGAGACGCCCACGCACTCGTCGCCGCCCTCGGGTCTGACCACCCCGGCCGCGCAGGAACGGTCGTCGTGGGCGAGGGCGCGCACGCCGAGGACCAGGGCCGCCGTCACCGCCACGCCGAGCACGATCGCGAGGTACCGGCGCAACGGGATCTCCCACACGCCCTCCCGCAGCCATGTACCGAAGCCTCTGCCGGCCATCACGCCTCCCCCTCGCCGTCGCCGTCGCCGTCGCTGTCGCCGTCGCCGTCGTCCTCGTCGTCCGGGACGCGCAGGGGCCGCCCCGCGAGCGCGTCCTCGGGCCAGTCCCGGGAGGCCCGCCACAGCAGCGCGTTGCCGGCCGGGCGCAGGTTGGACAGCTGCTCCAGTTCGAAGCGCAGCCGGTCGCACACCTTCGGATCGGGCAGCGCGAGCGGGTCGGTCAGCTGCCACACCGCGTGCAGCAGCCGTCGTATCCGCAGATGCAGTGCGGGGTCCGCGTCGACCAGGGAGTCCGGCATCCGCTGTACGGCGTCGGTGTGGCCGAGCGCGATCGCCGCGCGCCGGTCGTCGCGGGCGTCGAAGTCGTGGCCCTCGGCGTCGTGCGCGTGGAAGTAGGGCGCCGAGGCGACGAACCGCAGGGTGCGCAGCCAGGTGCGGGTGTCCAGGATGGTGAAGGTGTCGCGCAGGTGGGCGACGGCCGACTCGGTGGCGCCGAGGGCGAGTTCGTGGTGGAGGCGATAGCGGGCGCCCGCATCGTCTGAGGCGTCCGGGGGCGGCGCGTAGTGCGCGATCAGCGTCTCGTGCGCCTCCCGCCAGCGGCCGTGGTCGGCGGAGCGGTGGTGCAGCCGGAGCAGCAGCAGGGTCCGTACGAAGGGGTCGCCGACGAACCGGCCCGGCACCTCCGGCAGTCCCTCCTGGACCAGCCGGGTCTGCAGGGCCCGTACGTCCGCCGGGCCGAAGTCGTCGGGCAGCAGGGCCTCGGCCAGCGCGGTGGCGGAGTCGTGGTCGTGGGCGGCGGCCAGCACGGTGAGTTCCTCGAGGCGCTCGGCGGGCACCAGCCGGTCGAGGAGTTCGACGTAGGCGGGCCGGCCGTCGCGGTCCTCGTGCAGCCGTACGTCCGAGGTGAGCAACTCCCCGAGGGACGCTGTGCCGTTCTGCGCGGCGGACTCGGTGAGCAGCACGGTGCCCAGCGGGTTGCCGCCGGTCAACCGGTGGATCGCGTGCGGGAGTTGGGGCGGCACCGGGTGCTCGTCGACGATGTGCAGGGTGTCGTCGGCGCTCAGCGGAGGCAGGGAGACCAGCAGCGCCCGGGAGGACGGCGACGCGGGGTCGGGCGTCCAGTCGGTGCGCCGGGCGACCTCGGGGAGGGTGTGCCGTACGGCGTTGCGCAGGGCGGGCCGGCTCTCGCCGCGCAGCGCGGTGATGAAGACGACCTGGTCGGCGATGCCCTCGGAGCGGTCGCGCAGGACCGGGTCGGTGAGGCCGGGCCCTGGCGCGGACTGCGCGTTGTCGACGAGGACGAGCGGGCGGCCGAGGCGCTGCATACGCGGCAGCATGCCGGTGTAGGCGTCGGTGAGGTCGGCGAGCAGGGCGCGGACCAGATGGCGCTCGGCGTGGTCGCGGGAGGTGCCGCCGGCCCTGAAGTGCCCGGACAGCAGCATGAGTCCGCGCCGGGCGTTGCGGCTGGCGTTGGGGTAGTCCCGCCACCAGGTGGCCGCCCGCTGCTGCCGCCGGTGCACGAAGCTGTCGGAGATGGACTCCAGGGTCGCCTCGATGGCGGAGGAGAGCAGCGGGCCGGTCCCGGTGGCCGCGGCCGCCACGTTGGCGGCGACCCGCCCGGCCCAGCGCCCCGCGAATCCGGCGATCCACGACCCGCTCTCGTTGAGCAGCAGGATCCGCTCGACCTCGCGCCGGATGCGCTCGGAGTCGGCGTCCCGCCAGCCGCCGGCGGCGACCGCGACCAGGCCCGACATCAGCCGCGGGAAGATGATCCGGCCCGCGCCGGTCACCGGCTCCGCGAGCTGCTCGGCGATCACCAGCAGTGCCTGCGACACCGGGGACCAGGCCTCGGCGTCCCGGCCCGCGGGCGGCGCCGCGAACTCGGCGGTCTCGCAGTCGATCAGGGCGACCGGGGTGTGCCCTTTGTAGGCCTCCCGCAACTCGCCGAGCACCGCGCTCTTGCCCCGGCCGCGGCTGCCGGTGAGCACGACGAAGGGCAGTTCCTGCGGATGCTCGAACGCGGTCGCCCGGTGCTGGTGCGGCCGCAGCCCCACGAGCCGTGGTGCGAGCCCCGCCGGATCCGTGTCGAACAGCGCCCCGCGCCCGTGCAGCTGTCTGTGCACCCGCATTCCCCCCATGCGCGCTGTGTATCAATCCCAGGGTAAGGAGGGGGAGTTGGTTCGGACTAGATCGCGTGATGTCCGTTGGGTTACGAAAATGTCGATACCGGGTCCACTGTCCTGTGGACATGTGGCGGGGCCTCGTCACCCTTCGCTAGGCCACCGTCCGCAGCCCGCCCCGCACGACGGCTCCCGTCCCCCGTACCAGCCGGTGGGCGCAGGTCGCCGTGAGGAGTTCTCCCAGCAGGTCGGGGTCGTCTATCTCCAGGCCCAGCAACGTCTCGATGCGCTCCAGGCGCTGGTAGAGGGACTGGCGGCCGATGTGGAGCAGGGCGGCTGTGCGGGTCGGGGAGCAGCCGTTGCGGAGGTGGACCTCCAGGGTGCGCACGAGGTCGCTCGGGTGGGCCGCCTCCCAGGCGAGGAGGGGACCGAGGGCGTGCTGGACCACGGCTGCCAGGCGGTCGCGGTTGGCGTCCACCCCGCCGCGCGTCAGCTCCCGCTCCAGTGCCAGCGCCCTCGACGAGGTCACCAGGGGGCCGTCCGGCACTCCCGGCTCCGCGGGCGGCACGGTCAGCGCCAGCTCCAGGGTCGTGCGGGCCGCCCGCAGGGTGTCGCTCCAGCGCAGCCAGCCGCCGTCGGTGGCGGACACGGCGTGGCCCACCGCCACCGTGAGGCCGGGGGCGGCGGCCGCGCGGAAGGCGTCCTGCACCGCCTTCACGGGGTCACCGGGGCGCGCTCCCGGCAGGGACAGCAGCGCCAGGACGTCCCCCGGGAACGCGGCCCGCAGCACTCCCGCGCCGCCGAGCAGCCGTACCGCCCGGTCGACCGTGCCGACCTCCCGTGTGCCGTGCAGGGACACCCCGAGCAGTCGGGCGCCGGGCCCGGGGTGGAAGCCGGCGAGCGCGGCCCGCGCCTCCACCTCCGGCTGGTTCAGCGCCGCCCGGTCGGCCAGGTCGGCGAGCAGGGCCGCCGTATGGTCGTCGCCCCACGGCCGTACGACCGCACGGCCCGACAGGCCGCGGGCCACGATCGCCCGGTTGGCGGCCTCCGTGATCCGTACGAAGGGCACCACCCGGTGCATCGCCAGCAGGGGCAGCTCCCGGCGGCGGGCCTCGTCGACCACCTCGGCCGGCATGGCCGGCAGGGAGCGGCCGACCTCCACGGCGAGCCCGGCGGCGCCCCGGGCCGCCAGCTCGCGGACGTAGCGGCGGCGGGTCTCCTCGTCGGGGTCGGTCAGCCCGAACCCGTTGGTGAGCAGCAGCTCGCCGCCGTCCAGGAAGTTGGCGCCCTCGTAGACCTCGCTGGAGTGGACCCAGCGCACCGGGCGGTCCAGGGCGGTGTGTCCGGCCAGCAGTTCGGGCTCGGCGGCGCGGACGGGATCGAGGGCGAGGATCTCGCGAAGGGTGAGTGCGGGCATGCGCGCCTCCCGACAGTTCGTCCGGATGTGGGCTGCCCGGAGAGTACTTTCCGCACGTTGCCCTCGTGTTTCGGCCACAGGAGAGTGAGGACATGGACCCTCTGGACCCCTTGGAAGCCTTGGACCCCCTGGATCGGGTGACGGCACGCACGTGGCTCGCCACCGCCGTCGAGGAGGCCCGCGCCGGGCTCGCCGAGGGCGGCATCCCGATCGGGGCCGCGCTCTACGGCGCCGACGGCACCCTTCTCGGGCGCGGCCACAACCGGCGCGTCCAGGACGGCGACCCCTCGGTGCACGGCGAGACGGACGCCTTCCGGGCCGCGGGACGGCAGCGGTCGTACCGTGGCACGACCATGGTGACCACCCTCTCCCCGTGCTGGTACTGCTCAGGGCTTGTCCGCCAGTTCGGTATCTCGCGCGTGGTGATCGGGGAGGCCGCCACCTTTCACGGCGGGCACGACTGGCTGGCCGAGCACGGGGTGGAGATCGTGCTGCTCGACGACCCCGAGTGCGTCCGGATGATGACCGACTTCATCGAGAAGAACCCGGCACTGTGGAATGAGGACATCGGTGAGTAAGCCCCGCATCCCCACCATCGATCTGCGCCCCTGGACGGACGGCGGCCCCGAGGCACGGGCCGCCATCGCCCGCACCCTCGACGAGGCCCTCCAGACCGCCGGGTTCTTCCTGGTCACGGGGCACGGCGTCGATCCCGGCCTGCGCTCGGGCATCCGGGAGGCGGCGCGGTCCTTCTTCCGGCTGCCGACGGAGACGAAGCAGCCGTACGAGGCGAAGGTCGGCGGCCGCGGCTGGCTCGGTCCCGGCGCCGAGGCCAACGGCTACTCGGAGGGCACCGAGACACCCCCGGACCTCAAGGAGTCGCTGACCTTCGCCACCCACGAGCCCTTCGCGGACCCGGTCGTCAACGCGGAGTGGTACGCGCCGAACGTCTGGCCCGCCGAGGTGCCCGAGCTCAGGACGCTGTGCGAGGAGTACCTGGAGCGGATGGGCGAGCTGGAGAAGCAGCTGCTGTCCCTGCTCGGCGAGGCCCTCGGGCTCGAACCCGACTTCTTCTCCCGGCACATGGACCATCCCACGTACGGCTTCAACATCAACTGGTATCCGGGGACCGAGGTGACCGGGGAGCCGCAACCGGGCCAGTTCCGCATCGGCCCGCACACCGACTTCGGCACGGTCACCATCCTCGACCGGCAGGCTGGCAAGGGCGGGCTCCAGGTCTTCACCGACGAGGGCGGCTGGGAGGACGCGCCCTTCGACCCCGACGCCTTCACCATCAACATCGGGGACCTGATGGCCCGTTGGACCGGTGACCGCTGGCGGTCCGGACGCCACCGGGTGCTGCCGCCACCGGCGGACGCGCCCGCCGAGGAGCTGATGTCCCTCGTCTACTTCGGCGAGTGCACCCCGGGCACGACCGTCGAGTCCGTCCCGGCACCGGTCGGCCGCGTGGCGCACGAACCCGTCGACTCCCATGTGTACCTGCGGGCGAAGCTGGACTCGATCACGGTCGGCTGAGCGGCCGACCGCGCCGAAAACTCCGTACGGGAGCCGACCCCTCACGTACGTGAGGAGACGGAAGCGCACATGAACGGCCGTCACGGGGGAGGCGGTTATGCCCGGCGCGTCCCCGCGGCGCACCGCGATCACGCTCGCCGCACTCGGTACGGCCTTCGGAAGCCACGTCCTGGCCGTCACCCCCGGCGGGGCGCCGGTGCCACGGGGGAGGCGCCGGCGCCTCGGCTCCGCCGGACCAGCAAGGTCCCTGGAAAGGCGGCCAGTCGGGGAGGGTAGAGTCCGCCGCCATGACCATGCGCACCGGTGTGCGGGGGCTGCTGTCCGCGGTCGTCGTGCTCGTCGCCGCGGCCGCCGGGGCCGGCGGCACCCTGCTCTGCCAACGCCTCACCCCGCCGGACACCTCGGCCGTCGACGCGCAGGCCGCCGCGATCGCCCAGGACCTGCGCCAGGACCTCGACGCCGGCTTCCACTCGGGCGGCGGCACCTACGGCGGGCAGTTCACCGAGGGCACGCTGGTCGCCCAGGTCGAGGCGCACGGCGGGGCGCTGCTGAGCGTCCGGTCCGCGGGCCTGACCCACACGGCCGAGGTGATGCTGGGCCTCGTACCGCCGGCCGGGACCGCCACCGTCGACGCCGACGCCTACCCGGTCCGCTGCTACCGCGTTGCCTTCGCCCGCGGCGCCTCCAGCGTGCAGCGGACCACCATCACCTGCCCGGCCACCCGATCCGACGGCCGGCCCGGCAGCGTCGCCGCCCAGTTGGGCGGGCTGCTCGCGCGACAGCCCGACACCGCGAGCGACTACCGCGAGGTGTCGGCCGGCGGCTACGACCACACCCCCAAGGGCGCCACGGAGTTCCTGGAGGGCAGGGGGCTGGTCTCCGCCAGGGACACGGTGACCGCGCTCTCCGGCAGGGCCGCCGCCGACGACGTGTACGTCGCCGCCCTGCGCATCAACGGCGTCTGCCACTACCTGCGCATGTCCTCCGACGCCGGCCTGGTCCCCCTGTGGACCGCCCCGGCCGCCGAACAGAAGACCTGCGGTGCCCGACAGGCGGTGACGGCCTCCGCCCTGTACGGGAGCGACCCGGCGAAGGAGGGCTGAGCCGTCACCGCACCGGCGCCCGCCTGCGCAGCGCCGCGTACAGCACCGCGCTCACCGCGAAGCCGACCACGGGAGTGATGTCCCCGAACGACGGCCAGTGCTCCGGTACATAGCCCACGTAGTCCTCCTGGTTGGAGAAGAGCGGGACCGAGACCGCCACGCCGATCAACAGGGCCGCCAGTCCGGGCCAGTTGGTGAAGGTGCGGTCGGTCAGGCGGGCGGCGAGCTGCTCCTGGGGCACTCGAGTCCGGAGCCACCGCTCCACCAGGACCACACCCAGCCAGGGCGCCACCCAGTACGCGATCACCAGCAGGAACGCCTCGTAGGCGGCCCCCGCGTCGGAGAGCGAGGCCCACGCCGCCGCCGTGCCCGCGACCCCGGACACCACGACCAGCACGCTCCGGCTCAGCCAGGCGGGGAGGTTCAGGCCGAAGGAGGCGATCGAGATGGCGCCGGAGTACACGTTGAGGGCGTTCGCCGAGACCGCGCCCAGGATGATCGCGAGCAGGACCAGGTCGCCGAGCCAGCCCGGGAGGTGCCCCGTGAAGGCGGCCGTCGGGGTGGCGTCCTTCGGGGACACGATCGTCGCCGAGGCCGCGCCGATCACCGCGACCACCGCGACCGACAGGAACAGCCCGAGCGCCGGGTAGAGGATCGTCCTGAACCTGTTCGCGGTACGGGGGAGATAGCGCGAGTAGTCCGTGGCGTACGGGTTCCAGCCCGCCGCGTATCCCCAGGCCGCGCTGAACGCGAGCAGGAAACCGCCGACGCCGCCGCCCGTGCCGCCCCCGCCGAGGTGGGCGTCCTTGAAGGTCCACACCCCGGCCAGCAGGAAGATCACCGCGAGGGCGGGGAAGGCGTACTTCTCGAAGACGTGGACGAAGTTGTGGCCGATGAAGCCGATCAGGATCTCGGCGGCCACCACGAGCAGGAGCGACGGCAACGGCCGCAGCCCGGTCAGGGTGTTGAGCGCGAAGGCCGCGCTCACGCTGTTGACCGCGAACCAGCCGACGCCCGCCACCAGGCCGTTGGCCGCCGCGGGCAGGATGTTGCCGCGGTGCCCGAAGGACAGGCGGCCGATCACCATCTGCGGCACCCCGAACCGGGGCCCGTCCAGGGACAGCACGCCCTGGGTGATCGCGCCGAGGGCGGTGCCGAGCACGATGGCGGCCGTGGCCTGCCAGAAGCTCAGGCCGAAGAAGAGGACCGCGATCACCCCGATGAACACGGTCGCGAACTCGATGTTGGGGGAGGCCCAGGTCCACAGCAGCTGGAGCGGGCTGCCGTGGCGTTCGGACTCGGGGATGGGTTCCGAGCCCGCCGCCTCGACGGCGATGACCTTGTCACCGTATGCGGGAGCGAGGGTGCCGGCGGAGTCGGCGGGAGCTGTCGTCATGCGAGGTAAGTGTCCGGCTCCCGCCGGGCCCCGCCCAGGGGCGCAATGTCCGCTTCGGGGACCTCGGCGGCGTACAAGCTGTACGGCTGTACGGCCTCGCCGGTCAGCTGTCCTTCGGGCCCTCCCCCTGCTCCCGGCGCCTGAGCTCCTCCTCGCGGCGGCGCAGGTCCGCCTCCCAGTCCTTCAGCAGGGCCTCGTCCTTCTTCTGCTCGGCCTTGAGGGAGTTCAGGAACTCGGGGTTGTCGTCGGGAGCGACGTACTCCATGCGGTGGTTGCGGTGCCACTCGGAGGGGGTGCGGCCGTTCGCCGGCGGGGTGCGCAGCTTGCCCGCGGCCAGCCAGGCGATCGGGCCGACGATCCAGAACAGCAGGATGATGAAGACCCAGGCGATCTTGGGAAGGTGCTTGGCCTCGTCCTCGGGGGTGTTGAGGCAGTCGATGAACGCGTAGATCGTCAGCGCCAGCGGGATCAGGTACATCAGCAGCCGGAACATGTGCTTTTGGCCCCCCAGGGAACGTTGTGTGGAGCCTGTGACGGGCCCCTGACGGGGTCAGGGTAGCGGCTTGGCAAAGTACCCACGGCAAGGCGGACTCCACGGCCGGCGGCGCGCTCCTGGCCACAGGCCTGGCCGGAGACCGGCTGCGGCGACGGGAGTCGGAGCTGGAGCGGGCCCGGAGCTGAGCGCGGGAGGGTGGGTGGGTGGGGCGGGCGTCGGGGCTTCGGCCGACTCGGCGATACTGGGGGGCATGGCTTACGACGATCTTCGCTCCCTGCTCAGGGCACTGGAACGCGAGGGAGACCTCAAGCGGATCAAGGCCGAGGTCGACCCGTATCTGGAGGTCGGGGAGATCGTCGACCGGGTGCAGAAGGCGGGTGGGCCCGCGCTGCTCTTCGAGAACGTGCGCGGCTCCGCGATGCCGCTCGCCATGAACGTCTTCGGGACCGACCGGCGGCTGCTGAAGGCCCTCGGCCTGAAGTCGTACGGCGACATCTCCGAGAAGATCGGCGGGCTGCTGCGTCCCGAACTGCCGCAGGGCTTCGTGGGCGTGCGCGAGGCCTTCGGGAAGCTCGGCGCGATGACGCACGTACCGCCGAAGAAGGTGAAGTCGGACCACGCCCCGGTGCAGGAGGTCGTCCTCACCGGCGACGACGTGGACCTCGACCGGCTGCCCGCCCTGTTCACCTGGCCGCAGGACGGCGGGTCCTTCTTCAACCTGGGCCTGACCCACACCAAGGACCCGGAGACCGGGATCCGCAACCTCGGGCTGTACCGCCTCCAGCGCCACGACAAGCGCACGATCGGCATGCACTGGCAGATCCACAAGGACAGCCGCAACCACTACCAGGTCGCGGCGAGGAGGGGCGAGCGTCTCCCGGTCGCGATCGCCTTCGGCTGCCCGCCCGCCGTCACCTACGCCTCCACGGCCCCGCTCCCCGGCGACATCGACGAGTACCTCTTCGCCGGGTTCATCGCGGGCAAGCGCATCGAGATGGTGGACTGCAAGACGGTCCCGCTCCAGGTCCCCGCGCAGGCCGAGGTCGTCATCGAGGGCTGGCTGGAGCCGGGCGAGATGCTGCCGGAGGGACCCTTCGGGGACCACACCGGGTTCTACACCCCGCAGGAGCCGTTCCCGGCGCTGAAGATCGACTGCGTGACCATGCGGAAGCGGCCGCTGCTCCAGTCGATCGTCGTGGGCCGCCCCCCGACGGAGGACGGACCGCTGGGCCGTGCCACGGAGCGCTTCTTCCTCCCCCTGCTGAAGATCATCGTCCCGGACATCGTGGACTACCACCTGCCCGAGGCGGGCGGCTTCCACAACTGCGCGATCGTCTCGATCGACAAGAAGTACCCGAAGCACGCGCAGAAGGTGATGCACGCCGTGTGGGGGGCACACATGATGTCCCTGACCAAGCTGATCGTGGTCGTCGACGCCGACTGCGACGTCCACGATCTGCACGAGGTCGCGTGGCGGGCCCTCGGCAACACGGACTACGCCCGTGACCTCTCCGTCGTCGAGGGACCGGTCGACCACCTCGACCACGCCTCCTACCAGCAGTTCTGGGGCGGCAAGGCGGGCATCGACGCCACGAAGAAGTGGCCCGAGGAGGGCTACACACGGGACGGCGGCTGGCCCGAGATGGTGCTGTCCGACCCGGAGACGGCGGCGAAGGTCGACCGCCGGTGGAAGGAGTACGGACTGTGAGCAGCGCTTCCGCGGCCTTCCCGCAACCGGGACGCACGAAAGCCTTTCTGCGGCTGGTGATGATCGAGCACTCGGTCTTCGCGCTGCCCTTCGCGTACATCGCCGCGCTGACCGCGATGTTCGAGTGGGACCGGAACATCCACTGGGGGCGGCTGCTCCTGGTGACGATCTGCATGGTCGGCCTGCGGACCTTCGCGATGGCCGTCAACCGGATCATCGACCGGGAGATCGACGCGCGCAATCCCCGGACGGCGCAGCGGGAGCTGGTCACCGGCGCGATGTCCGTGAAGCACGCCTGGACCGGGGCGCTGGTCGCGGTCGTCGTCTTCCTCGGCTCGGCGGCGCTGCTGAACCCGCTGTGCCTGGCGCTGGCTCCCATCGCGGTGATCCCGATGGTGGTCTACCCGTACGGCAAGCGGTTCACGAACTTCCCGCAGGCCATCCTCGGTCTCGCCCAGGCCATGGGGCCGGTCGGCGGCTGGCTCGCGATCACCGGGGAGTGGTCCTGGGACGCGGTCATTCTCGGCCTCGCCGTCGGCATCTGGATCGGCGGGTTCGACCTGATCTACGCCTGCCAGGACGTGGAGACGGACCGGGAGATCGGCGTCCTGTCGGTGCCGGCCCGGTTCGGCGTCCCGGCGGCGATCCGGGGGGCGCGGGTGTGCCACGCGCTGACCATGGGGCTGCTGGTCTGGTACGCGGTCGCCACGGAGGCGGGCGGGTTCTTCTGGGTGGGGCTGATGATCGTCGCGGGGGCGTTCGTGTACGAGCACTCGATCGTGCGGCCGCATGATCTGTCCCGGCTGAACCGGGCGTTCTTCAGTGTGAACGGGTTCATCGGGATCGCGTTGTTCGTCTGTGCGCTGCTGGATCTGCTGGTGCGGGGACTCACGCTGTAGGACGGGCGAGCGCCATCGCCCGGTCGTCCGCCCGCTCGTCGAGGCCGGGCCCGGCGGCGGCCCGGCCCGCCGCGGCCACCAGCGCGGTGTGTCCGGACGTGAGCCGGGGCCCCGGCCGGTCGAGCAGCATCGCCGCGAGCGCGGGGTCGGCCGCGTCGCGCGCCGCCCGGGGCTTGAGGTGCACGGTGCCGCCGGCCTCGATGGCACCGGCGCGGCAGACCAGCGCCAGCCAGGCGCGCAGCAGCCGTGACACCGCCGCTCGGCGCTGCTCGGGGGGCACCTCCTGCTCGGCGCGCTCCCGCGCGTACAGCCGTACCAGGTCGTGGAACCGGTATCTGGTCTGCCCCGCCCCGTCCACGCCGAGCGGCTCCAGCAGCCGCGCCTCCGCGAGCCGTTCGACCAGGTGCTGGGCGGACGGCAGGTCCACGCCCAGCAGGGGCGCGGCCACCCAGGGTGCGAAATCGGGCAGGTCCAGGATGCCCAGGAGATGGAGGGCACGGCGTTCCCGCTCCCGCAGGGCCCGGTGACCGGGCTCGAACCTGGCGCGGACGTCCAGATCCCCGCAGGCCAGCCCGTCCAGCCGCCGGCTCTCGTCGCGGAGCCGGTCGGCGACGGTCCGCAGCCGCCACCGGTCGTCGCCGCGGAGCCGGGACCCCACGGCCTGGAGGGCGAGCGGCAGGCCGCCGGACCACCGGGCGATCTCGCCGGCGGCGGTGACCTCGGCGGCCAGCCGGTCGCGGCCCACCAGCCGGCCGAGCAGCCGGAGCGTCTGCTCCTGGTCGAGCACCTCCAGACCGACGCGGGCCGTCGCGTCGAGGCCGGGCAGGGTGCGGCGGCTGCTGACCAGCACCGCGCCGCCACCGGCGCCCGGGAGGAGCGGCCGGACCTGGTGCTCCGCGACGGCGTCGTCCAGGACGACGAGGACACGCCGGCCGGCCAGGAGACTGCGATACGCGGCGGCGCGTTCCGCCGTGGACGAGGGGAGGCGGGCGGGCCGTACGCCCAGGGCGCGGAGGAAACCGCCGAGGACCCTGCCCGGCGTCGCCGCCTGGGCGGGATCCGCGCCGCACAGCTCGGCGTACAACTGCCCGTCCGGGAAGGCCGCCGCCAGCCGGTTGGCCACGTCCAGGGTGAGCGCGGACTTGCCGACACCCGGCATGCCGTGGACGACGCACAGGCGCGGGCCGGTGTCGGGGCCGGTGTCCAGCAGGGCGGACACGAGCTGGTCCGCCTCGGCGTCGCGGCCGGTCAACAGGCGAGGAGGGGCGGGGAGCTGCGCGGGCGTCGGCGGGCCGGGTCTTCCGCCCCGTCGTCCGCCGCGTACCGGCGGGGGTGGCGCGGATCGTAACGGCGGGGTGGCGCGGACGGGAGCCGGAGCCGCAGCGGGACGGGCACCGCGGCTGGTCGGAGCCGCGGTGGAACGGGCGCTGCGGCCGGTCGGCGCCGCAGCGGGACGGTCTCTGCTCGTCCCTGTCCCCTTCCGGTCCTCGGAAGCCCCGGCGGCCCCGGTGTGTCCGGCGGCCCCGGCGTCACCGGTCAGCAGCCGCGCGTGCAGGTCCCGTAACGCGTGGCTCGGCTCGATGCCCAGTTCCCTGCGGAGCACCCGGTGGCCGTCCCGGTACACCCGCAGGGCCTCCGCCCGGCGCCCACAGCGGTGCAGGGCCGCCATGAGCAGGCCGCGCGGCCGCTCCCGCAGCGGCTGTCCGGCCACGAGCCGGGTCAGCTCGCCGACCAGCTCGGCCCCGCCGCCCGCCGCCAGCCGGGCGTCGAGCATCTCCTCGACGGCGGTGAGCCGCATCTCCTCCAGCCGGGCCGCCTCCAGCTGGAGCGTCGAGGTCGCCGGGCCGCCCAGCGCGGGACCGTGCCAGAGGCCGAGCGCCGTCTCCAGGGTGTTCGCGGCGGTCGCGTGCTCGCCCCTGCCCGCCTCCGCACGGCCGCGTTCCAGCAGTTCCTGGAAGCGGCGCACATCGAGTCCGTCCTGCCCGGCCAGGAAGAGGTATCCGCCGGGCCGGGTCACGATCACCTCGGGGCGGTCCGGCCGGTGCAGTACCCGCCTGAGCCGGGACACATAGCTCTGCACCAGCTTGGCGGCCGTGTCCGGGGGGCTCTCGCCCCACACGGCGTCGATCAGCCGGTCGGCCGACACCACGCGTCCGGCGTCGAGCAGTCCGGCCGTCAGCAGCGCGGCCGGCTTCCGCGCGAACGGCGCCAAGGACCGGCCCGCGACCCAGACCTCCACAGGACCGAGCAGACGGAATTCCACATTTCCCCCCGAAATGTCCCCCGTGTGTCCCCTGATGCTGTCCGTCGGCGGTCTGCCCGGCGGTCCACCGGGCGTCCAGGGGCAGCAGCCCGCCGCTGTCCAGGATCGGGGCCCGTGAGCCGAACGAGCAACCCCAGAACCAGCCGTCACTGCACCGCCACTGCACCAGGACTGCACCGGCTCTGCGCTCCTGTTGCGGCGCCCGGCCCGACAGTGGTTCCGGCCGGGCACCCGCCCGCGGCGCGAGCGGGAGTGCTCCGGTCCCACCGCAGGTCTCTCTACAGGGGGAAACAAGTGATCCGTAAGCGCATCGTCTCGCTGATGGTGGCCGGTCTCGCGACTGTGGGTGTCGCCGGCGCGCTGCCGCTCGTCACCGCGGCACCCGCCCAGGCCGCGATCATCCCCGGCCTCTGCGAGTACACCTCCAGCGAGCCCCAGCTCTCCTACGCGCCCAGCGCCTACAAGGTCGCGGTGAAGCAGGCTCAGTGCGAGCTGAACTTCGCCATGACCGGTGACAACCTCTCGCTGGACGGCTATTTCGGCTCGAACACCCGGGCCGCGGTCGTCAGGTTCCAGCGCTGTGTGGGCATCGACGACGACGGGATCATCGGTCCCATCACCTGGTCACGGCTCAACTACTGGGCCGGGTCCAGCGCCTACGCCTGCTGACGCACCGCGCTGCACGTCCCGCCGCCGAGGCGGCGCCGTATCCCCGGCGCCGCCTCGGCGTGTGGCGGCACCCCTGTCCGCGGCCCTACGACACCCGCCCCACCGGGGCCGCCCGGCGCCGGAGGACGAACGCCGCCGCCACCCCCGCCACCAGGCCCAGCAGGTGGCCCTGCCAGCTGACCCCCGACTGCGTGGGCGCCAGGCCCACCACGATCGACGTGCCCCAGATCGCCGCTGTCAGGAGGCCGGCCAGGACGCCCAGCGGGCGGCGCTCCACGAAGCCCGCGACCACCAGGTAGCCGAACAGGCCGAAGATCAGGCCCGACGCGCCCGCCGTGTTGGTGTGCGCCGGGGCTATGAGCCAGACGCCCAGGCCGTCGGCGACGATGATCAAAGCGCACACCGCGGCGAAGCGGCGGATACCGCCCAGGGCCGCGAGAAAGCCCATGACCAGCAGCGGGACGCTGTTCGCGGCCACGTGGGCGAAGCCGAAGTGGATGAACGCGGCCGGGACGACGTCGACCAGCTCGGACGGGGTACGGGGCGTGATGCCGAGGCCGTCGAGGGCGTGGCCGCTCGCCACGTCCACCACTTCGAGCAGCCACAGCAGCGCGACCCAGCCCGCCATCAGCTTGGCCGCCGCCTTCGCGCGATCACCGCGCGACCACTCCAGTTCCTTGCCCGTCATGAGAACCCCCATCCCCTCAAGGGAACGCCCCGACCCCCTTGGCCGGTTCCCACCCCGTGACGCCGGATAGGCTCGGGGGTGTGAACCCAGTCAAGCCAGGAGAGACGCGGCGTACGCCTTGGATCGTAGGGGTGTCCGGCGCCTCCGGCACCCCGTATGCCGCGTCCGTGCTGCGCGCGCTGCTCGCCGCCGGTGAGAGCGTCGACCTGGTGGTCTCCCGTGCCTCGCGGCTCACCCTCCTCGACGAGACGGGGATCGCGTTCCGGGACGCGCACTGGCGCGAGGACCTGCGGGAATGGCTGACCCGGGGGGCCGACGGCAAGCCCGGCACCTTCGACGCCGACACCGACGCCGTGCGGTACTGGAACGCCGGGGACCTGGCCGCGGGGCCGTCCTCGGGGTCGTATCCGAGCAAGGGGATGCTGATCGTCCCCGCCTCCACCGCCTGCGTCGCCGGAGTCGCCCTCGGCCTGTCCAAGGACCTGTTGCAGCGGGCGGCGAGCGTCACCCTCAAGGAGGGCCGCAAGCTGGTCGTGGCCGTACGGGAGACCCCGCTGAACGGGCAGACCCTGCGGCACCTCGTCACGCTCGACGACGCCGGTGCGAGCGTGGTCCCGGCCTCGCCGGGCTTCTACGCGGGCGCCACCCACATCCAGGACCTGGTCGACTTCGTCGCCGGGCGGGTGCTGGACGCGGCGGGTGTCGAACACGACCTGTACCGGCGCTGGCAGGGCGAACTGGGCGGCGGCGCGCCGGGCCGGTAGGGCAAGTGGCAGTACCTCTCATCACTTCGGGAACTTCTCAGAACTTCTCAGCGGAAGGCTTCGATCGCATGGACGCGGTGGACAGGCAGCTCATCCAGGCCCTGAGGGAGAACGGCCGGGCCTCCTACGCGGAGCTGGGACGCCTCGTCGGTCTGTCGGGACCCAGCGTCACCGACCGCATCAACCGGCTGGAGGCGGCCGGGGTCATCACCGGTTACCGCGCCACCGTCGACTCCGCCTCGCTCGGCCTCGGCGTCACCGCGCTGATCGGCATCTCGCTGTCCGACGCGGTCGACCACGAGGACGTGGCGCGCCGGCTGCGGGACCTCACCGAGATCGAGGACTGCTGGTTCATCGCGGGCGACGACTCGTACATGCTGAAGGTCCGGGCGTCGGACGTCGACGGCCTGGAGAAGATCATCCGGCGGCTGTCGGGGACCAAGGGGGTCTCCCGGACCCGTACCACGATCGTGCTCTCCACGAAGTGGGAGAACCGGGTCGGAGAGCTGCCCGAAGAGGCGTAGACGTACGGTTGTCACAGTCGTTCGGGGTGGTCGGAGAAAGGTGTGTGGGCATGGACGTCGGGCTCAAGCGCGAGCTGGAGGAGAAGGTCAGGGCCGGTGAACGGCTGACCCGCGAGGACGGCATCGCGCTCTACGAGTCGGACGACCTGGCCTGGCTCGGCGGCCTCGCGCACGAGGTGCGGACGCGGAAGAACGGCGACGTCGTCCACTTCAACGTCAACCGTCACCTCAACATGACCAACGTGTGCACGGCGTCCTGCGCCTACTGCTCCTTCCAGCGCAAGCCGGGCGAGAAGGACGCGTACACGATGCGCATCGAGGAGGCGGTGAAGCTCGCCAAGGCGATGGAGGGCGAGAACCTCACGGAACTCCACATCGTCAACGGCCTGCACCCGAACCTGCCGTGGCGCTACTACCCGCGCTCGCTGCGGGAGCTCAAGGCGGCCCTCCCGGACGTCTCGCTGAAGGCGTTCACCGCGACGGAGATCCACCACTTCGAGACGATCAGCGGTCTCTCGGCCTCCGAGATCCTCGACGAACTGATCGACGCGGGCCTGGAGTCGCTGACCGGCGGCGGCGCGGAGATCTTCGACTGGGAGGTCCGTCAGCACATCGTGGACCACCGGACCCACTGGGAGGACTGGTCCCGGATCCACCGCCTGGCGCACGAGAAGGGTCTGAAGACCCCGAGCACCATGCTGTACGGCCACATCGAGGAGCCCCGTCACCGCGTGGACCACGTCCTGCGGCTGCGCGAACTCCAGGACGAGACCGGCGGCTTCCAGGTCTTCATCCCGCTGCGCTACCAGCACGACTTCGTGGACCTGAAGGACGGCAAGGTGCGCAACCGCCTTCAGGCCCGCACCCAGATGGCGACGGGCGCGGAGGCGTTGAAGACCTTCGCGGTCTCCCGACTCCTCTTCGACAACGTCCCGCACGTCAAGGTCTTCTGGGTCATGCACGGCGTCCAGACCGCGCAACTGGCCCTCCAGCACGGCGCGGACGACATGGACGGCTCGGTGGTCGAGTACAAGATCACCCACGACGCCGACAACTACGGCACCCCGAACAAGCTCACCCGCGAGGACCTGCTGGACCTCATCCGCGACGCGGGCTTCCGCCCGGTGGAGCGCAACACGCGCTACGAGATCATCCGCGAGTACGACGGCCCGGACAAGGCCCGCCGCGAGGCCCCGCAGCCGATGCGCCTCTGACAGGCCGACTGGCCCGGTGGGCGGGGCCGTGAAAACCTCCGCCCGGTGCACCCACCGAGGGGCGTGGGGAACTGCGCGCCCAGCCCCCACCGGCGCGCGTCTGACGCGGGGTGGGCGGGCCCGTGAAAACCGGCGCCCGGTGCACCCACCGAGGGGCGCGGGGAACTGCGCGCCCAGCCCCCACCGGCGCGCGGCTGACGCGGGGTGGGCGGGCCCTTGAAAACCGGCGCCCGGTGCACCCACCCAGGGGCGCGGGGAACTGCGCGCCCAGCCCCCACCGCCCCGCACCCAGGACCGACACCGCACCCCCACGCACCGACACCGCGCCCCCTCCGTTCACCACCCACCCTCACGGGTACCCGGCCCCCATGGTGAGCCCCAAGGCACCAGAGGACGCCTACACAGCCGAACCCTTCCTCCCGGACCGCGGCGGCCTGAACGCCCTCCGAAAGGCCGCCGCCGGCTGCCGTGGCTGCCCCCTCCACCGGGACGCCACGCAGACAGTCTTCGGCACCGGAGACCCCCACGCGCGCGTGATGCTCGTGGGTGAGCAGCCCGGTGACCAGGAGGACCGGCAGGGCAAGCCGTTCGTCGGGCCCGCGGGCAAGCTGCTCGACCGGGCTCTCGCGGAGGCCGGCCTCGATCCGGCGGACGCCTACGTCACCAACGCCGTGAAGCACTTCAAGTTCACGCAGGCCGAGCCGAAGAAGCGCCGGATCCACAAGGCGCCGAGCCTGAGGGAGATGACGGCCTGCGGCCCCTGGCTCGCCAGGGAGCTGGCGCTCGTCGAACCGGAGCTGATCGTCGTGCTCGGCGCCACCGCGGGCAAGGCGCTGCTCGGGTCGTCGTTCCGGGTGACACAGGTGCGCGGGACCGTGCTGGAGGAGGAGATCCACGGCAGGCGGGAGCGGCTCGTACCGACCGTGCACCCGTCGGCCGTGCTGCGGGCCGAGGACAGGGAGGGCGCGTACCGGGGCCTGGTGGCGGACCTGGAGGTGGCGGCCCGGGCGCTGGGGTGACGCACGTGACGCCGGATACCCCTTGAGGCGACGGAGTCGTAATGGCTAGCCTCGCCCCATGCCCCTTACCTTCACCCTCGACCCGGCCGTCACCCCCGCCCTCCGCGACGGAATCCTCGACCTGTGGGCCGACGTATCCAATGCCGGTGGAGCCGTCGGATTCGTCGCGCCGGTTGAGCGGGACACGATCCGCCCCGAGCTGGTGAAGCACTTCGTGGGCATGGCGGAGGGACGGACGCGGCTGCTCGTCGGCCACGACGAGGACGGACGGGTCGCCGCCACCGCCTTCTTCGGCTCCAACACCCACCGCCTGATGACCCACTGGGTGTGGCTGTACACGGTGATGGTCCACCCGCGCCACCAGGGCCGGGGCTACGGCCGCGACCTCCTCGCGGCGGCAGCCGACGCGGCCCGTGCCTTCGAGGGCATCGAGGCGATCCGGCTGACCTGCCGCGGCGGCCTCGGCCTGGAGCGCTTCTACGGCTCCTGCGGCTACAAGGAGGTCGGCCGCGTCCCCGACGCCATCCGCGTCGCACCCGGCGACGACCGGGACGACGTGATCATGCTGCTGCCGCTCACCTGACCGTTCCCAACCCCCGTCGAAGATCGGGTGCCCGGCGTGCTTCACTGGACGGTGCCCCGTTTTTGAACCGGAAGAGTGGATTGACATGCTCCGCTACACACTGATGCGCCTCGGGATCTTCGTGGGCTGCCTCGTGGTCGTCTGGGGCCTCGTCTACTCCGGCCTCGCCCCGCGCGGCCTCGGCGACTCCAACGGCATGTGGATCGTCCTGCTCTCCCTGCTGCTCTCGGCCCCCATCAGCTTCGTGGTCCTGCGCAAGGAGCGCGACCGCGCCTCCGTCCAGGTCGCCCAGCGGGTGGACCGGATGAAGGCCAACCTGGAGGCGAACCGCAGCCAGGAGGACGAGGCCGTCGACGAGGCGACCCCCTCCCAGGGGCAGGCCCCGCAGGCCTCGCAGACCTCCTGACGTCAACGCCCCTGCTGCCGGGGCCCGCGTGACCGTACGCTTTGCGCATGGGTGTCGTGAAGAGCAAGCGCATGCCGCGTGCCGTGCGGGAGCAGCAGATGCTGGACGCCGCTGTGGAGATCTTCGGGCAGCGCGGGTACATGGCCGCCTCGATGGACGAGATCGCCGAACTCGCCGGTGTGTCCAAGCCGTTGGTCTACCTCTACCTGAACTCCAAGGAAGACCTCTTCACCGCGTGCATCCGCCGGGAGGCGGCCGCGCTCACCGAGGCCGTGCGCACGGGCGTGCGGACCGACCTGCCCGCCGACCGTCAGCTCTGGGACGGGCTGCTGGCGTTCTTCACGCACACCTCGCAGAACCCGCCCGCCTGGTCCGTGCTGCATCTCCAGGCCCGGATCCACGGTGAGGCGTTCGCGGCCGAAGTGACCGCGATGCGCGAGGAGATCGTGGCGTTCGTGACCCACCTGATCGTGGTCGCGGCCCGCGAGGCACACCGCGACCCCGACCTGCCCGAGCGCGAGGTCGCCGGTCTCGCCGAGGCCCTCGTCGGCGCCGCCGAGTCCCTCGCCGCCTGGGCCAACGCCACCGAGGGCGTGACCGCGCGGCAGCCGGCGGCGACCCTGATGAACTTCGCGTGGGCCGGCCTCGGCAACCTGATGGAGGGCCGGCCCTGGACCCTCAAGGACACGCCCGCGCAGGGGGCCCCGCTTCAGGTCAGCGGGTAGACACCCCCGCGCACATGCACGCGCTCCCCGTCGCACAGCTCGAACCGCTCCCCGTCCGCCGCGTACGTCACCGTCCCCGGCAGCAGCACCGGCGCCCTGAACTCGGCCCGCACCAGCACCGCTTGAGGCGTGCCGTGCGCCGCCAGACAGCGGGCCGCCGTCCACATGCCGTGGGCGATCGCCCTCGGGAAGCCGAAGAGGCGGGCCGTGAGCGGGTACAGGTGGATCGGGTTGTGGTCGCCGGACGCGGCGGCGTAACGGCGTCCGATGTCCCCGGCCAGCCGCCACTCCGCGACCCCGGGCAACGGCCCGTGCTGCTCCGCCTGCTGATCCCCGTCCCGCTCCCCGCCGGTCGCCTGAGTGCGGTGCCGGGCCAGATACGTGCTCACCGACTCCCATACGACGTCCTCGCCCACCCGCAGCTCGGTGACCACGGCGACCTCCGTACCGCGTCGGTGCGGGGCCAATCCGTCGACGTACACGGTGAGTTCGTACGCGCCGGTGGCCGCCAGTTCCCGGTACCGGGTGATCTCGATCGACGTGTGCACGAGCCCGAGCAGCGGCAGCGGGAAGTCCCGCCCGCTCATCAGCCTCATGGCCAGGGGGAAGCCCAGCACATGGGGATACGTCACCGGCAGCGCGTCCTCGCCGGTCGGGAACCCGCAGACCCGCTCGTAGGCGGCCAGCCGCGCCGAGTCCACCCGCAGACCGCGCAGCACGAGCCGGGTCCGGGGGAAGCCGGCGGTCGCGCCGGGCCGTTTGAAGGGGGAGCGCAGGGCGCCCGCCGCCAGGAGGGGGAGGAGGGAGGGGGACCGGGTGAGGACGGCCGAGGGGCCACCGGAGTTCGCCCCCGCGAAGCCCGAGCCCGAGCCCGACCCCGACCCCGAGCCCGAGCCCGACCCCGAGCCCGAGCCCGACCCCGACCCCGAGCCCGACCCCGAACCCGAGCGCGCGCCCGCGCCCGACCCCGAGCCCGAGCGCGCGCCCGACCCTGAGCCCGCGCCCGACCCCGACCCCGAGCGCGCGCCCGACCCCGACCCCGAGCGCGCGCCCGACCCCGACCCAGAACCCGAGCCCGACCCCGCGCCCGCGCCCGACCCCGAACCCGAGCGCGCGCCCCACCCCGACCCAGAACCCGAGCCCGACCTCGACCCAGAACCCGAGCGCGCGCCCCACCCCGACCCAGAACCCGAGCCCGCGCCCGACCCCGAACCCGAGCGCGCGCCTGACTCCGACCCCGCCCCCGCCCCCGAGCGCGCGCCCGACCCCGACCCCGAGCCCCGTCCCCCCTCGCCGTACGACCCCTCGCCCCGCGCATCGTCCGCGTACGTCCCCACTACGCCCCCAGCAGGCTCTGGCCGCACACCCGCACGACCTGCCCGTTCACCGCGCCGGACGCCGGATGCGCCAGCCATGCCGTCGTCTCGGCCACGTCGGCCGGAAGTCCGCCCTGCCCGAGGGAGTTCATGCGTCGCCCCGCTTCCCGGATGAACAGCGGGATCGCCGCCGTCATCTTCGTCTCGATGAACCCCGGGGCGACGGCGTTGACCGTGACCCCGTGCTCGGCCAGGGCCCGGGGTGCCAGGGAGCGCACCAGGCCGACGACACCGGCCTTGCTCGCGCCGTAGTTCGTCTGCCCGGCGTTCCCCGCGAGCCCCGCGATGGAGGCGGTGGCGACGATCCGCCCGCCCCGCCGCAGCGTGCCCGTCTCCAGCAGCGCGTCCGTGGTGCGCAGCACGCTCGCCAGGTTGACGTCGAGCACCGAACTCCAGCGCTCCGCGGGCATGTTGACCAGTCGCCGGTCCCGGGTGATGCCCGCGTTGTGGACCAGCACGTCCAGCCCGTCCGGCAGCGCCTCGGCGATCCGCGTGCCCGCGTCGGCCGCCGTGATGTCCAGCGCGAGCGCACTGCCCCCGAGCCGCGCGGCCAGCCGCTCGGCGTCCGCCGACGCCCCCGGCACATCGAGGACGACCACCCGCGCCCCGTCCCGCGCCAGCGTCTCGGCGACCGCCGCGCCGATGCCGCGCGCCCCGCCGGTCACCAGGGCCGTCCGCCCGGCGAGGGGGTGAGACCAGTCGACGTCCAGCTCCTGCGCCTGCCCGACCTCGATCACCTGACCGCTGACGTACGCCGACCTGGGGGAGAGCAGGAAGCGCAGGGTCGACTCGGCCGCGGCCGTGTCGGTCAGCCGTACGAGGTTGACCGTTCTGCCCCGCCCGATCTCCTTGCCGAGCGAGCGGGCGAACCCCTCCAACGCCTGCTGGGCGGCGGCCTGGTGATGATCCGCCGAAGAGAGCGGCGCCCCCAGGACGACGACCCGGCCGCTCGCGGCGACCGACCGCACGACCGGGTGCAGGGCCGCGTGCACCTCGGCCAGCCCCGCCACGTCCCGCACGCCCGTGGCGTCGAGGAGGACCGCGGCGGGCGCGTCCGACGGGGCGGGGAACTCCGGGAACTCCGGTCCGGACAGCTCCGACTTGCCCGCCGTGAGCAGCAGCACCCCGCCCTCGAACGCCGGGGACTCGGCCGACCACCGCCGAAGCGCCGTCGGCTGCGGCAGCCCGAGGCGGCGGGTGAGGAACCGGCCCGGCGCGGTGCCGGTGAAGCTCAGATAGCGGTCGGCCATGTCCATCTCCCGGGTCGGTCGCAGATTCCTTACTCTGGAGTAAGGTTACCGTAGGTAAGTCGATTTCCGAGGTGAGGAGCTGGTGGAGATGAGTCCCCTGAAGCCGCCGGTCGCCCGGCGCGTGGCGATCGTCGCCGGCAGCCGTGTGCCCTTCGCCCGCTCGGACGGCCCGTACGCCACCGCCTCGAACCAGGACATGCTCACCGCCGCCCTCGACGCCCTCGTCGAGCGCCATGGGCTCCAGGGGCCGGGCGCCGTGGGGGAGTTCGTCGCCGGAGCCGTCCTCAAGCACGCCCGCGACTTCAACCTCGCCCGCGAGACGGTCCTCGGCTCGAAGCTGGACCCGCGTACCCCGGCGTACGACATCCAGCAGGCCTGCGGGACCGGGCTCCAGGCCGTCATCGCGGCCGCCAACAAGATCGCGCTGGGGCAGACCGAGTCCGCGATCGCGGGCGGCGCCGACACCGCGAGCGACGCGCCCCTCGGCGTCAACGACGACCTGCGCCGCATCCTCCTTGAGGCCCGGCGCGCGAAGTCGGCCGGCGGCCGCCTGAGGGCGCTCGCCCGCATCCGGCCGGCCCACCTCGTCCCCGACATCCCGCGCAACGCCGAACCCCGCACCGGTCTGTCGATGGGCGAGCACGCGGCCGTCACCGCCCGCGCGTGGGGCGTGAGCCGCGAGGCCCAGGACGAACTGGCGGCGACCAGTCACCAGCGGCTGGCGGCGGCCTACGAGCGGGAATTCTTCCGGGAGTTGGTGGTCCCCTTCCGCGGCCTGGCCCGCGACCAGAACCTGCGCCCCGACTCGACGCCCGGGAAACTCGCCACGCTCAAGCCGGTGTTCGGCCTCAAGGACCCCGACCCGACCATGACCGCCGGGAACTCGACCCCGCTGACGGACGGCGCGGCTCTCGTGCTGCTCGCGTCGGAGGAGTGGGCGAAGGCGCGCGGCCTCGAAGTGCTGGCGTACCTCACGGCGTACGAGACGGCGGCCGTGGACTTCGTGCGAGGGGATGTCGCACAGGGGGAGGACGGGCTGCTCATGGCCCCCGCGTACGCCGTCCCCCGGATGCTGGAGCGGGCCGGGCTCGGCATGGACGACTTCGACCTGGTCGAGATCCACGAGGCCTTCGCCTCCCAGGTCCTGGCGACCCTCGCGGCCTGGGAGAAGCGGGGCCTCGCCCCGGTGGACCGGGACCGGCTCAACGTCACCGGATCCTCCCTCGCCACCGGGCATCCCTTCGCCGCGACCGGCGCGCGGATCGTGGCCACGCTCGCGCGGCTGCTGGCCGAGCGGGAGGGGCCCGGCCGTGGGCTGATCTCGGTGTGCGCGGCGGGCGGCCAGGGAGTGACGGCGATCCTGGAGCGGCCGTAGCGCCCCGTAGTTGACAAAGCCTCACTTTGCGGTCGAGGTTGCACAGTCCCGGCTCCGGACCATCAACGAACCCGCACAGACCCGCCACTTGAGCCCCTTAGGATCACCGTCCTAACCCCCGGTAACCCTTGCAGGCGCACTCGCGGGTGAACGCCCCGGTACGTCCCCTGCGTACCTCATGCAGCGGAACGCTACCGAGCAGCACGTCCCAGGAGCTGACCATGTCCCTCTCGTACGTGTCCGGTCACGACTACGACGGCGCCCCTGTCCTCGTGGAACCCGAGATCGTGCGACTGGACGGCGAGGTCCGCGAGGTGTCGGTGCCGCCGCTGGTCGCGCCGGTGACCCACGGCTCCCTGGCCGACTTGCCGTTCGACAACGCGGAGGCGGCCCCGGAGCAGCGGGTGATGAGCCGCCGCACGGAGGACGGCCGCTGGGTCGACCTCACGGCGGCGGAGTTCGCGCGCCAGGTGCTGGCCGTGGCGAAGGGCCTGATCTCCGAGGGCCTGATGCCGGGCGACCGGGTCGCGATCATGGCACGCACGACGTACGAGTGGACGCTCCTCGACTTCGCCGCCTGGGCCGCGGGCCTGGTGACGGTCCCCATCTACCCCACGTCCTCCGTCTTCCAGACCCGGTTCATCCTCCAGGACTCCGGCGCGGTCGCCCTGGTGACGGAGACGGCGGGACAGGCCGCCGCCCTCGGCCCCGAGCTCAGCCGCCTCCCCGACCTGCGCCACATGTGGATCATGGAGAAGGGTCATGTGGAGCGCCTGGGAGAGCTCGGCCGGGCCGTCCCCGACCAGGAGATCGGCGTCCGGCGCGGCATGCTGGGCCCGGGCACGGTCGCCACCGTCGTCTACACCTCCGGAACCACCGGCCGCCCCAAGGGCTGTGTGCTCAGCCACGGCAACTTCCTCACCGAGGTCGACAACGCGATCGAGCTGCTCTACCCGGTCTTCAAGGCGAAGGGGGACGACACCGACCTGGCCACGCTGCTCTTCCTGCCCATCTCGCACGTCTTCGGCCGCATGGTCGCCGTCGCCTGCGTGCGCGCCCGCGTCCGCCTGGGGCACGCGCCGAGCCTCCAGGCCGAGGACCTGCTCGCCGACCTGGCCAGCTTCAAGCCGACCTTCCTCCTCGTGATCCCGTACATGCTGGAGAAGGTCTTCAACAACGCCCGCGCCAAGGCGGAGAGCGGCGGCCGGGTCACCGTCTTCGACCGCGCGACCAACGTCGCCGTCCGCTACGGCGAGGCGATGGAGACCCGCCACGCGGGCACCGGATCCGGCCCGGGAGCGGCCCTGAAGGCGGCCCGCACCTTCTACGACCCGCTCGTCTACCGCCGTATCCGCAACGCCATGGGCGGCAGGATCCGGCACATCATCTCCGGGGGCTCCCCGCTCGGCCGCCGCCTCGCCGCCTTCTACGCGGGCGCGGGCATGGAGATCTACGAGGGCTACGGCCTCACCGAGTCGACGGGCGCCGCCACCTGCACCCCGCCCCTGAAGCCCCGCCTGGGCACGGTCGGCTGGCCCATCCCGGGCACCCGGATCCGTATCGCGGCCGACGGCGAGATCCTGCTCAACGGCGGCCAGGTGTTCCGCGGCTACTGGGACCCCTTCGGTGAGGGGGTCGCCCCCGCCTCCGCCGACGGCTGGTTCCCGACCGGCGACATCGGACAGCTGGACGACGAGGGCTATCTGACGATCACCGGCCGCAAGAAGGAGATCCTGATCACCGCGGGCGGCAAGAACGTCGCCCCGGCCCCGCTGGAGAACTGGCTGCGCTCCCACCCGCTGATCTCCCAGTGCATGGTCCTGGGCGACCGCCGGCCCTACATCTCGGCCCTGATCACCCTGGACATGGACGGCGTCAACCACTGGCGCCAGATGAACGGCAAACACCCCGTCCCCGCCGAACTGCTCGTCAACGACGCCGAGTTGAGAAGCGTCCTGCAACGCGCCGTGGACGAGGCCAACAAGATGGTCTCCCGCCCCGAGTCCATCCGGCGCTTCACCGTCCTCCCGACCGACCTCACCGAGGCGGCCGGTCATCTGACCCCGTCGATGAAGCTGCGCCGGGAGGCGGTCATGAAGGACTTCGCGGGGGCGATCGAGGGGCTCTACGAGCGCTGAGCGCCGTGCGGGCGCAGACGGTCCGCAACGGTACGGGCCCCTCCGTGCCCCACACCGCGATCACCCCGCCCGACGGCACCGGCCGCCAGTCGAGCCACAAGGAGGCGTGGTCAGCGCAGGACGTCCTTCGTCAGCACCCCCTGCTCGGTCGCCAGCGTGTGGTCGTAGTGCACGCCGGGCCCGCTCAGCCGGTACCGCTCGCTCGTCGTGGCCACCGCGTGCCGGTCCTCGCGGGCCACGCCGAGCGTGAAGGTGGCGTCGCCGTGGTAGCTGTCGTCGACCCGGGTGGCGCCGAGACGGGCCCGGTCGGCGACGGACATGACGACCCGCAGACGGTTCGCGGCGTCGATGGTGGCGCGGCCGTCCAGGGCGTAGTCGCGATCCGTGCGGGACAGGTGCCCGTCGCGGGTGACGACCTGGTGATCGCTCCATGTGCCGCCGAGGTCGTCCGTGTTCTCGTCGGGCGTCCACCGGTGGTCGACGGCCGTGGTGAGGGTGCGCTCCACGGTCGTGGTGATCCGGCCGTGGGAGGTGTCGAGGTAGCCGGTGACCTTGAGCCGGTCCTTGCCCGCGGTGACCAGGTGCCGCAGCGAACCGTCGGTGAAGTCGTTGCTCACGGCCGGGTCGGTCCTCTCGTACGACGTGACGGCCCCCTTCACCACCGACCTGTGCGCGTCCTGCCACACCAGGACGTTGGTCGGCGCGCTCCACCCGGTCTGCCCGGCCGGCACGCCGGCCACCTTCACGTCGACGGTGTGCGCCCTGCCGTCGTCGAGGAGCCCGGCGAAGGGGGTCAGGTCGAAGGTGAGCGGACGTACGTCGAAGGCGGTGGGGGAGGGAATCACCGACCACAGGTAGGGCGACCAGCCGCCGGTCCACACGTTCGGGTAAGGGGACGCGATCCCGGCGACCCTCCCGTCGACGCTCACCTGCACCTCACGGTACGGCCCGTCGTCCCCGCCCTGGCAGGAGTACGACGCCTTCGGGGTCGTGGCCGAGTACCAGAACTCCTCGCAGCCGCCGCCGGACCCGGTCGCGTACACCTCGGCGAGGACGCGCTCGGAGTTGCGCGGGACGGTGAGCAAGGCGCCGGTGGTGACGCTGTCGCCGGCGCTGAGGGGGATGACCTGGTCGGGAGCGGTGGTGGCCGTGTTCTTGTGCTCGGGCGCGTAGAAGGTGAGCGTCACCTTGACGTCGAGGATGCCCGTGTACGTGTCGTTGACGACGTTGCCGATGAGCATGTCGACGGACTGAGCGCTGCTCAGCGTCTTCTCGTACTCGGTGACATCCTTCTGGACGGACCAGTTGATCCCGTCCTGCGAGGGCTCGGGCGTCGACGTCCGGAACACCTGTACCCCGCCGATGTCGAGGTACCCCAGCCGGTCGAACTGCCGCCCCTTCACGGTGCCGTCCATCCGCAGCACGACCTTCGACCACCGCCCCGGGGCCCCGCAGCCGGTCGGCGGCGTGTACGTCCCCGTGTACGGCGTGAAGTCCTTGAACTGCGCCTCGGCGACGGTGACTTCGCAGGCCCGGGTGTGCGGGGTGCTGATCGGCGGGGCGGCGGTGACGGGGTCGTGGTAGTCGGTGCCGAACTCGGCGGGAACCGTGGTGGCGGAGGCGGTGCCCAGCGACAGGACGAGGGCGAGGAGCGCGCCGGCCGGCGTGGCCAGTGCCCTGCCCGGACGTATGGGGGATCTCTGGGGTCTCATAGGGCGCAGTGAACACACGGAACTCGACCGCGGCCAAGGGCTCTTGGAGAGGTCTTGACCAATCCTGTCCCCCGCACTGACCGGACTCCGTCCTACAACCATGCCGCCCCACCGTGAGTCTTCTCCCCGCTGGACTCGGATCACCGCAGGAGACTCATGTTCACCCGAAGCACCTTCCGCCTGGCACTGGCCACGGCCACGGCCGTGTCCCTGACCGGCGGACTGCTCACCCTCTGTGTGAGCACCGCGAGCGCCGCCACCCCGGCGAAGTACGCCGACGACTTCAACGGGGACGGCTACCGCGACTACGCCGTCGCCGGCCTCGGCGGCGAGGTCACCGTGACGTACGGGACGGCCACCGGTGTCGGTACGACCACCAAGACGTTCACCCAGTCCAGCGCGGGCATCCCGGGAACCGCCGGTGACGCGGGCGGCTACGCGGACGCGTTCGGCGAGGACGTCGCCACCGCCGACCTCAACCGCGACGGATACGCCGACCTCGCCGTCGCCGACTTCACCGAGAAGGTGAGCGGCAAGGTGAGCTCCGGCGCGGTCACCATCCTGTGGGGCACGAAGAGCGGCCTCTCCGGTACCGGCGCCCTCCGTCTCAAGGTCACCGCCCGCTCCGACCAGGGCTTCGGGAAGGCGATGGAGACCGGCGACTTCGACGGCGACGGCAAGGCCGACCTGGCCGTCGCCGACGCCTTCAAGTCCGTCTACGTCTACCGCGGCGGCTTCTCCAAGTCCGGTACGACGGGCAAGGTCACCAAGCACACCCGCGACGCCACCTTCGAGACCACCGGCCTGGTCGCAGGCAAGGTCACCAAGGACAAGGCGACCGATCTCTATCTCCTCGGCCAGGGCTACCACAGCGACAAGATGACGCAGGACGCGTGGTTCCTGCGGGGCGGCTCCACCATCAAGCCCGGCAAGGCCACCGTCATCAACAGCTCCACCCCCGACTACAGCCCCGCCGGTGTCGTCGCCGACTTCGACAAGAGCGGCTACGGCGACCTCGCGGTCAGCGACACCCGCTACAACGACAAGGCGGGTTCGGTGGTCGTCTGGCGCGGCGGCAGCACCGGCCCGACGACGAAGTACCGGCTCACGCAGTCCACCGCGGGCGTGACCACGGCCGCCACGGCGCGCGACTACTTCGGCTCATCCCTCTCCGCCGGGGACACCAACCGCGACGGCTACCCGGACCTGGCGGTCGGCGTGCCCTACGAGACGGTCAGCTCGGTCGACGACGCGGGCGGCGTCCACGTCCTGCGCGGCGGCAAGTCCGGCCTGACCGGCCAGAACTCCCAGTGGTTCTCCCGGGCGACGGCGGGCGTCCCCGGGAACCCCGGCCAGTACGAGAACTTCGGCTCCCTCGTCCGCTTGCGCGACCTCGACCGCGACGGCGACCAGGACCTGCTGGTGTCGAGCAACTACTACGACCCGGGTGTGCTGCTTCCCGGCACGGGTTCCGCCGTCACAGCGACCGGCGCGCGGGAGCTGAACGTGGTGGCCGCGTTCCCGCAGTAGGGGAGAGAAAGGCCGACCAGGCCGTGGGGGAGAGGGTGAGGTGAGGGCCGGTGGGGTGCTTGGAGTCGCGGAGGTGGATGGTGTGGGGGGTGACGGCGACTTCCAGGCATTCGCCGCCCTCGCCGTCGCTGTAGCTGGACTTGAACCAGGCGAGCTGCTCGATGTTCATAGCTCCTCCAGCTTCTGCTCGATCAACTTCCGGGATTCCGACGGAGACAGGGCCATCGCCCGCATGATCCCATAGCGGTCCGCGATCTTCCGGACCTCTTCGAGTTCGGTGATCAACCGGGGATAGCCCTGCACCTCCGTGTACGCCACCTGCCCGTACCTTCTCGGCGTCAGCAGGTTGAACGCCCCACCTAGGTTGGGATGTTCCTCCACCCGAGTCGGCATCACCTGGATCTCGACGTTCTGCATGCGCCCGACGTGCAGCAGGCGTCGAAGCTGATCGGCGTGCACCCGAGGCCCGCCGATCGGCCGGTCCAGCAGGACTTCTTCGAGGACATAGCTCACGATCGGCGCCGGCGAACGCTCGAAGACCTGCTGTCGGGAGAGCCGGTCAGTCACCCGCTTCTCGATCGTCTCCCCGTCGAGAAACGGACGCCGTTTCGCGAATACGTCCCATGCGTGGTCCTGGGTCTGCAACAACCCCGGCACGCCGTTGCTGGCGTAGAAGTGCAGCTCGACCGCCTCCGCCTCCAACCCGGCGTAACTCCGGTACCACTCGGGATGCCGGGTCCGAGACTTCGCCATCGCCTCCTCGACCTCCGGGACGACCTCCTTCAACAGGCCCCCGGCGTCGAGCAGTTCGTCCGCCTTCAGCAAGACCTCCGGCCGGAGTGTCCGTACGCCCCGCTCCATCGCCGAGACCGCGTCGGGCCCGTACCCCACCAGCTCCCCGAACTCCTTCTGCGTGAACCCCTTCCGCTCCCGCAGCAGCCGCACCATCTTGCCCAGCGCGACGAACAACCCCGCCGTCCCGTCCGCCTCCGCCGGCGTCTCCGGCCTCCGCTCGCCCACGCGCCCCACCCCTCCCGCCCGACAACCCGTACACCGAACCGACCGCACCCGTACAGCTACTCAGCGTCGCCAAGTCGCTCCTGGTCAGCGTAGATTCAACCCAGCACGCTGAGTCACGTGAACGCCGAAATCTCCACCCCCACCGACGAACTGACCCAGCGGCTGAGCGCCACCCCGCGAGGCGCCCGCCTGGCCCGCAGGCTCACCGCCACCCAGCTCACGGCCTGGGGCCACCCCCACGACACCGAGGTGAACGACACCGCGCAGCACCTCGTCGCCGAGCTCGCCGCCAACGCCGTGACGCACGGCCGCGTCCCCGGAAGGGACTTCGAGCTGCGCCTCCTGCTCCTCCCCGAGAACACGCTGCGTATCGAGGTGAGCGACGCGCGGGGCGACCGCAGGCTCAGGTTCATCCGCGAGGCGGACGGCGAACACGGCCGCGGCCTGATCCTCGTCACCCTCCTCGCCGACACCTGGGGCGTCACGGAGCGGGACGTCGGCAAGACGGTGTGGGCCGAGATCGCACTCGGGTGATGACAGGGCGCATGTCCGAGATCAGCTCCGGCAGGTGTCCGCCACGGTGTCGGCGAACGCCCGGGCCGGCGGCGACAGCGCGTCCCAGCGGCGTACCGCCCAGCCGACGGAGAGGGGGCGCAGCGCGGGGAGGGGTACCAGCCGCAGGTCCCCCCGGTCACCGGGCACGGTCAGTCCCGGCAGGGCGGGCACCACCGCCCGCCCCAGCCCCAGTTCGGCCAGCAGCAGTGCCGTGTCCCAGTCGGCCACGCTCGTGTCGAAGGCGAACCGGACGCCCAACTCCGCGCAGGCCGCGTCCAGATGGGCGGCGGAGGTGGAGTTCGGGGGGAGGCGGATCAGCCGTAGGCCGGACAGGTCGGCCGCCTCCACGTGGGCGCGCCGGGCGAGCGGGTCGTCGGCCCGTACGGCCAGCATCCACGGCAGTTCCCTCACCGGCCGCTGCTCTATGCCCCGCACCGGCGCCCCGAGCGTGATCCACGCCAGGTCGAGACTGCTGTCGGCCAGCGCGTCGAAGCAGGCCCGGCTGGAGCTCTCGGTCCTGAACTCCAGGCTGACGTCCGGGTGTTGCTGCCGGAAGGCCACCACCGCGTCCGACATGAAGTGCCGTACGGTCGTCGCGCCCGTCGCCACCCGGACCGACCCGCTCTCCCCGTCGACCAGCTCGCGCAGGCGGCGCAGGGCGAGATCGAGACCCGCGATGCCCTCCGCCGCGGCCGCCTCCAGCACCCGCCCGGCCTGTGTCGGCATGACTCCCCTGGGCTGCCGCTCCAGCAGGCCGACCCCCGTCTCCCGCTCCAGCCGCTTCACGTGCTGGCTCACCGCGGACTGGGTGCAGTCCAGGTCACGGGCCACCGCGCTGAGGCTTCCGGCGCGGCACACGGCCACGAAGACACGCAGGTCGTCGAGAGTCATGACCTCCAAGCTAGCACTTGGGTCCAGCGACAAATTCTTAGGATTGACTGGGGCGAGTGCGCGTACGACGATCTCCTCAGGGCCCGGGCGGCAACCCGCTTCCACACCCGGGAGGAGCGGGTGCCGACCCAACCCACCCCTTCTGCCGAGGAGTTCGGTGCCCGTGCAGGCGACCCGCACAGCCGGAGCCAGAGCCCTGTTACGGCGGCTCGGTGCCGACCGCGTTCCTCACCCCGGCGGCACGCTCCTCGCCCACCTCGAACGCGTCCGCATCCAACTCGCCCTCTGGGAAGCCCGCCCCGACCTTCAGGTGGCCGGCCTCTGCCACGCCTTCTACGGCACCGACGGCTTCCCCACCGGCCTGCTTCCGCTGGACCGGCGTACCGAACTCGCCTCCGCGATCGGCCCGGACGCCGAGGCGATCGTGCACTTCTACGCGAGCTGCGACCGCGCGGCGACCTACCCCCACCTTCTGGAACCCCGCTTCCGGGACCGGTTCACCGGACGGACGTACGCCCCCGACCCCCTCGTGTGCAGGGACTTCGCCGAGCTGACCGCCGCCAACGAGCTCGACCTCGCCCGCCGGGACCCGCTCTTTCGCGAGCGCTGGGGCCCCGAACTGCTCGCCCTGCTCACCCGGTTCAGGCCACTCCTCAGCCAACCCGCCTGGCGGGACACCCTCGCCGTCCTCCACACCCCTTGACTTCTCAAGACCCCCGCGCGACGTTCCGGACCTCTTCGTCCATACCAACCGCGGGGGGACCCGACCATGAGTGTGACCCGAAGACATCTGCTGGCCGCCGGTGCCGGGGCGGCCGTCGCCGCCGGTGTGCAACAGGGCGCGCGCGCCGCCGACCTGCCGGCCGCCGGCACGTACGACGTCGTCGTCATCGGCTCCGGCGCCACGGGCATGACCGCCGCGCTCACCGCCGCCAAGCAGGGGCTCAGCACCGTGGTCCTGGAGAAGGCGCCCACCTTCGGCGGCTCCGCCGCCCGGTCCGGGGCCGGGATCTGGATCCCCAACAACCCCGTCATCCTCGCCGCCGGTGTCCCGGACACCCCCGCCAAGGCGGCCGCCTACCTCGCCGCCGTCGTCGGCCCGGACGTCCCCGCCGCCCGGCAGCGGGCCTTCCTCGCACACGGCCCCGCGATGATCTCCTTCGTCATGGCCAACAGCCCGCTCCGCTTCCGCTGGATGGAGGGCTACAGCGACTACTACCCCGAACTCCCCGGCGGCCTCCCGAACGGCCGGTCCATCGAGCCCGACCAGTTCGACGGCAAGCTCCTCGGCGCCGAACTCGCCCATCTGAACCCGCCGTACCTCGACGTCCCCGCCGGACTGGTCGTGTTCAGCGCCGACTACAAGTGGCTCGCCCTGTCCGCCGTCAGCGTCAAGGGCGCCGCCGTCGCCGCCGAGGCGCTGGCGCGCGGCACGAAGGCGGCCCTGCTCGGACAGACACCGCTCACCATGGGCCAGTCCCTGGCGGCCGCGCTGAGGAAGGGACTCCTGGACGCGAACGTGCCCGTCCGCCTCAACACCCCCCTCACCGAGCTCCACGTCGAGAACGGCACCGTCGCCGGAGCGGTGACCCCCGCCGGTCTCTTCCGGGCCCGCAGGGGCGTGGTCGTCGGCTCCGGCGGCTTCGAGCACAACGCGGCGATGCGGGCCCAGTACCAGCGACAGCCCATCGGCACGCAGTGGACCGTCGGGGCGAAGGAGAACACCGGGGACGGCATCCGGGCCGGGCAGCGACTCGGCGCCGACGTCGCGCTGATGGACGACGCCTGGTGGGGCCCGGCCATCCCGCTCCCCGACGAGCCGTACTTCTGCCTCGCCGAGCGCACCCTCCCCGGCGGTCTCGTCGTCAACGCGGCCGGCCGGCGGTTCGTCAACGAGGCCGCCCCCTACAGCGACGTCGTCCACACCATGTACGACCGCAACCCGACCGACCCCGACATCCCGTGCTGGCTGATCGTCGACCAGAACTACCGCAACCGGTACCTCTTCCGGGACATCGCGCCGACCTTCGTCCTCCCCGACGACTGGTACGGCTCGGGCGCCGCCCACAAGGAATGGACGCTCGACGCCCTCGCCGCGTCCATCGGCGTCCCGGCCGCCGCCCTGCGCGCCACCGTCGACCGCTTCAACTCCCTTGCACTGAAGGGCGACGACCCGGACTTCGGCCGCGGCGACAGCGCCTACGACCACTACTACACCGACCCGTCGGTCCTCCCGAACTCCTGCCTCGCCCCCCTCTGGCTGCCCCCGTACTACGCCTTCCGGCTCGTCCCGGGCGACCTGGGCACCAAGGGCGGCCTGGTGACCGACGCCCGCGCCCGCGTCCTGCGCCCCGACGGCTCCGTCGTCCCCGGCCTGTACGCCGCCGGGAACGCCAGCGCGGCCGTCATGGGCCACAGCTACGCGGGCGCGGGCTCGACGATCGGCCCCGCGATGACGTTCGGGTACGTCGCGGCCAGGGATCTCGCCGGGGTGCTTTGAACGTCATCTCATTTGGGGCTGCTCCATCGCGGCCGCCGGGCGGTGGCCGACGCCGGTACGGGGATCGCGAGGTGCTGGCCGCGATCATTTTCGTGGCCACGACGGGCTGCACCTGGCGGCAGTCGCCGCCGGTCTTCGGCCCGTCGGGTCCGGCCGCGCACCGGCGCTTCACCGGGTGGACCGCCGCCCGGGTCCGGGCGAAGCTTCACCGCCTCCTCCTCGACGAGCTGGGTCCGCGCGGCGAGCTGGACTGGTCGCGCTGCGCCATCGACTCGGTGAACATGCGGGCCCTGAAAGGGGGGACCTGACAGGTCAGAATCCTGTCGACCGGGGCACGAAGGGCTCGAAGATCCATTTGGGCCGGCATCTCTGGGTGATCGAGCGCACGATGGGGGTCAGTCCGGGAGGAGAAGGCGTGGAGGGGCCCCAGCGGCGTTGTCGGGTCCCCATCGCTCCGCGTCGGATCCAAACGACAGGCCCTAGTCGCGCCGCACGATCAGCGCCGCCTGCTGCGACACCTCCCCGTGGTCGGGTTCGCGCACCGTCCGGGAGACGAGCGTGAACCCGGCCGCGCGGAGCAGCTCGATGATCTGCTCCGGCTGCCGCCTCAGGAAGGTCAGCGCCACGGGGTGGCCCCAGGGCCCGTCGTGGTGCCGGTCCTGGTCGCCGGCCTGGAAGCCGACGAGGAGGTGGCCGCCCGGTGCCAGGACCCGGTGGAACTCGGCGAAGAGACGGGGGAGTTCGTCCACGGGGGTATGGATGGAGGAGTACCAGGACAGAGCGCCCGCGAGCGCTCCGTCGGGAAGGTCCAGTTCCAGCATCGAGCCCCGCTCGAACCGCAGCCCCGGGTTCTCCCGCCGGGCGATCGCCAGCATCGACTCCGAGAGATCGAGCCCGAAGACGGACAGACCGAGGGAGGCGAGGTGTCCCGTGACCCGCCCGGGCCCGCAGCCCAGGTCGGCGACCGTCCCGTCCTTGCCCACGAGTTCGGCGAAGGCGGCGAGCACCGCCCGGTCCAGTGGTGACTCGGCGAGCCCGTCGCGGAACTGGGCCGCGTAGTCCTCGGCGACGGCGTCGTAGAAGGTGCGGGTGGTGGTCACGAAGTCGGTGTCGGTCATGGCCGGGGACCCTAGCGGCCCCCACTGACACTCACCCCACTCCGGCCGCCCGCAGTACGGCAGTTGCGCCGGCCGCGCCCAGCACCACCACCACGAACGGCGCCCTCCGCCACGCGAGCACACCTCCCACCAGCACCCCGGCCGGCCGCGCCCACCCCGCGAACCCGCCGCCCTCCGTCAGCGCTCCCGTCGCCAGCAGCGCCACCAGCAGGACGATCGCGCCCGCCGACAGCAACTCCTGCACCCGCTCGGGCAGTTCCACCCGCCCGTGCAGCACAGGACCGACCAGCCGGAAGGCGTACGTCCCGACCGCGAGCGCCAGGATCATGGCGACCGTCGCGTTCACGCCGCGGCCCCCCGACGGCCGTACGCGACGAGCCCGGCCAGCGCCAGCAGCACCGGCACCCCCGCCGGGACCACCGGTACGACCGCCAGGGCCAGGGCGGCGCCGAGCAGCGCGGACCGTCGTACGGCGGAATCCTTGCGCAGGGTGGGCAGGACCAGGGCGACGAGGACGGCGGGGAAGGCCGCGTCCAGGCCGTAGGTGCCGGTGTCGCCCAGGGCGCTGCCGGCCAGCGCGCCCAGCAGGACGGCGGTGTTCCATACGACGAACAGGCCGACCCCGGAGATCCAGAAGGCGGCTCGGCGGCGGCCGGGGTCGCTCTGCGCGAGCGCGAAGGCCACCGGTTCGTCGGCGACGAGATGGGCGCCGAGGAGGCGGGTGAGGCGGCCCGGGCCGAGGAGGTCGGCGACGGCCAGGCTGAAGGCCGCCGTACGGGTGTTCAGGAGGAGCCCGGTGGCCGCCGCGGCGACCGGACCGCCCCCGGCCAGCAGGACGCCGACCGCGCTGAACTGGGCCGATCCCGCGTACACCACCAGGGACATCACCACCGGCACCCACACCGGCAGACCGCCGGTGACGGCGATCGCGCCGAAGGAGACGCCCACGACCCCGCTCGCCATCCAGACGAGCGCGCTGTCACGGACCAAGGCTGTTCGCTCTGCCGTACGCATGTTCACTACACTGGACGGCAGGAGTCACGTTCGTCAAGGCGAACAATCGTACCGATGGAGCGAACAGCATGCCCGAACGCCCCCTGGACTGGATCGCCGCCGCGCTCCGCCGTGAACGCACCCGCGCCGGTCTCTCGCTCTCCGAGCTGGCCAAGCGCGCTGGGATCGCGAAGTCCACGCTGTCCCAGCTGGAGGCGGCGGGGGGGAATCCGAGCGTGGAGACGCTGTGGGCGCTGGGTGTGGCCCTCGGCGTGCCGTTCAGCGCGCTGGTGGAGCCGCCGGTGTCCTCCGTGCAGGTGGTGAGGGCGGGGCGGGGCCCGAGCGTGGCCTCGGAGCGGGCCGAGTTCGCGGCCACCCTGCTGTCCGCGAGCCCGCCCGGGGCCCGCCGGGACATCTACCACCTGCGGGCCGAACCGGGAGCGGTGCGGGAATCGGAGCCGCACATTCCGGGCTCGGTGGAGCACCTGATCGTGAGCACGGGGAGGGTGAAGGCCGGACCGGCCGGGGAGGAGGTCGAGCTGGATCCCGGCGACTACATGACGTATCGCGGAGACGTGGCCCATTCGTACGAGGCGCTCGACCCCGGCACGACGTTCGTGCTCGTCATGCAGCACGTGTGAGGACGGGAGAGCGAAAGGCAGGAGCCCCGCTGCCGTGCGGCGCGGGGCTCCTTGGGTACTGCATTCAGGTCCGGATCAGAGGCTGGAGCGCCTATGAGACGGGATCACTATGAGACGGGATCGCTCAGACGGGGGTGACGTTCTCCGCCTGCGGGCCCTTCGGGCCCTGGGTCACGTCGAAGGAGACCTGCTGGTTCTCCTCCAGCGAGCGGAAGCCGCTCGCGTTGATCGCGGAGTAGTGGACGAAGACGTCGGGGCCGCCGCCCTCCTGGGCGATGAAGCCAAAGCCCTTTTCGGCGTTGAACCACTTCACGGTTCCGGTAGCCATAAGCCCTCCTTGGGCCCAAAAGGGTTGCCCTGCTCCAGAACCTGCAAGTGTGAAAACAGTGCCGCACAACTGCATTCTTCTGAAAACGACTAGAGCCTGCGGTTACATGCTCCGCAGGCTCTGTACTGCAAGGGAAACCAAACTGCAACTTGCGGCGAGCGTAGCACGCGGGCAGCCGAAAGCAATAGAGGCCAAGATCACGTCACCCGGATGTTTGAAGATCGCGTGGTGGTTGACCCCGGGGCCGGAGTCCGAAGCGTACCCCAAGGGGTCTAGTGTCGCGATGTGGACAATTCTCGCACCCGGCCGCGCGTCGGCCACATCCAGTTCCTGAACTGCCTGCCCCTGTACTGGGGGCTCGCGAGGACGGGCACGCTCCTCGACTTCGAGCTCACGAAGGACACCCCGGAGAAGCTCAGCGAGAAGCTGGTGCAGGGAGATCTCGACATCGGGCCCATCACCCTCGTCGAGTTCCTCAAGAACGCGGACGACCTGGTCGCCTTCCCCGACATCGCCGTCGGCTGCGACGGCCCGGTCATGTCCTGCGTCATCGTCTCGCAGGTCCCGCTGGACGAGCTCGACGGAGCGAGGGTGGCCCTCGGGTCGACCTCGCGCACCTCCGTCCGTCTCGCCCAGCTCCTCCTCGCCGACCGCTACGGCGTGCGGCCCGACTACTACACCTGCCCGCCCGACCTCAGCCTGATGATGCAGGAGGCGGAGGCGGCCGTACTCATCGGAGACGCGGCGCTGCGGGCGAACCTCCTCGACGGGCCGCGCTTCGGCCTCCAGGTCCACGACCTCGGCTCGCTCTGGAAGGAGTGGACCGGGCTGCCGTTCGTCTTCGCCGTCTGGGCCGCCCGCCGGGACTACCTCGAACGCGAGCCGGTCATCACCCGCAAGGTCCACGAGGCCTTCCTCGCCTCCCGGAACCTCTCCCTTGAGGAAGTCGGCAAGGTCGCCGAGCAGGCCGCCCGCTGGGAGGCCTTCGACGAGGAGGTCCTGGAGAAGTACTTCACGACCCTGGACTTCCGGTTCGGGGCCCCGCAGTTGGCGGCGGTCACCGAGTTCGCGCGGCGGGTGGGGCCGACGACGGGTTTCCCCGGGGACGTGAAGGTGGAACTGCTTCAGCCCTAATCTGCATCCGAACCTTCAGGGGCCTTACGGGGGAGGCAGCATGCAGCCGCTCGGAGTCGACGAGCCCACCAGCGTGGGCCCCTACCGGCTGCTCGGCCGGCTCGGTTCCGGTGGCATGGGCCGGGTCTACCTCGGCCGCAGCGCCGGGGGCCGCACGGTCGCGGTCAAGATCGTGCACCCGCACTTCGCGCTGGACGAGGAGTTCCGCGCCCGCTTCCGGCGCGAGGTGGACGCGGCGCGCAGAGTCGGCGGGGCGTGGACCGCGCCGGTCCTCGACGCCGACCCGGAGGCCGCGGTGCCCTGGGTCGCCACCGGGTACGCGGCGGGCCCCTCGCTGGCCACGGCGGTCGCGGACGGGGGGCCGCTGCCCGAGCATTCCGTACGGGTCCTGGGGGCGGGGCTGGCCGAGGCGCTCGCGGCCGTCCACGACCTGGGGCTCGTCCACCGGGACGTCAAGCCCTCCAACGTCCTGCTCACCGTCGACGGCCCGCTCCTCATCGACTTCGGCATCGCCCGCGCCACGGACGGCACCGCGTCCCTCACCTCCACGGGCGTCTCCATCGGCTCACCCGGCTACATGTCCCCCGAACAGATCCTCAGCAAGCAGGTGTCGGGCGCGGCGGACGTCTTCTCCCTGGGCGCGGTCCTGGCGTTCGCGGCGACCGGTACGCCGCCCTTCCCCGGGGACTCCTCGGCCTCCCTCCTCTACAAGGTCGTCCACGAGGAACCCGAACTCGGATCGCTCAGCGGTGAGTTGCGGGAGGTCGTCGAGGCGTGCCTGGCCAAGTCGGCCCAGGAGCGCCCGACTCCGGGCGAGGTGGCCCGGCGACTGGCTCCGCAGGGCGCGGCGCGGCTGGTGGCGGCGGGGTGGCTGCCGGGGGCACTGGTCGAGCAGGTGGGGCGCAGTGCCGTACAGCTGTTGAACCTTGAGGCGGTGGGGGAGCAGGCGGGGGAGCGGGCCTCCGGGCCGGTGGGGTTCAGCAGTCCTTCGGTCGGCGCGTTCGGGCCGCCGCCGGTGATGCCGGTGATGCCGGTGGTGTCCGCGGGGGCGCCTCCGGCTGACGCGGTCGGGCCCCCGGCGTTTCCGGTCACGCCCGAGACGGTGGTGCCCTCCGACAGGCGGCCCGGTCCCGGTCCCGGTTCCAGTCCCGGTTCCGGCCCCGGCAGGCTCTCCGTCTCCGTGGCCGCCACCGCCGTCCCCGGTGACAACGGGCGCGGCCGTCGGCTGAGTTGCACCGTGGCGCTCGCCGTCGCGGGGGCGCTGGCCGCGGTGACCGTGGGGTCGGTGTTCGTGTTCGACCTGCTGCCGGGGCGGGGCGACAACGACTCGGCGAGTTCCGGGCCGGGCAACGACGCGTACTCCTCGGCGCCGAGCTCCGTGCCGTCGGCCTCCAAGCCGTCGCCGTCCTCGGTCTCCCCGTCGCCGTCGGGCGAGGCGTCGGGCGAGGCGTCGAGCGGTCCTTCCGAGGTGCCCGCCCGCTATCTCGGCACCTGGGAGGGCCGGGGCACGGGCCTCGGCGGGAGCCTGCCGATGGGCACCTTCCGGATCACCGTCAAGGAGGTGGCCGTGGGCGGGGAGTTGGGCCGGCTCCAGCAGACCGACGCCCTCGGGGCCGTATGCACCGATGTCCTCACCCTGAAGAAGGTCACGGACAAGGAACTCGTCACCACGGCCGCCGGCGCCGAGGACAACCACCCCGGCTGCAACCCCACCCCGCACACGGTCCGCCTCACCGCCGTGGGCGACGACCTGAAGTACACCTCGGAGAGCGAGGCAGAGGGCTACCCCGAGGCCCGGATGTCGAAGGTCGGCCGGTGACACAGCTGCTCGTCGTCGTGGCCGCGCTGTGGGGAGCGGCGACGGGCGCGCTGCTGCCGCGCGCGGCCCACCGCTTCTCCGTTCCGACGGGGGAGCCATGGCGGACCACCTGCCCCGCCGGACACCCCCTGGCCGGCTGGCTCGGCCGGGCGCGGTGCCGGAACTGCGGCACGCAGCAGTCGTACGGTCGCGGCGCCCTGCTCCTCCCCACCCTCACCGCCCTCCTCTGCGCCGCCCTCGCCGCCGCCACCGGCACCCGCCCGGAGATCGCCGTCTGGCTGCTGCTCGCCCCCGTGGGCGTCCTGCTCGCCGTCATCGACCTGCGCGTGAGACGACTGCCCGACCCGCTGACCCTGCCCCTCGCGGCCGCCGCGCTCGCGCTGCTCGGAGTCGTCTCGTTGGTCCCGGAGCACACCGGGACCTGGCCGCACGCCTTGTTCGGCGCCCTCGCGCTCGGCGCCGGCTACTGGGTGCTGTGGCGCGTCAACCCCGGCGGCATGGGCTTCGGCGACGTGAAGCTGGCCCTCGGGGCGGGGGCCGTCCTCGGCTGGTACGGCTGGGACACCGTGCTGCTGGGCACCTTCGCCGGTTTCCTGCTCGGCGCGCTCTACGGCGGTGCCCTGGTCCTGGTGCGGAAGGCGGGACGCAAGACGGCGATCCCGTTCGGGCCGTTCCTGATCGCGGGGGCGTACGCGGGGCTGTTGATCGGTGCGTACACGGCCTGAGAACGGGGCGGACGCGGCCTGACATCCGGCTTGTCACAGGGCTGGCGTAGGCTGGCCCAGACCGCCCGAACCCTTGACGAAAGGCACGCCCCGGTGACCGAGAAGGCCGACCTTCAGTCCGTCCTCGACCGTGCCGCCGAGGGTGGGCGCATCACTCCCGAGGAGGCGCTCGACCTCTACCGCGACGCCCCGCTGCACGCGCTGGGCTCCGCCGCGGACGCCGTGCGCCGCCGCCGGTACGCGGGCACCGAGCACATCGCGACGTACATCATCGAGCGGAACATCAACTACACGAACGTGTGCGTCACGGCGTGCAAGTTCTGTGCCTTCTACGCCCCGCCGACCGCCAAGGACAAGGGCTGGACGCGCGATCTGGACGACATCCTGCGCAGGTGCGCGGAGACCGTCGAACTCGGCGGCACCCAGATCATGTTCCAGGGCGGCCACCACCCCGACTACGGCGTGGAGTACTACGAGAAGCACTTCGCCGCCATCAAGAAGGAGTTCCCCCAGCTGGTGATCCACTCGCTGGGCGCCTCCGAGGTCGAGCACATGGCCCGGATCTCCAAGGTGAGCGTGGAAGAGGCGATCCAGCGCATCCACGCGGCCGGTCTCGACTCCTTCGCGGGCGCGGGCGCGGAGCTGCTCCCCGAGCGGCCCCGCAAGGCCATCGCGCCGCTCAAGGAGTCCGGCGAGCGCTGGCTGGAGATCATGGAGACCGCGCACAACCTGGGCGTGGAGTCCACCTCCACCATGCTCATGGGCACCGGCGAGACCAACGCCGAGCGCATCGAGCACCTGCGCATGATCCGTGACGTACAGGACCGGACGGGCGGCTTCCGCGCCTTCATCCCCTACCTGTACCAGCCGATGAACAACCACCTGAAGGGCCGCACCCAGGCCACGATCTTCGAGTACCTGCGGATGATCGCCATCTCCCGGCTCTTCATGGACAACATCGCCCACATCCAGGGCTCCTGGCTGACCACCGGCCAGGACGCGGGCCAGCTGACGCTGCACTACGGCGCGGACGACCTCGGCTCGATCATGCTGGAGGAGAACGTCGTCTCGGCGGCCGGTGCCAAGCACCGCTCCAACCTCCAGGAAATGATCGACATGATCCGCACGGCGGGCCGTGTCCCGGCCCAGCGCTCGACGACGTACGAACACCTCGTCGTCCACGACGACCCGGCCGACGACCCGGTCGACGCGCGCGTGGTGTCCCACATCTCCTCCACGGCGATCGAGGGCGGCACGGCCCACCCCGAGCTGAAGATCCTCGCCTCCAACTAGGCCCGCCTTGCTGACGATCCACACCGCCGACCTGGTGGTCCCGGGCGGCGAGAGGCCTTCGCTGCCCGGCGGGGCGGTACTGGTCGAGGGACGGCAGATCGCGGCCGTGGGGACGTACGAGGACCTGGCGGCCGCCCATCCGACGGCACGGGTGCGCCGCTGGCCGGGACGCATCACCCCAGGTCTGCTGAACCCGCACGGCCCGGAATTCCTGGAGCGGTCCTACCACCCGGACCCCCGGGAGGACTTGGGCAGCGAGCCGATCACGGGCGAGGCGCTGTCCGCCCTCGACATGACCGACGCACGGTGGGGCGCGAGCGCGAGGCGGGGTGTGCAGCGGTTGCTGGCGCAGGGGACGGTGGCCGTGGGAGGCCCGCTGCGACGCCCCGCGGTGATCGATGCCGTACACAGGTCGGGCCTGACGATCGAGCACGATTTCACAGAGGGCCCGTGGAACGCTTTGCTGCCCGGCACGGACGCGACGTTCGCCGCCTTCGACGCCACGGAGTGTGTGGCGACGGTGATCAAGGGCCGCTTGCTGCACAGGCGCAGGTAGAGGCTTTCAGGCTTTTAGGGGCGCGGGGAACTGCGCGACAAGCCCCCACCGGCCCGCACCCGAAACTCAACCGGCCAAAGCCTCCCCAAACGCCCCCGCCGACTGGGAAACCCCACTGCAGTTGGTCAGCGGGTCGTCCTCGTCCGAGTTCCCCGACTCGCACTGCTGATCCCGGAACGTCGACCACATCGACACCCAGGCCACCTCCTTCGACTCGGCGAACTCCCGCACCTGCGCCGCGTCGGACAACGTGAACGTCTCCCCGTCCACGTCATTCGTCCCGATCATCGAGGTGAGTGCCATGGCCCGCCACGCGGTGGAGTCGGACGTACCGAAGACCTCCTTCAACTGCGTCTGCGCGGCCTTCGCCGAAGTGATCGCGTAATCCCCCATGTCCCCGTCGTACGACTCGCCGTAGTTCATCGTCATGATGTTGACCGTCGACACCTCGACCGCTTTGTTGTTCGCGGACTCCAGCAGAGCCACACTGTCGTCGTCGAGCCCGGACGGCATCACGGGAAGAGTGAACGAGACGCGCAGATCGCTCCTTTCCTTCTGGAGCAACGCGATCGCCTCGGACCGCAGATCCACCGAGTCGGAGTCCGTCAGCGCGTCCCCCTCGATGTCGAAGTCGGCGAGCGAGGAACCGGCCGCGTCCAGGGCCTTCCCGTAGGCCGCCGCGAGTTTCGCCGCGCTCGAACAGGTCTCGGCCAGCTCCCTGCCGGACGCCCCGCCGAAGGAGACCCGGACCTCCGCCCCGTCCTCCTTCAGCGCGCTGATCCGGGACGTGACGGAGGAGTTGCCGACAGCCGCCGTACCGTTCCAGGACGGCGTGCAGGCACTCCCGTCGGCGATCACGAACGCGAGGTTGTACACCGAGGGCGACCCCGCGGAGTCGTTGTCGGACGCCTCGTCAGCGCTGACGTAGGGCGCGTACGCGGTGACCGAGGACCCGGATTCCGACGCCGACGCCGATGGTGACGGTGACGTCGAGGGGGACGCGCTGCTCCGTCCGGCAGTCTTCGCGTCCGGGGTGTCGTCCGAGTCGGCCGAGCATCCCGTCATGGCCAGGGCAAACAGGCAAGTGAGCCCGGCGGCCGGCCTCAGGAAACCCCGCATCGTTCATGCACCCGCTCTCGTGATTTTCGTCTCAGGATCGAAACAAAGGGATATTCGAAAGGAGAACGTCTCACACGAAGCCGGCGTTCAAGGCGACAGTCGATGCACAGTAGATCCATGGATGGAAATGCGCAAATCGAACCAACGGGGTGGAGTGAATAGGGTATTCGGCCCACTTCCCTCCATGGTGGCCTGCGCAGGCGTTCCGGCGTTCTCTCAGGAGAAACACAGGTTAAGACGTTTCTCATATGTGCCTCACAAGAACGTCAGTCTTGGTCACATAAAGACTCCTTAATGTCTGGGGAATGCATTCCGAGACTGCCATCGAAAACCGTGCGGACACGCACGGTCGCCGCCGCAAACGCGGTAGGAGCGGGCCCGCCGACGGTCCCGTGTTCGTTGACAACTCCGGACGCCGCTCCAAGCTGCTGCGCCGGATCGGCCTTCTCCTGGGCGTCCTGTCCCTCGGGTACGCCGTGGTGCTGGGCCTGGCCTTCATGGGCATCGGCGTCTCCAGCACGACGCTGCTGCCCTTCGCGGGGGGCGGTCCCGGCGGTTCCCCGAACTCCGGTCCCGGCGGCGCCCAGCCGCAGGGCGGTATCGGCACCCCGCCGGCCCAGCCCACCGGTACTCCGCCCGCCGGCGTCGCCACGGGTGCTCCGCCGAGCGCGGCCCCGACCGTGACCGCCACTCCGACGGCTTCCGCGGCCTCCCACTGACCGGAACGGCCCACCACATGACCACGACGACGCCCTCCCGCGGCCGCCGGCGTGCCCCCTCCCGCATCGAGCGGGCGGCGGGCAAGGCCGCGGCGTTGCAGAAACCGCGGGTCATCCTCGCCCTGCTGCTCCTGCTCGGCCTGACCAGCGTGATGCTGCTCGACGGTTATCTGCGCGCCGAGGTCGGCGGCGACCAGCGCGTGCGCGACGGGGCCAGCGGCAGCAAGGTGCCGGACAAGATCCTCAACGGCGGGCCGATCATCAGCTTCCGGGGCGGCCAGGCCGTCACGACCTCGGTCCCGGACAAGACGATCGCCCTCACCTTCGACGACGGCCCGAACCCGACGTACACCCCCCAGGTCCTGGAGGTCCTGGAGAAGTACGACGTCCCGGCGACCTTCTTCCTGGTCGGCTCGATGGTCTCGCGCTACCCCGGGATCGTGAAGGACATGGTCGACCAGGGCAATGAGGTGGGCATCCACACCTTCACCCACGTCGACCTCTCCTACCAGAGCGACGCCCGCATCCGGCGCGAGATGACCCAGACGCAGCTCGCCCTCGCGGGCGCGGCGGGCATCACCACCACGCTGTTCCGGGCGCCGTACTCCTCGGAGACGGACGCGATCGACAACTACAGCTGGCCCGTCTACAAGAAGCTCGGCGAGGAGGGCTACACCAGCGTCTTCGTCGACACCGACAGCGACGACTGGAAGAAGCCGGGCATCTCGAAGATCGTCAAGTGGGCCACGCCGTCGGGCACCTCGGGTGCCTCGGTGCTGATGCACGACGCCGGTGGCGACCGCGAGCAGACGATCAAGGCACTGCCGAAGTACATCGAGAAGATGCGGGCGAAGGGCTACACCTTCACCACCATCAGCGGGGTCATCGAGGCGCAGAACACCGGTGCTCAGGGGGGCCGGCAGGCGAACGCTCCGGCGGGCGCCGCGGGGACGGGCGCCGCAGGTGAGGGTGCCACAGGCGGACAGCCCCAGGGAGGGAACCAGAACGGCACCGACCGCCTCCAGGCCGCGCACCGCGAGGCCACCGGCACCACCCTCTACGAGGGCAAGGCGCTCATCGCCGCCGTCGCCGTCGCCGAGTACACGGTGCCCACGCTGTCCGTCGGACTCGTGATCGTGGGCGTGGCCGTCATGGGCCGGTTCGGGATGATGCTGATCCTCGCCCGCCGGCACTACAGACAGCGCAACAAACGCCGCTTCAGCTGGGGACCCACGGTCACCCGGCCGGTGACGGTGATCGTCCCGGCGTACAACGAGAAGGAGTGCATCGCCAACACCCTGGAGTCGCTGGCGAAAAGCACCCACCCGATCGAGATCATCGTCGTCGACGACGGCTCCTCGGACGGCACCTCCGAGATCTCGCGCGAGGCGGCCCGAGCCCTCGGCATGACCAACGTCCGCGTCATCCGTCAGGAGAACGCGGGCAAGCCGGCCGCCCTCAACAACGGTGTCCGCAACGCCAGCCACGACATCGTCGTGATGATGGACGGCGACACCGTCTTCGAGCCGGACACCGTACGGCAGCTGGTGCAGCCCTTCGCCGACCCCGAGGTCGGCGCGGTCGCCGGCAACGCCAAGGTCGGCAACCGCGACACGGTCATCGGCGCCTGGCAGCACATCGAGTACGTGATGGGCTTCAACCTGGACCGCCGCATGTACGACCTGCTGCGCTGCATGCCCACCATCCCGGGCGCGATCGGCGCCTTCCGCAGGGAAGCCGTGTTGCAGGTCGGCGGGATGAGCGAGGACACCCTCGCCGAGGACACCGACATCACCATCGCGATGCACCGCGCGGGCTGGCGGGTCGTCTACCAGGAGCACGCACGCGCGTGGACCGAGGCGCCCGGCTCCCTGAAGCAGCTGTGGTCGCAGCGCTACCGCTGGTCGTACGGCACCATGCAGGCGCTGTGGAAGCACCGCAAGTCCCTCACCGACAAGGGGCCCTCGGGCCGCTTCGGCCGGGTCGGCATGCCGCTGGTGGTGATCTTCCAGATCGTCACCCCGGTCTTCGCCCCGCTGATCGACGTGTTCACCGCCTACTCGATGATCTTCATCGACTTCCAGGCGGCGCTGTACGCGTGGCTGGCGGTCCTGGCCGTCCAGCTCGTGTGCGCGGCGTACGCCTTCAAGCTGGACAAGGAGCAGTACCGCTATCTGCTGATGATGCCGCTCCAGCAGCTGGCCTACCGCCAGATGATGTACCTCGTCCTCATCCACTCCTGCATCACCGCCCTCACCGGCGGCCGCCTGCGCTGGCAGAAGCTGAAGCGGACCGGCGAGGTCGGCACCCCGGCGGGGGTCGGCTGATGAGCTGGGAGCAGCAGGGGTATCAGCAGCAGGGGTACGGCTACGAGTACGGGTACTCGGGGTACGTCGAGCAGCCGCAGCCGCAGCCGCAGCCGCAGCCGTACGCACGGCAGCCGCAGCAGCCGTATCCGCAGGAGTACGTCGACCACGGCTACTACTGCGGACAGGGTGTGGAGCCAAAGCCGGAGCCGGAGCCACCGGTGCCCGCCGCTCCCACCGACGCCGGGACGGAGGAGGAGAAGCCTCCGTCTCGGCCCCCGGGTCGCGACCGCTACTTCGACACCCTCCGGGCCGTCGCCCTGATCCGGGTCGTCGCGTATCACACCTTCGGGTGGGCCTGGGCCGGCATGGTCTTCCCCTCCATGGGCATCATGTTCGGCCTGGCCGGGACGCTGATGGCGAAGTCCCTGGAACGCCCGGCGCTCCAGGTGGTCAGGAGCCGGATGCGCCGTCTGCTGCCGCCGTTCTGGTTCTGGGGCGTCTTCGTGGTCCTCGCGATGCTGGTCCACGACTGGATGCCGGGCTGGCAGATCGTCTACTGGATCGTGCCGCTCGGCGACCCGCCCGGCAACGGGTGGGGCGAGCAGGCCTGGGAGATCCTCTGGTACCTGCGCACCTACCTCTGGTTCGTGCTGCTGTCCCCGGTGCTGCTGAAGGTGTTCCGGCTGGCCCCGGTGCCGGTCCTGCTGCTGTCCCTGGTCCCGATCGTGGTCTTCAGCTTCCTGTGGGAGCCGCCGGACAACCGCCTCGGCACGGCCCTGCTGGACCTGGCCACCTTCCTGTTCTGCTGGATCCTCGGCTTCGCCCACCGGGACAAGGTCCTGGACCGGCTCAAGCCGGTGGCCGTCGTCGTGCTCTCGCTCGCCGCGATCGCCTTCGGCGGCTGGTACGCCTTCACCCACCAGGCCGAGACGGGGTCGTACGACCTCGACGACATCCCTCTCGCGCAGGCCTTCTGGTCCGCCGGGTACGTGATGCTGCTGATGTGGGCCAAGTCGCGGTTCGGGATCGACTTCGCCTGGCTGACCCGCTTCCGGCGGACGGACCGCCTCGTCACGGTCTTCAACTCCCGCGCGGTGACGATCTACCTGTGGCACGAGATCGCGCTGATCCTCGCCGTGCCGCTGATCGACCAGTTCTGGAACGTGCCCGCGTTCGAGAAATGGCTGCCGCTGGAGAGCCAGTGGTTCATGTTCGGCATCGGCTGGATCCTCATCGCGGTGTTCGTGCTGCTGTGCGGATGGGTGGAGGACGTGGCCGCCAAGAAGAAGCCGCAGCTCCTTCCTGGAGGGCGGCCTGCAAGAATGGGGAGGTGACCCGCGCCTCCCTGAACAAGCAGCCGCACGAAGTCGCCTCGATGTTCGACGACGTGGCGGAACGGTACGACCTGACCAACGACGTGCTGTCGCTCGGCCAGGACCGGGTGTGGCGCAAGGAGGTCGCCAGGGCTGTCGACGCCCGCCCCGCCCAGAAGATCCTGGACCTGGCGGCGGGCACGGCCACCTCCTCGCTGCCCTTCGCCCGCACCGGCGCCTATGTCGTGCCCTGCGACTTCTCGCTCGGGATGCTCCAGGTCGGCAAGCGCAAGCACACCTGGCTGCCGTTCACCGCGGGCGACGCGACGAAGCTGCCCTTCAAGGACGACACCTTCGACGCCGTCACCATCTCCTTCGGGCTGCGCAACGTCCAGGACACCGACTCCGCGCTGCGCGAGATGTACCGGGTGACCAAGCCCGGCGGCCGGGTCGTGATCTGCGAGTTCTCGCACCCGACCTGGGCGCCCTTCCGCACGGTCTACACCGAGTACCTGATGCGCGCCCTGCCGCCGGTCGCCCGCGCGGTCTCCTCCAACCCCGACGCGTACGTCTACCTCGCCGAGTCCATCCGCGCCTGGCCGAACCAGCCGGCCCTCGCGGAGCGCCTGCAGAAGGCGGGCTGGTCGAAGGTGGCCTGGCGAAACCTGACGGGCGGCATCGTGGCCCTGCACCGGGGCGTCAAGGAGAGCTGAGCGGCTCCTGGGGCCACCGCCGCGCGGCGAGGACACGGTGTCGTGTCGTGCGGCACCTTTCGGGCATCTCCGGCGACAGCGCGCGGCGTCGGGTTGTTCACCGCCGCCGATGAGTCCAGTACGTCTGCCTGGCTGGGCTGTTCGTCGTGGTCGACGAGAGAGCCGGGCGGCGCCTTCGTCCCGCCTTCTCCGTCCCGGCGAGCGTCCGCCCGTCCGCGCCGACGACTCGGTCGGCGATCGCCATGTAGGCGCGGGTTGCCGGGGTTGGCTCCGAGTCGGCGGCCCGCCCGGTATGTCTGCCCGGCCGGGGCCGTTGATCCGTGGTTGGCGGGGAGAGCCGCGCGGGTCCCTCGGGCGTCGCTGGTCAGACCGTCGTACAGCGCACCAGTCGGCGTCGGCCCCCTCGGGATGTTCGTCTCGCCGGGGATGCCGGGCCCGCCGTCAACCGAAACCCGTCGTACAGCGCACCGCGTACGGGTCTCCCGGTTCGTCCAGTTCCCGTTGGAGGCCGCCTCTGGGGGGCCTCGGGACGCGGGGTTCGTGGACGCCTCCGCCGCCCTCGCCGGGGCCGCGGTCGAACCAGACGTACACGACCGAGTCCCGCGGCACCTCCGCGCCGGCCTGTGGGTACTGGCGTACGACATAGTCGACGACGGCCAGATGGAAGTCTTTCCGATCCGGCGCATTGACGAAGAGGCCCTGTGCCTGGGCCGTCTCGCGCGCGTCGACGGCCATGAGTCCGACCAGTCGCGGTACGCGCACTTCGGGCGTCTTGGGTGTTATGTGCACAAATGTCACCCCCAGCGGTACTGAAAGGGTAACTCCGGCCCAGTGGCGCCCGGAAGTGCCGCGTGGCTTTCTGTAGCAGACCGCTACCCTGCGTGACTCTCTTGCAGGGAGAGCCTGAAGCACAGCGCCTCTTCCGGCAGCACAGGGTGCGGGAAGGTCTCCGCGAGTTCCATTCCGAGTCGCTTGGCGACCGCGATCGACCGTTCGTTGCCGGGTCTGACCATCGCCACCACGCTCGGGACGCCCGCCGCCCTGACCCGGTCCAAGGTCATCTGCGCGGCGACCGTGGCGTACCCCCGCCCCCAGTGCTCCCGCCCGAGCCGCCACCCGATCTCGATCTCGCCCGCCGGCCCCCAGTCCCGCGGCCACGGCTGGGCACCGGTGAAGCCCATGACCCGCCCGTCCTCGTCGACCATGGTCCACAGGCAGAAACCCAGCTCGGCGTCGTGCCGGCGCTGCCGCGCGGTGAGTTCCTCGTAGACGTACAACTCCGCGGACTTGCCACCATGGAACTCCATGACGTCCGGGTCGTCGAAGACCCGGTGCCAGGCGACGGCGTCCTCGTCGGTGGGGACACGCAGCCGTACCACGGGCAGAGCTCGGTTCACTGGGGCAGCCCTTCAGCCAGGTGATCAATTCTGCTGAATAGACTGCCCATGTCCAGTGCCGGTCGGCACGCGGATTCAGAACTTGATTCCGAACTTGATTCCGAGCCTGGGGAGATCCCGACGTGACCGAGCCCCTGTCCGAGAACACCGCCGATGTCATCGTCGTCGGCGCGGGGCCGGCCGGCTCCACGACCGCCTACCACCTCGCCAAGTCCGGCCTCGACGTGCTCCTCCTGGAGAAGACCGAGTTCCCGCGCGAGAAGGTCTGCGGCGACGGCCTCACCCCGCGCGCCACCAAGCAGCTCGTGGCCATGGGCATCGACATCTCCGAAGAGGCCGGCTGGCTGCGGAACAAGGGCCTTCGGATCATCGGCGGCGGTGTACGCCTCCAGCTCGACTGGCCGGAACTCGCCTCCTTCCCCGACTACGGCCTCGTCCGCAAGCGCGACGACTTCGACGAGCAGCTCGCCCGCCAGGCCCAGAAGGCCGGGGCGCGGCTCTACGAGCGCTGCAACGTCGGCGCCCCGATCGTCGACGACCGCACCGGCCGCATCACGGGCGTCCACGCGAAGCTCGGCGAGGAGAAGCGCGAAGTCACCTTCCACGCGCCCCTGGTGGTCGCCGCCGACGGCAACTCCACCCGGCTCTCCCTCGCGATGGGCCTGCACCGCCGCGAGGACCGGCCGATGGGCGTCGCCGTACGGACGTACTTCGAGAGCCCCCGCCACGAGGACGACTACCTGGAGTCCTGGCTGGAGCTGTGGGACCGCCGCGGGCCCGGCGAGGACCGTCTCCTGCCCGGCTACGGCTGGATCTTCGGCATGGGCGACGGCACCTCGAACGTCGGCCTCGGCGTCCTGAACACCTCCGACTCCTTCAAGGAGCTCGACTGGCGCGAGGTGCTCAAGGCCTGGTGCGCCTCCATGCCGGAGGAGTGGGGCTACACCCCCGACAACATGACCGGCCCGATCCGGGGCGCGGCCCTCCCCATGGCCTTCAACCGCCAGCCGCACTACACCAAGGGCCTGCTCCTGGTCGGCGACGCCGGCGGCATGGTGAACCCCTTCAACGGCGAGGGCATCGCCTACGCCATGGAGTCCGGCCAGATCGCCGCCGACGTCATCGTCCAGGCCCACGCCCGCGCGACCCCCGCCCAGCGGGAGATCGCCCTCCAGCGCTACCCGCAGGTCCTCAAGGACACCTACGGCGGCTACTACACACTGGGCCGCGCCTTCGTGAAGCTCATCGGCAACCCGAAGGTCATGAAGATCGCGGCGCAGCGCGGACTGACCCACCCGCTGCTCATGAAGTTCACCCTCAAGATGCTCGCCAACCTCACCGACCCCACGGGCGGCGACGCGATGGACCGGATCATCAACGGGCTGAGCAAGGTGGCGCCGAAGGCGTGACGGGGGCCCGCCCTCAGGCGCCGGCGATGCCCTGACCGCCGTTCAGCGCCTCGGCGCCGGCCGCCCGGCGGGCGAACACCTCAACCCCGCACAGGAGAACGGAAGGGCCGCAGCCCCCGAGCGGCTGCGGCCCTTCCGTATGTTCGTGCTGCCCGGTGACCAGATGTCCCCGGGTGTCCCGGTGTCGATGTCCCCGGGTGTCCCGGTGTCAGAGCACCCGCACCGCTCCGGTCGGCGGGTCGTAGGACAGGGGCTTCTCGGCGACGCCCGTCGAGGGGTTCTGCGCGCCGACGAACATGCCGTCGCCGATGTACACCGCCACGTGGTACGCGCTGCCGGCGCTGCCCCAGTACAGGATGTCGCCCGGCTGGAGGTTGCTCAGCGAGACCTGGGTGCCCGCGGTCGACTGGTCCTGCGAGACGCGCGGCAGGTCGACGCCGATCTGGCTGAACGCGGCCTGGACGAGGCCGGAGCAGTCCCAGGAGTTGGGGCCGGTGCCGCCGGAGACGTAGGCGTCACCGACCTGTGCCTTCACGAAGGCGATGACGGCCGCGGCCGAACCGGTGGCCGTGGACGAGCTCGTGGAGACACTGGCGCTCGCCGAGGCGGACAGGGTGGTCCGCTGGGAGCTGCGCGAGGCGGCCTCCTCGGCGGCGGCCCTGCGGGCCTCCTCAGCCTTCTTCTTGGCCTCCGCCTTCTTCTTGGCCTCCGCGAGGTCCGCCTTGGCCTGCTTCGCGGCCTTTGCGGCGGCCGCGTCACGCTCGGCCTGCAGCTGGTAGTTGGCGGCCGCCTGCTGCATCGCGTCGGCGGACTCGGCGACCTGGCTGCCCAGGTCGGCCGAGAGGGTGGGCAGTTCGAGGGTCTGCGTCGTCGACTCGGCGGCGAACGCCGAAGCCGACGCGCCCGCCGCTGCCATGCTGAGCACGCCACCGGCGACTCCGGCACGCACGGCGATCGAAGTCGTCGCGCTGCGGCGGGGTTTCCGGTGGCTGCGTATGTGAGCGGTGTGGGACATGAGACCAACTGGTATCAGGGGCTCCTCCATACCTTCAAGAAACGTGGGCTGCGCCACAGTTGTTCAACGGAGGCCCCGAATTCGTGGTGTGCCGCCCTTTATTGACGCCGTAACGGACATTGCGGACTCTCGTGATCATGGCTGTGATCATGGACTTTCGCTGTTACGCCCGAATTGCCCCGCAGCTACCATCCGTTGGGGCCGATGGCCAAGCCCCCTTCTTCTGGATCTCCAATGGGTGTGGCGGAGGTCACGCAACGGTTACGGCGACGGCTGCGTCCGAACGCGATCGGAGCTCGTGAATGTGTGCACGTGTCCACACTCGCCCTCGCGTCTCCCTCTGATGTGTGAACGCGGTCCTCTATCAAGCAGTCGCGTCCAGCGCCAATTTGCATGCAGGGGAACCCTCTTGATATGGAGACGCCTCTCCCGACCTGCGCCGACGAGCGAAAATGTCACCTCTGGTGATCACTCGGACGCTTCACGTGTGAAGATCACCGCTGATCCGACTTCATGATCCTTCGTCGGGTGGTGGAGATCACAAAGCTTGTGCAATACCCCGTGTCGCAGATCACAGACCGGCAGGCATAAGATGCGGGTCAGTTGGGCTTGTGACCTGCTTCACATGTTCGCGATCTTCGTCGGGGCCGACGGAGGTCAGAGGGACGTATGAGTCGGGTGTGAGTCCGATGCCATCGCCAGCAGTCAGTGCCGACTGAGAGGAGCGAGGAGCGGTGAACGCTTATGCGCCCATCCTCGTACTGGGAGCCCTCGGGGCAGGCTTTGCGATCTTCTCCGTGGTCATGGCCACGCTGATCGGTCCGAAGCGGTACAACCGGGCCAAGCTCGAGGCCTACGAGTGCGGCATCGAGCCGACCCCCACGCCGGCCGGCGGCGGGCGCTTCCCCATCAAGTACTACCTGACGGCGATGCTCTTCATCGTCTTCGACATCGAGATCGTCTTCCTCTACCCCTGGGCCGTCACCTTCGACGCCCTGGGTGTTTTCGGGCTCGTGGAGATGCTGCTCTTCGTGCTCACCGTCTTCGTCGCGTACGCGTACGTATGGCGGCGCGGCGGCCTGGAATGGGACTGAGGGGCCTTTAACTCATGGGACTCGAAGAAAAGCTGCCGAGCGGTTTCCTGCTGACCACCGTCGAGCAGGCCGCGGGCTGGGTGCGCAAGGCGTCGGTCTTCCCGGCCACCTTCGGACTGGCCTGCTGCGCCATCGAGATGATGACCACGGGCGCCGGACGCTACGACCTGGCCCGCTTCGGCATGGAGGTCTTCCGGGGATCGCCCCGCCAGGCCGACCTCATGATCGTCGCCGGCCGGGTCAGCCAGAAGATGGCGCCGGTGCTCCGGCAGGTCTACGACCAGATGCCGAACCCCAAGTGGGTCATCTCCATGGGGGTCTGCGCCTCCTCGGGCGGCATGTTCAACAACTACGCGATCGTGCAGGGCGTCGACCACATCGTGCCGGTCGACATCTATCTGCCCGGCTGCCCGCCACGGCCCGAGATGCTGATGGACGCCATTCTCAAGCTCCACCAGAAGATCCAGTCCTCCAAGCTCGGCGTGAACGCCGAGGAGGCGGCCCGCGAGGCGGAGGAGGCGGCGCTCAAGGCCCTGCCCACGATCGAGATGAAGGGGCTGCTGCGGTGAGCGACGCGAACGGCACCAACGGAGCCAACCCGGAGAAGGAGCTGAGCGGCTCCAACCTCCCCGGCCAGCGCGGCGACGGCGGCGAGGAGATCCGCGTCCAGCGCGGCATGTTCGGCGCCGACAACGGCGGCGACACCTCCGGCTACGGCGGCCTGGTCCGCTCCATCCGGCTCCCGGGGGAGGCCACCCGCCCCTACGGCGGCTGGTTCGACGAGGTCGCCGACGAACTGGAGGGCGCCCTGGAGGAGCAGGGACTGCTCCCCGACAACGCGATCGAGAAGACGGTCGTCGACCGCGGCGAGATCACCTTCCACATCGAGCGCGAGCACCTGCTGCGCGTCGCACAGACCCTCCGCGACGACCCGGCCCTGCGCTTCGAGCTCTGCACCGGCGTCAGCGGGGTCCACTACCTCCACGACAAGGGGCGCGAGCTGCACGCCGTCTACCACCTGCGCTCGATCACCCACAACCGGCTGATCCGTCTGGAGGTCAGCGCGCCGGACGCCGACCCGCACATCCCGTCCCTGGTCTCGGTGTATCCGACCAACGACTGGCACGAGCGCGAGACGTACGACTTCTTCGGGATCGTCTTCGACGGTCACCCGGCCCTGACGCGGATCATGATGCCGGACGACTGGCAGGGCCACCCGCAGCGCAAGGACTACCCCCTCGGCGGCATCCCCGTCGAGTACAAGGGCGCCCAGATCCCGGCTCCGGACCAGCGGAGGTCGTACTCGTGAGCACTTCGCATGCCTCCCCTCGGGAGACCACAGAGGGCACCGTCTACACGGTCACCGGCGGCGACTGGGACGAGATCGTCCAGGCCGCGGCCCGCGCCGACGACGAGCGCATCGTCCTCAACATGGGCCCGCAGCACCCCTCCACCCACGGAGTGCTCCGCCTGATCCTGGAGATCGACGGCGAGACGGTCACCGAGGCCCGCTGCGGCATCGGCTACCTCCACACGGGCATCGAGAAGAACCTCGAGTTCCGCACGTGGACGCAGGGCACCACGTTCGTGACGCGCATGGACTACCTGACGTCCTTCTTCAACGAGACCGCCTACTGCCTCGCCGTCGAGAAACTCCTCGGCATCGAGGACCAGATCCCCGACCGCGCGGAGATCATCCGGGTGCTCCTGATGGAGCTGAACCGGCTCTCCTCGCACCTGGTGTGCATCGCCACCGGCGGCATGGAACTCGGCGCAACCACGATCATGATCTACGGATTCCGTGATCGTGAAATGATTCTCGACATCTACGAGCTCATCACGGGCCTCCGGATGAACCACGCGTACATCCGCCCCGGCGGACTCGCGCAGGACCTGCCGCCCGGCGCGGTGGACCACATCCGCGAGTTCGTGAAGAAGATGAAGAAGAACCTCCCGGAGTACGACAAGCTCGCCACCGGGAACCCCATCTTCAAGGCCCGTATGCAGGACGTCGGCTACCTGGACCTGGCGGGCTGCATGGCCCTCGGCGCCACCGGCCCCATCCTGCGCTCCACCGGCCTGCCGCACGACCTGCGCAAGGCACAGCCCTACTGCGGATACGAGACCTACGAGTTCGACGTCCCGACCGCCGACACCTGCGACTCCTACGGCCGCTTCCTGATCCGGCTCGAGGAGATGCGCCAGTCGCTCAGGATCGTCGAGCAGTGCCTGGACCGGCTCCAGCCCGGCCCGGTCATGGTCGCCGACAAGAAGATCGCCTGGCCCGCCCAGCTCGCGCTCGGCCCCGACGGGCTCGGCAACTCCCTCGACCACATCAAGAAGATCATGGGCACCTCCATGGAGGCCCTGATCCACCACTTCAAGCTGGTCACCGAGGGCTTCCGGGTCCCGCCGGGCCAGGCGTACGCGGCCGTCGAGTCACCCAAGGGCGAACTCGGGGTGCACGCGGTGTCCGACGGCGGCACCCGCCCCTTCCGGGTCCACTTCCGCGACCCGTCCTTCACCAACCTTCAGGCCATGGCGGCGATGTGCGAGGGCGGCCAGGTCGCCGACGTCATCGTCGCTGTCGCGTCCATCGACCCCGTGATGGGAGGCGTCGACCGGTGACCACGAGTTCTTCCGAGCGGGGCGTCAGCCTGGGCATGCCCGAACTGCCCGCCCCCGCTTACCCGGACGACGTCCGAGCCCGCCTGGAGACGGACGCGCGCGAGATCATCGCCCGCTACCCGGACTCCCGCTCGGCGCTCCTGCCGTTGCTGCATCTCGTGCAGGCGGAGGAGGGACACGTCACGCGCACCGGCATGCAGTTCTGCGCGGACGTCCTGGAGCTGACCACGGCCGAGGTCACCGCGGTGGCCACCTTCTACACCATGTACCGGCGCAAGCCCTCCGGCGACTACCAGGTAGGCGTCTGCACCAACACCCTCTGCGCGGTGATGGGCGGCGACGCGATCTTCTCCGAGCTCCAGGAGCACCTGGGCGTCGGCAACGGCGAGACCACCGACGACGGCAAGGTCACCCTGGAGCACATCGAGTGCAACGCGGCCTGCGACTTCGCGCCGGTCGTGATGGTCAACTGGGAGTTCTTCGACAACCAGACCCCGGCCACCGCCAAGCGGCTCGTCGACGACCTGCGCGCGGGGCGTCCGGTCGAGCCCACGCGCGGGGCGCCGCTGTGCACCTTCAAGGAGACCGCGCGGATCCTCGCCGGCTTCCCCGACGAGCGGCCAGGGGCCGTCGAGGCAAGCGGCGGGGCGGGACCCGCGTCGCTGGTGGGCCTCCGCCTGGCCAGGGGAGAGGCCGCACCCGCGCGCGTGGTCCATCCGCGCGAAGGAGCATCGCAGGGCCACGACGGCGCACCGCAGGACCGGGGCGCCCACGAGCCGTCCCCGTCGGAGCACCTGAGCTCGCACGACGCGCCACAGGACACGTCGGCCTCCGACCCGGCCCACCCGGCCGGGCCCACCGCCGAGGAGGGGGAGTGATGACCTTGGCACCCGAACTGAAAGACACCAGCCCCGAGAAGCTGCTCGCACCCGTGCTGTCGGCCTTCTGGGACGAGGACAAGTCCTGGACGCTGGACGTCTACAAGAGGCACGAGGGATACGAGGGGCTCCGCAAGGCGCTCGCGATGTCACCGGACGACCTGATCGCGTACGTCAAGGACTCCGGTCTGCGCGGCCGCGGCGGCGCCGGCTTCCCCACCGGGATGAAATGGCAGTTCATTCCGCAGGGAGATGGAAAACCGCACTATCTAGTTGTCAACGCCGACGAGTCGGAGCCGGGGACCTGCAAGGACATCCCGCTCCTCTTCGCGAACCCGCACAGCCTCATCGAGGGCATGATCATCGCGTGTTACGCCATCAGGTCTTCGCATGCGTTCATCTATCTGCGTGGTGAAGTCGTCCCTGTGCTGCGGCGGTTGCACTCGGCCGTGAGCGAGGCCTACGCGGCCGGCTACCTCGGACAGAACATCCTGGGCAGCGGCCTCGATCTCGACATCACCGTGCACGCGGGCGCCGGCGCGTACATCTGCGGTGAGGAGACCGCACTGCTCGACTCGCTCGAAGGCCGCCGTGGTCAACCGCGGCTCCGTCCCCCCTTTCCTGCCGTCGCGGGCCTCTACGCCTGCCCGACTGTTGTAAATAACGTGGAGTCGATCGCGTCGGTTCCCGCGATTCTCCAAAGGGGGAAAGACTGGTTCAGGTCGATGGGCAGCGAGAAGTCCCCGGGCTTCACGCTCTACTCGCTCAGCGGCCATGTCGCCAGTCCCGGCCAGTACGAGGCCCCGCTCGGCATCACGCTGCGCCAGCTGCTGGAGATGAGCGGCGGCATGCGGCCCGGCCACCGGCTGAAGTTCTGGACGCCGGGCGGCTCCTCCACGCCGATGTTCACCGAGGAGCACCTCGACGTCCCCCTCGACTACGAGGGCGTCGGCGCCGCCGGTTCCATGCTCGGCACCAAGGCCCTGCAGTGCTTCGACGAGACGACCTGCGTCGTGCGCGCCGTCACCCGCTGGACCGAGTTCTACGCCCACGAGTCCTGCGGCAAGTGCACCCCGTGCCGTGAAGGCACGTACTGGCTCGTGCAGTTGCTGCGCGACATCGAGGCGGGCAAGGGCGTGATGTCCGACCTCGACAAGCTGAACGACATCGCCGACAACATCAACGGCAAGTCGTTCTGCGCCCTCGGCGACGGCGCCGCCTCGCCGATCTTCTCCTCGCTGAAGTACTTCCGCGAGGAGTACGAGCAGCACATCACGGGCCGCGGCTGCCCCTTCGACCCGGCCAAGTCGACGGTCTGGGCCGACTCCCGCACGGAGGTGAACGCATGACCGTGACCACCAGCACTCCCTCGGGCGGGGGAGAGGCGGCGGTCCCGCCGGAGGATCTCGTCTCGCTGACGATCGACGGCGCCGAGATCAGCGTGCCCAAGGGCACCCTGGTCATCCGGGCCGCCGAACAGCTCGGCATCGAGATCCCCCGGTTCTGCGACCACCCCCTCCTCGACCCGGCCGGCGCCTGCCGCCAGTGCATCGTCGAGGTCGAGGGCCAGCGCAAGCCGATGGCCTCCTGCACCATCACCTGCACCGACGGGATGGTGGTGAAGACCCACCTCACCTCGCCGGTCGCCGAGAAGGCCCAGCACGGTGTGATGGAGCTCCTCCTCATCAACCACCCCCTGGACTGCCCGGTCTGCGACAAGGGCGGCGAGTGCCCCCTGCAGAACCAGGCGATGTCCCACGGCCAGGCCGAGTCCCGCTTCGAAGGCAAGAAGCGGACCTACGAGAAGCCCGTCCCGATCTCCACCCAGGTGCTCCTCGACCGCGAGCGGTGCGTGCTGTGCGCCCGCTGCACCCGCTTCTCCAACCAGGTCGCGGGCGACCCCATGATCGAACTGATCGAGCGGGGCGCGCTCCAGCAGGTCGGCACCGGCGAGGGCGACCCCTTCGAGTCGTACTTCTCCGGCAACACCATCCAGATCTGCCCGGTCGGCGCGCTCACCTCGGCGGCGTACCGATTCCGCTCCCGCCCCTTCGACCTGGTCTCCTCCCCGAGCGTGTGCGAGCACTGCTCCGGCGGCTGCGCCACCCGCACCGACCACCGGCGCGGCAAGGTCATGCGCAAGCTCGCGGCCAACGACCCCGAGGTCAACGAGGAGTGGATCTGCGACAAGGGGCGCTTCGCCTTCCGGTACACGCAGCAGCGTGACCGGCTGGAGCACCCGCTGGTCCGCAACCCCGAGGGCGAACTGGTCCCGGCGTCCTGGCCGGAGGCGCTCCAGATCGCAGCCCAGGGGCTGCTCGCCTCACGCGGCCGGGCCGGAGTCCTCACCGGCGGCCGCCTCACCATCGAGGACGCCTACGCGTACAGCAAGTTCGCGCGCGTGGCCCTCGACACCAACGACATCGACTTCCGCGCGCGCGTGCACAGCAGCGAGGAGGCCGACTTCCTGGCCGCGCGGGTCGCCGGCCGCGGCCGTGACCTCGACGGTACGGGCGTCACGTACACCGCCCTGGAGAAGGCGCCCGCCGTTCTGCTGGTCGGGTTCGAGGCCGAGGAGGAGGCGCCCGGCGTCTTCCTGAGGCTGCGCAAGGCCTGGCGCAAGCACGGCCAGAAGGTCTTCTCCCTCGCCACGTACGCCACCCGCGGTCTGGAGAAGGCGGGCGGCACCCTGCTGCCCGCCGCCCCCGGCACCGAGACCGAGTGGCTGGACGCGCTGGCCGGCGGAGTCGGCCTGGAGGACGACGGCAGCAGGGCCGCCGAGGCGCTGCGCACCGCGGGCGCGGTGATCGTCGTCGGCGAACGCCTCGCCGCCGTGGCGGGCGGACTGACCGCCGCCGCGCGGGCCGCCTCCGCGACCGGGGCGCAGTTGGTGTGGATCCCGCGGCGGGCCGGAGAGCGCGGTGCCGTCGAGGCGGGCGCGCTGCCGTCGCTGCTGCCGGGCGGCCGTCCGGCCACCGACCCGCGCGCGCGTGAGGAGGTCGCCTCCGTCTGGGGAGTCGCCGAACTCCCGCACCGCTACGGCCGGGACACCGGTCAGATCGTCGAGGCCGCGCTGTCCGGCGAACTCCAGGCGCTGGTGGTCGCGGGCGTCGAGATCGCCGACCTGCCCGATCCGGCACGCGCGCGTGAAGCGCTCCAGGAGGTCGGGTTCGTGGTGTCGCTGGAACTGCGGCCCGGTGAGGTCACCGAGCACGCGGACGTCGTCCTGCCGGTGGCCGCGGTCGCCGAGAAGGCCGGCACCTTCCTCAACTGGGAGGGCAGGGTGCGCTTCTTCGAGGCCGCCCTCAAGCCCGACCAGATGACCCGCCGCCTCGCGCCCACCGACGCACGGGTGCTCCAGATGCTGGCCGACGCCATGGACGTACACCTGGGCCTGCCGGATCTGCGCACCACGCGCGCGGAGATCGACCGGCTCGGCCCCTGGGACGGACCGCGCGGAACCGAACCGCTGGAGAGCGCGGCCCAGTTGCCGCGGCCCGCCGCCGGAGAGGCCGTGCTGGCCGGACACCGGCTGCTCCTCGACCAGGGCCTCCTCCAGCAGGGCGACGAGGCGCTGGCCGGGACCCGGCACGCGGCACGCGCGCGTGTGTCGGCCGCGACGGCCGCCGAGGCGGGCGTCAAGGAAGGCGACCTCCTCGCGGTGACCGGCAAGACCGGAGTCGTCGAACTGCCGCTGCAGATCACCGAGATGCCCGACCGCGTGGTCTGGCTCCCGCTGAACTCCACCGGCGGGGGCGTCGCCTCCGACGCCGGGATGCGGCCCGGCTCCCTCGTCCACATCGGCCCGGCCACGCTCGCCGCCGAAGCCCCCAAGGAGGTGGAGGCATGAGCCCGTACCTCGCCGCGGAAGACCTCTCGGTCTTCGGCACCGACCCCTGGTGGCTCGTCGTCATCAAGGCCGTCTTCTGCTTCGCCTTCCTGATGGTGACCGTGCTGTTCTCCATCGTGTGGGAGCGCAAGGTCGTCGCCTGGATGCAGCTGCGCATCGGCCCCAACCGGCACGGCCCCTGGGGCATGCTCCAGTCGCTCGCCGACGGCATCAAGCTGATGCTGAAGGAAGACGTCATCGTCAAACGCGCGGACAAGGTCGTCTACGTCCTCGCGCCGATCGTCGCGGCCGTCCCGGCCTTCATGGCGATCGCGGTGATCCCCTTCGGCCCCTCCGGCAACGAGATCTCGATCTTCGGCCACCGCACCGCGATGCAGCTCACCGACCTCCCGATCGCGATGCTCTACATCCTCGCGGTCGCCTCGGTCGGCATCTACGGCATCGTGCTCGCGGGCTGGAGCTCCGGATCGACGTATCCGCTCCTCGGCGGCCTGCGCTCCTGCGCGCAGATGATCTCGTACGAGATCGCCATGGGCGCCGCCTTCGCCTCGGTGTTCCTCTACTCCGGGTCGATGTCCACCTCGGCGATCGTCGAGGCCCAGCAGGACCGCTGGTACATCGTCCTGCTGCCGGTCTCCTTCATCATCTACGTCATCACCATGGTCGGCGAGACCAACCGCGCCCCCTTCGACATGCCCGAGTCCGAGGGCGACCTCGTGGGCGGCTTCAACACCGAGTACTCGTCGATCAAGTTCGCGATGTTCATGCTCGCCGAGTACGTGAACATGGTGACCGTCTCGGCCGTGACGACCACGCTCTTCCTCGGCGGCTGGCGGGCCCCCTGGCCCATCTCCACCTTCTGGGAGGGCGCCAACCACGGCTGGTGGCCGCTGCTCTGGTTCGTCATCAAGGTGCAGCTGCTGCTGTTCTTCTTCATCTGGCTGCGCGGCACGCTCCCGCGGGTCCGCTACGACCAGCTGATGAAGCTCGGCTGGAAGGTCCTCATCCCGGTCTCCGTGGTGTGGCTGATGCTCGTCGCGACCGTGCGGACCCTGCGCAACGAGAACTACGACTTCGCCGACATCGCCCTCTACATCGGCGGCGGAGTCCTGGTCCTGCTCCTGCTCTCCTTCGTCGCCGACATGTTCCGCGAGAAGTCGAAGACGGCCGCCGAGACCGCCGCGGAACCGGCCGGATTCGACCCGATGGCGGGCGGGTTCCCCGTGCCACCACTGCCCGGACAGGAGGTCGCACCCGTGCCGAGGCGCCGCCCCCGACGGGAGCGGGAGCTGATTGTCAGTGGTGGGTCCGATACTCAGAGTGACGGCGCATCTACGGATGGAAAGGAGGCGTCCGATGGCTGAGGAGCCCAAGGAGACCGAGCAGTTGAAGCCCGGCTTCATGAACCCCGTCGCCGGCTTCGGCGTGACCTTCAAGGCCATGTTCAAGAAGCGGCTGACCGAGCAGTACCCGGAGCAGCAGAAGACCACCGCTCCGCGGTTCCACGGACGGCACCAGCTCAACCGCCATCCGGACGGCCTGGAGAAGTGCGTCGGCTGCGAGCTGTGCGCCTGGGCCTGCCCCGCCGACGCCATCTATGTGGAGGGCGCCGACAACACCGACGAGGAGCGCTACTCCCCGGGCGAGCGGTACGGCCGCGTCTACCAGATCAACTACGCCCGCTGCATCCTGTGCGGCCTGTGCATCGAGGCGTGCCCCACGCGCGCGCTGACGATGACCAACGAGTTCGAGCTCGCCGACTCCAGCCGCGCCAACCTCATCTACACCAAGGAGCAGCTGCTCGCCGGTCTCGAGGAGGGCATGGTCGACTCGCCCCACGCCATCTACCCCGGCACCGACGAGCAGGACTACTACCGGGGCCTGGTCACCGAGGCCGCGCCCGGCACCGTGCCCCAGGTCGCCGTCTCCAAGGGCGAGGTGGTCCAGGAGGCCGACTCCACCTTCGGTGCGGACGAACCGGCCTCGGAGAAGGTGATCGAGCGATGACCGCACCGCTCCAGCTCGCCGCGTACGCGACCTCCACCGGCGAGGCCTTCCAGTTCTGGGTCCTCGGCACCGTCGCCGTGATCGGCGCCCTGTGCACCGTCTTCATGAAGAAGGCCGTGCACAGCGCGCTCTGTCTCGCCGGCACCATGATCATCCTCGCGGTGTTCTACCTCGCCAACGGCGCCTACTTCCTCGGCGTCGTCCAGATCGTCGTCTACACCGGCGCGATCATGATGCTGTTCCTGTTCGTGGTGATGCTCGTCGGCGTGACCGCGGCGGACTCCCTCAAGGAGACCATCAGGGGCCAGCGCTGGCTCGCCCTGCTGTGCGGGCTCGGCTTCGGCATCCTGCTCTTCGCGGGCATCGGCAACGCCTCCCTGAAGCAGTTCAACGGCCTCACCCAGGCCAACGCGGGTGGCAACGTGGAGGGTCTGGCGACCCTCATCTTCACCAAGTACGTCTTCGCCTTCGAGATCACCGGCGCCCTGCTGATCACGGCCGCCGTCGGCGCCATGGTGCTCACCCACCGCGAGCGCACCGAACGCGCCCTGACCCAGCGCGAGATGGCCGAGAAGCGCGTCCGCGAGGGCAGGCACGTCCCGCCGCTGCCCGCCCCCGGCGTCTACGCCCGGCACAACGCGGTGGACATCGCGGGCCTGCTGCCCGACGGCACCCCCTCCGAGCTCACGGTCAGCAAGACGCTGCGGGACCGCGGCCAGATCCGTGACGTCTCGGCCGAGGCCCTCAACGACCTCAAGGCGCTGGAGCAGCGCGCCGAGGAACGCCTGGAGCGGACCGCGATCGAACCGGCCACCTTCAAGAAGGAGGCGTCGAAGTGAACCCGGTCAACTACCTCTACCTCGCCGCCCTGTTGTTCACGATCGGCGCCACCGGCGTACTGATCAGGCGCAACGCGATCGTCGTGTTCATGTGCATCGAGCTCATGCTCAACGCCTGCAACCTCGCGTTCGTCGCCTTCTCCCGGATGCACGGCAATCTCGACGGCCAGATCATCGCCTTCTTCACGATGGTCGTCGCCGCCGCGGAGGTCGTGGTCGGGCTCGCGATCATCGTGTCGCTGTTCCGTTCCCGCCACTCGGCCTCGGTCGACGACGCCAGCCTGATGAAGCTGTAAGGGGTCGCTGAATCGTGGACAACCTCATCGCGCTGCTCATCGCGGCGCCTCTGCTCGGAGCGGCGGTCCTGCTGACCGGCGGCCGGCGGCTGGACGCCGTCGGCCACTGGATCGGCACGCTGCTCGCCGGCGCCTCCTTCGTGTTCGGCGCCATCCTCTTCGCCGACCTGCTGGGCAAGGACGCCGAGCACCGCACGCTCACCCAGCACCTGTTCAGCTGGGTGCCGGTCGAGGGCTTCCAGGCGGACGTCGCATTCCGCCTCGACCAGCTCTCGATGACGTTCGTGCTGCTGATCACCGGCGTCGGCTCGCTGATCCACCTGTACTCGATCGGGTACATGGAGCACGACGAGCGCCGCCGCCGCTTCTTCGGCTATCTGAACCTGTTCCTCGCGGCGATGCTCCTGCTCGTCCTCGCCGACAACTACCTTCTGCTCTACGTCGGCTGGGAGGGCGTCGGTCTCGCCTCCTACCTGCTGATCGGCTTCTGGCAGCACAAGCCCAGCGCGGCCACCGCCGCCAAGAAGGCCTTCCTGGTCAACCGCGTCGGCGACATGGGCCTGTCGATCGCGATCATGCTGATGTTCACGACCTTCGGCACCTTCGCCTTCGGCCCGGTCCTCGGCTCCCATGAGAAGCCCGGACTCGTCGAGGGCGCATCCCAGGCCACGCTCACCGGCATCGCCCTGATGCTGCTGCTCGCCGCCTGCGGCAAGTCCGCCCAGGTCCCGCTGCAGTCCTGGCTCGGGGACGCGATGGAGGGTCCGACCCCGGTCTCGGCCCTCATCCACGCCGCGACCATGGTGACCGCGGGCGTCTACCTGATCGTCCGCTCCGCCAACATCTTCAACCTCGCCCCGGACGCCCAGCTCGTCGTCACCGTCGTCGGTGCCGTCACGCTCCTGTTCGGTGCGATCGTCGGTTGCGCGAAGGACGACATCAAGAAGGCGCTGGCCGGCTCGACCATGTCGCAGATCGGCTACATGGTCCTCGCCGCGGGCCTCGGCCCCATCGGCTACGTCTTCGCGATCATGCACCTGGTGACGCACGGCTTCTTCAAGGCCGGCCTCTTCCTCGGCGCCGGTTCGGTCATGCACGGCATGAACGACGAGGTCGACATGCGGAAGTACGGCGGCCTCCGGAAGTACATGCCGGTCACCTTCGTGACGTTCGGCCTCGGCTACCTCGCCATCATCGGCTTCCCGGGCCTGTCCGGCTTCTTCTCCAAGGACAAGATCATCGAGGCGGCCTTCGCCAAGGGCGGCACCGAGGGCTGGATCCTCGGGGCATGCGCTCTGCTGGGCGCGGCCATCACCGCCTTCTACATGACGCGCGTGATGCTGATGACGTTCTTCGGGGAGGAGCGCTGGAAGAACCAGCCCACCCGCTCCCCGGAGGCCCCGAGCGCCGAGCCCGCCGCCGAGCACCACGGTGAGCACGCCGAGCCCCACCCGCACGAGTCCCCCAAGTCCATGACGATCCCCATGATCGTGCTGGCCTTCGGATCGGTCTTCGCGGGCGGGTTCTTCAGCATCGGCGACCGCTTCCTGCACTGGCTGGAGCCCATCACCGGGCACAGCCACGGAGACGCTCCGATCAGCGCGACCACGGTCACGGCGGCCACGGTGACCGTCATGGTCGTCGGCGTCGCTATCGCCTGGCTCCAGTACGGCAGGCGCCCGGTCCCGGTCGTCGCCCCGCGCGGGTCGCTGCTCACCCGGGCCGCCCGCCGCGACCTGCTCCAGGACGACTTCAACCACGTCGTCCTGGTCCGCGGCGGAGAGCACCTCACGCGGTCCCTGGTCTACGTCGACCACACCCTGGTCGACGGCGTGGTCAACGGCACGGCGGCCTCGGTCGGCGGGCTCTCCGGGCGGATGCGCAAGCTGCAGAACGGCTTCGCGCGGTCGTACGCGGTCTCGATGTTCGGCGGCGCGGCGATCCTCGTCGCCGCGACCCTGCTGATGAGGGCGGTCTGATACCGATGTCCTTTCCTCTGCTGACAGCGACGGCGGTGCTCCCGGCGATCGGGGCCATCGCCACGGCCGCCGTGCCGGCCGCGCGGCGCACCGCGGCCAAATGGCTGGCGCTGCTCGTCTCGCTCGCCACACTCGCCCTCGCGATCACCGTCCTGGTCCGCTTCGACCCGGACGGCGACCGCTACCAGCTCACCGAGTCGCACGCCTGGATCGCCGACTTCGGGGTCCGCTACGAACTGGGCGTGGACGGCATCGGGGTGGCGCTGCTCGCGCTGACCGCCCTGCTGATCCCGTTCATCATCCTCGCGGGCTGGCACGACGCCGACCCGCTGGAGACCGGCAACAAGCGTTGGCGGCCGACGCAGGGCTTCTTCGCCCTGATCCTGGCCGTCGAGGCGATGGTGATCATCTCCTTCGAGGCCACCGATGTCTTCCTGTTCTACATCTTCTTCGAAGCCATGCTGATCCCGATGTACTTCCTCATCGGCGGCTTCGGGGACCGTGCCCACGCCGGCTCCGACGAGCACGCGGCGGCCCAACGCTCGTACGCCGCCGTGAAGTTCCTGCTCTACAACCTGGTCGGCGGTCTGATCATGCTGGCCGCGGTGATCGGCCTCTACGTGGTCGCCGGGAACTTCAGCCTCCAGGAGATCGCCGAGGCGCGCGCCAACGGCTCGCTCCACATGGCGACCAACACCGAACGCTGGCTGTTCCTCGGGTTCTTCTTCGCCTTCGCGGTGAAGGCGCCCCTGTGGCCGCTGCACACCTGGCTGCCCAACGCGATGGGGGAGGCCACCGCACCGGTAGCCGTCCTCATCACGGCGGTCGTCGACAAGGTGGGCACCTTCGCGATGCTCCGCTTCTGCCTCCAGCTCTTCCCGGAGGCCAGCAAGTGGGCGACGCCCGTGATCCTCGTCCTCGCGGTGATCAGCATCATCTACGGGGCGCTGCTCGCGGTCGGCCAGCGGGACATCAAGCGCCTGGTGGCCTACGCGTCGATCTCGCACTTCGGCTTCATCATCATGGGCATCTTCGCGATGACCAGCCAGGGCCAGTCCGGCGCGACGCTCTACATGGTCAACCACGGGATCTCGACGGCCGCGCTGATGCTGGTGGCCGGCTTCCTGATCTCCCGGCGCGGCTCGCGGCTCATCGCCGACTACGGCGGTGTCCAGAAGGTCGCCCCGGTGCTCGCCGGCACCTTCCTGATCGGCGGACTCGCCACCCTGTCGCTGCCGGGCCTCGCGCCCTTCGTCAGCGAGTTCCTGGTCCTGGTCGGCACGTTCGCGCGCTACCCGGCGATCGGCATCATCGCGACCTTCGGCATCGTGCTCGCCGCGCTCTACACCCTCGTCCTGTACCAGCGGACGATGACGGGCCCGGTGAAGCAGGAGGTCTCCGCGATGCCCGACCTGCGCGCGCGTGAGCTCGTGGTCGTCGCCCCGCTGGTCGTCCTGTTGATCTTCCTGGGCGTCTACCCGAAGCCCGTCACGGACATCGTGAACCCGGCGGTGAAGTCGACCATGTCCGACGTACACAAGAAGGACCCCAAGCCCGAGGTGGAGGCGGCCAAGTGAGCGCAGTAGCCGTCCACAGCCTGTGGACAACCGCGGCCGACCCGATCTCCAAGATCGACGCGCCGAAGATCGAATACGGGCAATTGTCACCCACCCTGATCGTCGTGGGCGCGGCGATCATCGGAGTGCTGGTCGAGGCCTTCGTCCCGCGCAAGTCCCGTTACTACGCCCAGCTGTTCGTCTCCGTGGTGGCCCTGTGCGCCGCCTTCGCGGCGGTCGTCGCCCTGGCCACCGACGGATACGCCACCACCAAGGCGGGCATCGCGGCCATGGGCGCGATCGCCGTCGACGGACCGGCCCTGTTCCTCCAGGGCACGATCCTGCTGGCGGGACTGGTCGGCCTGTTCACCTTCGCCGAGCGGCGGCTCGACCCCGAGACGCACGGCAACCGCGTCGACTCGTTCGCCGCGCAGGCCGCCTCCGTGCCGGGCAGCGACAGCGAGAAAGCGGCCGTCAAGGCCGGGTTCACCACCACCGAGGTGTTCCCGCTGCTGCTCTTCGCCGTCGCCGGCATGCTGATCTTCCCGGCCGCCAACGACCTGCTGACGCTGTTCGTGGCCCTGGAGGTCTTCTCGCTGCCGCTGTACCTGCTGTGCGCGCTGGCCCGCCGCAAGCGGCTCATGTCGCAGGAGGCCGCGGTCAAGTACTTCCTGCTCGGCGCGTTCGCCTCCGCGTTCACCCTGTTCGGCATCGCCCTGCTGTACGGCTACGCGGGCTCGGTGTCCTACGGCACGATCGCGCGGGTCGTCGACGGCACGATCACCACCGTGGACCCGGCACTCGCCGACACCATGGGCAACGACGCGCTGCTGCTGATCGGCGCGGCGATGATCGTCATGGGCCTGCTGTTCAAGGTCGGCGCCGTCCCCTTCCACATGTGGACGCCGGACGTCTACCAGGGCGCCCCGACCCCGGTCACCGGCTTCATGGCGGCGGCGACCAAGGTGGCCGCCTTCGGCGCGCTGCTGAGGATCCTCTACGTCGTCCTGCCGGGCCTGCGCTGGGACTGGCGGCCGGTCATGTGGGCCGTCGCGATCGTCACCATGCTCGGCGGTGCGATCGTCGCGATCACACAGACCGACATCAAGCGGCTGCTGGCGTACTCCTCGATCGCACACGCCGGGTTCATCCTCGCCGGTGTCATCGCGACCACTCCGGACGGTGTGTCGTCGGTCCTCTTCTACCTGGCCGCGTACTCCTTCGTGACGATCGGCGCGTTCGCCGTGGTCACACTGGTCCGCGACGCCGGCGGTGAGGCCACGCACCTGTCCAAGTGGGCGGGGCTCGGCCGTCGTTCGCCGCTGGTGGCGGCCGTGTTCGCGGTGTTCCTGCTGGCCTTCGCCGGTATCCCGCTGACCTCCGGCTTCGCCGGGAAGTTCGCCGTGTTCAAGGCGGCGGCGGAGGGCGGCGCGGCGCCGCTCGTCGTGGTCGGTGTGATCTCGTCGGCGATCGCCGCGTTCTTCTACATCCGCGTGATCGTGCTGATGTTCTTCAGCGAGCCGCGCCCGGACGGCCCGACGGTCGCCGTGCCGTCACCGCTGACGATGACGGCGATCGGGGTCGGCGTCGCGGTCACGCTGGTCCTCGGTGTGGCGCCGCAGTACTTCCTGGACCTGGCGAACCAGGCGGGAGTGTTCGTGCGGTGACCTGAGTTCCGTACGAAGGCCCCGGCTCCCGGAGAGGGAACCGGGGCCTTTCGCCGTGCTCAGGTGACCAGGCCGGTCCAGTCGATGTCCGCGAGCAGGCCGGCCTCCGGGGGCGTGCTCGGTTCCGCGGCGGGACCGCAGGTCACGTCGGGGTGGGTGGGGTGGAAGAACCCGCTGGGGTTCTTCTTGTAGATCCAGGCGCGGAGCGTGAACTGGTTCGGCTGCTGCCCCTCGTCGAACTTCTGGCCGAACAGCTCCGGGGCCGCCTGCCCGGTGTCCGCGACGGCCCACTCCACCGCGGTCAGCTCACGGCCGCGAGGCCCGTCCTCGTACAGCAGGGCAGAGGGCTCCCCCGGGTCGAGGCTGCCGGTGTAAGCCGCGTTGACATAGCGGTAGCCCACATGCGGCACGCACTCGTCGGTGCGGGCGTAGCCGTCGCTCGACACGAACGGCTCATAGCCGTACTGGCCGGTCTCCGTGTACGCCGTGGTCAGCTCCGTCCAGACGAACGGGTCCGGGTCGGCCGCCTGCGCGGGCACGGCGGTCAGTGAGAAGGCCACTGTCGCCGCGACGGTGAGGACTGCCTTCAGAGGCCGGGGGGCCATCGTGGTTCTCCTTGAGGTGCTGGAGGGAGAAGGGAGAGAGGCGGACCTCCCCAGCCCGCCCGAGCAGCATGTCCACGCTCGAACGGGTGCGCCAGGTGACAGCGGCCGATCGAATGACCACATCACCTCATCGGCCCGGCCTGTGGATAACTCCGGCGCTGTCGGTCCCGGCCCCTATCGTGGAGGCAGTGGTCGAGGGACGACGTACGGGGGACGGGACTATGCGCGGGATGGGCGGTATCAGCGAGATGCCAGGGATCACCGGGACACCGGACACGAGCGACAGCGAGGCACTGGCCACGCTGCACCGGGTCTTCGGATACGACGCCTTCCGCGGCGAGCAGGAAGAGATCATCGAGCATGTGGTGGCCGGCGGGGACGCCGTCGTCCTCATGCCGACCGGCGGCGGCAAGTCGCTGTGCTACCAGATCCCCTCCCTGGTCAGACCCGGCACGGGCATCGTCGTCTCACCGCTCATCGCGCTCATGCAGGACCAGGTGGACGCGCTCAGGGCGCTCGGCGTGCGCGCCGGGTTCATGAACTCCACGCAGGACTTCGACGAGCGCCGCGTGGTGGAGGCCGAGTTCCTGTCCGGAGAGCTGGACCTGCTCTACCTCGCGCCGGAGCGGCTGCGCCTGGACGCCACGCAGGACCTGCTCTCCCGCGGCAAGATCGCCGTCTTCGCCATCGACGAGGCGCACTGTGTCTCCCAGTGGGGCCACGACTTCCGGCCCGACTATCTGGCGCTCTCGGTGCTCGGTGAGCGCTGGCCGGACGTCCCGAGGATCGCGCTCACCGCGACGGCCACGCGTGCCACCCACGAGGAGATCACCCAGCGGCTCAACATGCCGACGGCCCGGCACTTCGTGGCGAGCTTCGACCGGCCCAACATCCAGTACCGGATCATCCCCAAGGCCGACCCCAAGAAGCAGCTCCTCGCCTTCCTGCGGGAGGAGCACGCGGGCGACGCGGGCATCGTGTACTGCCTCTCCCGCAAGTCGGTGGACGCCACCGCCGAGTTCCTCTCCCGCAACGGCATCGAGGCGGTCCCGTACCACGCGGGCCTGGACGCGGGCACCCGCGCCGCCCACCAGTCCCGCTTCCTGCGCGAGGACGGCCTGGTCGTGGTGGCGACCATCGCCTTCGGCATGGGCATCGACAAGCCGGACGTTCGCTTCGTGGCCCACCTCGACCTGCCCAAGTCGGTCGAGGGCTACTACCAGGAGACGGGCCGCGCCGGACGTGACGGACTGGCCTCCACGGCCTGGATGGCCTACGGCCTCAACGACGTCATACAGCAGCGCAAGATGATCCAGTCGAGCGAGGGCGACGAGGCGTTCCGGCGCCGGGCCGCCGCCCACCTGGATTCGATGCTCGCGCTGTGCGAGACCGCGCAGTGCCGGCGCGGGCAGCTCCTGAACTACTTCGGCCAGGAACCGGATCCGACGGGCTGCGGCAACTGCGACACCTGCCTCGCCCCGCCCGAGACCTGGGACGGCACGGTCGCGGCCCAGAAGGTGCTGTCCACGATCGTGCGGCTCCAGCGGGAGCGCGGACAGAAGTTCGGGGCGGTGCAGATCGTCGACATCCTGCTCGGCAAGCGCACCGGCAAGGTCATCCAGTTCGACCACGACCAGCTGTCCGTGTTCGGCATCGGCGAGGAGCTCTCCGAGGGCGAATGGCGAGGTGTCGTACGGCAGTTGCTGGCCCAGGGGCTCCTCGCGGTCGAGGGGGAGTACGGCACGCTGGTGCTGACCGAGGCGAGCGGGGCGGTGCTGCGGCGGGAGCGGGAGGTCCCGCTGCGCAAGGAACCGAAGAAGCCGGCGAGCGCCAAGGCCGGCTCCTCGTCCTCGTCCGGGCGGGGCAGGACCAAGGCCGCGGTGGCCGAGCTGCCCGAGGCGCTGGTCCCGGCCTTCGAAGCGCTACGGGCCTGGCGCGCCGAGCAGGCCCGTGAGCAGGGCGTCCCGGCGTACGTCATCTTCCACGACGCCACACTCAGGGAGATCGTCACCGTGTGGCCCACATCGGTGACCGAGCTCGGGAGCGTCGGCGGGGTCGGAGAGAAGAAGCTCGCGACGTACGGGGAGGGCGTGATCGGGGTGCTCGCCGAACTGACGGACGACCGTACGGCCGCGAAGACACCGAGCCCGGCCGGGGACACGGATCCCGGCGCGGACCACTGGCCCGAGATGGACGCGGATCCGGAGCCCGAGGACGGCTGGATATAGCCGCCGCCGGGCTCCGGCGCGGGGTGCGGCGGTTGTGCCGCACGCCCTCACGTCACCTCACAGGGCTCGCGCCGCGTACGCCCTGACGTCCGCGTCCGGGTCCGACGTCGCCGTGGCAAGGGCCGCGCGGGCGTCGGCGGTGGCCGTGTGGCGGGTCAGGGCGAGGACGGCGGCCTTGCGGACGTCGGCGTTCGGGTCGGCGAGGGCCTTGGCGAGCGCGGGGACGGCCACGTCCGGATCGGCGGCGGACAGTGCCGTCGCGGCACCCGAGCGGACCTGCCACGCGGAGGCCGACAGGGCGGCGACGGCGCGGGCGGCCAGGGGCGCGGCGCAGCCGGTGGTGCCCAGCGCTCCGTAGGCGGCCCCCTGCACCAGGGCGTCGGGGTCCTCGGTGAGACGGGTCAGGGCGTCGAGGGCGGCGTCCAGCGGGCGTTGGGCCCACACCGTCGCCAGAGCCTTGGCGATCGTCACGCGGACCTCGCGGGACGGGTCGGTGCTGGCCGCGCGGGCGAGCTCCTCGGCGGCGTCCACCGAGACGAGAGCGCGGACGGCCTCGATGCGGACGGGTATCTCCGCGTCGGTGAGGGCCCCGGCGAAGAGGTCCGTGTCACCGAGGCGCAGGGCCCGCAGGACGTCGAGGGAGGCGGCGCGGACGACGGGGTCCGGTTCGGCGAGGGCGGCGGCCAGACCGTCGCGCAGGGCGGGTTCGGGCGGGAGCGTCTCCACCAGCTCGCGCAGGGAGGCGGCCGCGGCGGCGCGGACCTCGGGGGCGGGATCCCGGAGCGCCTGGGCGAGGGCGGGGCCGGTACCCGGGGGCAGGGTCTCGGTCAGCACAGCCACGGCCTCACGCCGGACGGCGGGCGCGGGGTCGGTCAAGTAGGGCCGCAGGGCGTCGAGTTCGGGCTCGTCCTCGGCGAGGGCGACGAGTTCGAGGAGGCGGGCGGAGGAGTTCTCGGGGGTGGGGGTGGGGTGGGGAGGGGGGAGGGGCCCCCTCCCCGTCGGCAGCGAGTTCGCTCCCACGCCAGGGCCCGCGCCAGGGCCCACCCCGAGGCCCACCCCCGCCGCCACCGGCGCCCGGTCTCGCGCACCGGCCGTTGCCACATCCTCGGCGTGCACCTCGCCGAGGTGCCGGGAGGGGCCGCCGACCGGGGTGAACTCGTCGATCGGGACCAGATAGGGAGCCACGGGCCGGGCCGTGAACTCCATCGCACCGGAGGGGGACTTGTGCAGGTCGAGGTGGTGGAACCAGGAGGCGTCGTCGCGATGAGGGTGGTCGAGACGGTCGTGGTAGAGGCCCCAGCGGGACTCCGTACGGGCCAGGGAGGCGCGTGCCGCCATCTCGGCGCAGTCGCGGATGAAGGAGACCTCGGCGCAGCGCATCAGCTCGTGCGGGGTGCGGGCGCCCATCGCGGCGATGTCGTCCCGCATCCGCTCGAAGGACTCCAGGGCCAGCGAGAGACGGGCGCCGGACTTGGGCGGGGCCACGTAGTCGTTCACGAAGCGGCGCAGCTTGTACTCGACCTGGGGCTGCGGGGGGCCGTCCGGGTTGCGCAGCGGGCGGTAGATCAGCTCGTGCGCCTCGCGGAGCTGGTCGGGTGGCAACTCCCCTTCGTAGGGCGTGTACTGGGAGGCGTCCGCGCCCGCGAGGTCGCCGAAGACGAACGCGCCGATCATGTAGTTGTGCGGCACGCAGGCCAGGTCGCCGGCGGCGTAGAGGCGTGGGACGGTCGTACGGGCGTGGTCGTCGACGCGGACGCCGGAGGCCGAGTGGCCGCCGCACAGGCCGATCTCGGAGATGTGCATCTCGATGTCGTGGGTGCGGTAGTCGTGGCCGCGGTTCTCGTGGAAGGTGCCGCGGGTGGGCCGTTCCGTGGAGTGCAGGATCGACTCCAGGGACGAGATCGACTCCTCGGGGAGGTGGCTCAGCTTCAGATACACCGGGCCCCGGTCGGAGGCGACCTCGGCCGCGAACTCGGCCATCATCTGGCCGGACCAGTAGTCGGAGTCGACGAAGCGTTCGCCGTGCCGGTTGACCTGGTAGCCGCCGAAGGGGTTGGCGACGTACGCGCAGGCGGGGCCGTTGTAGTCCTTGATCAGCGGGTTGATCTGGAAGCACTCGATGCCGGTGAGCTCGGCGCCCGCGTGGTAGGCCATGGCGTAGCCGTCGCCGGCGTTGGTCGGGTTCTCGTAGGTGCCGTACAGGTAGCCGGAGGCGGGCAGGCCCAGGCGGCCGCAGGCGCCGGTCGCCAGGATCACCGCGCCCGCGCGGACCGTCACGAACGCGCCGGTGCGGGTGTTGAAGCCGACCGCGCCCACGGCACGCCCGTCCTCGGGGGCCGTCAGGACGCGCACCGGCATGACCCGGTTCTCGATGCGGATCTTCTCTCGCATCTCGCGCCGCCGCAGCTGCCGGTACAGGACCTTCTTGACGTCCTTGCCCTCCGGCATCGGCAGCACGTAGGAGCCGGAGCGGTGGACCTGGCGGACCGCGTAGTCGCCGTGCTCGTCCTTCTCGAACTTCACGCCGTACGACTCCAGGCGCTGCACCATGCCGAAGCCGCGGGTGGCGGTCTGGCGGACGGTGGACTGGTCGACGATGCCGTCGTTGGCGCGGGTGATCTCGGCGACGTAGTCGTCGGGCTCGGCGCGGCCCGGGATGACCGCGTTGTTGACGCCGTCCATGCCCATGGCGAGGGCACCGGAGTGGCGGACGTGGGCCTTCTCGAGGAGCAGGACGTCCGCGCCGTGCTCGGCGGCGGTCAGGGCGGCCATGGTGCCGGCGGTGCCGCCGCCGACGACGAGGACGTCACAGCGGATCTCCTCGGCGTCGGTGAGGGCGGGGATCTCCAACGGTGTGTTCAAGGAGGGCGTGGTCACCGGGGGGCCTTTCAGGTTCCGAGCGAGGAGAGGACGTCGCGCCGCAGTGCCACGCGCGCGGGATCGTCGTGGGCCGTGCGGTCGCGCGGGCGCGGCACGTCGCGTACGGCGGTCAGGCGGCCGCCGCCGAGGAGTGCCACGCGGTCGCCGAGGAAGAGGGCCTCGTCCACGTCGTGGGTGACGAAGACGACGGTCGCGCCCGTGCCCCGGAGCACCTCCACCAGCAGGTCCTGCATGCCCGCGCGGGTCTGGGCGTCGAGGGCGCCGAAGGGTTCGTCCATGAGGACGGCGCGGGGTGCTCCCGCGAGGGCGCGGGCCAGTTGGGCGCGCTGGCGCTGCCCGCCGGAGACGCGGTGCGGCAACTGCCGTGCCTGGTCGGCGAGTCCGACCCGGTCCAGCCAGGACTCGGCCTGTGCGCGGCGTTCGGTGCGTGGCAGGCCCTTGACGGCCAGGGGGAGTTCGACGTTGGCGCGCAGGGTGCGCCAGGGCAGCAGGGCGTCCTCCTGGAAGACCAGGGCGCGTTCGGCACCGGGGCCGGTCAGGGGCCGGCCGTCCTGGGCGGCCTCGCCCGAGAGCAGGGGGAGCAGGCCCGCCAGGGTGCGCAGCAGCGTCGACTTGCCGCAGCCGGAGGAGCCGACGACGGTGAGGATCTCACCGGGCGCGATGTCCAGGTCGACGCCGGTCACCACGGGTGCGCCGGGGCGGCCGAGGATGGCGCCGCGGAGCGTGAGGCGGGTGCCGCGTGAGCCGGACGGTGCCTGGGCCGCCGTATCGACGACGGTGTCGACGGTGTCAGACGAGGTGCTCATCGCGTGCCTCCTGGGCCTCGGTTCGGGGTCCCTCACGAAGGGGCGCCGCCGGGGTCGCGGCGCGCGGTGTCCTCGGCCGGGGCCCGGCGACGTACGACGTCCTCGGCAGCCAGCGCGTCAGGCGGCGGCCCAGCAGTTCCACGGCCGTGGAGGTGAGCCAGCCGAGGACGCCGATGGTGACCATGCCGACGAAGACGCCCGCGTAGTCGACGACGGTGTAGTCCTGCCAGGTGCGGTAGCCCACGCCGTACTGGCCGGAGATCATCTCGGCGGAGATCACACAGATCCACGACACGCCGATGCCGACGGACAGACCGCCGAAGATGCCGGGCAAGGCGCCCGGCAGGACGACCGAGGCGAGGATCCGCCACCGCCCGCCGCCCATGGTCAGCACCGCCTCCTCCCACACGGGGGTCAGCGCGCGGACCGCGTGCCGGGTGGAGACCAGGACGGGGAAGAAGGCGGCGGTGAAGGTGATGAAGACGATGCCCTGCTCGTTGGAGGGGAAGAGCAGGATCGCGACCGGGACCAGGGCGATCGCGGGGATCGGCCGGACGACTTCGAGCACCGGGCCGAGGAGGTCCTCGGCGAGGCGGGAGCGCGCGATGAGCACGCCCGTCGCCACGCCGAGCACCGCCGCGAGGAGGAAGCCGGTGAGGATGCGGGTGAGGCTGTCGGTGAGGTCGGTCCAGTAGTCGGGACCGGAGAGGCGGTCGGCGAAGGTGCTCGCCACCTCGGTGACCGTGGGGAACTGCGAGAAGCGCAGCCACAGGTCGACGTCGAGGCTGGTCAGCAGCTGCCACACGCCGAGGGCGACCGCCAGCGAGGCCGCCCTGAGCGCGTACCGGCCGGCTTTCGGGAGGGGCCGGCTCACGACGCCCGCTCCAGCGCGTCGGCGTAGGTGACGACCCGGGCGCCGCCGTGGGCCAGGACGTACGCCCGCGCGGTTTCCGGGGCGACGAAGGGCAGGAGCCGGTCGCCGTCGGCAACCCAGACCGCCTTGTCGGCGAACCAGAGGGTGCCGGTGGTGGCGTCGGGGACGTAGGCGGCGCGGATGCCGTCCTTGTGCGCGGAGACGTACGCCAGGAGTTCGGCGGGCGTCTTGAAGCCGCGGGTCGCGGAGGCGCCCTTGGGCCAGACCTCGCTCGCGGAGGCGGGCGGCTTCGAGGCGAGGCGGCTCGCGTAGCCGGCGCCGAGGGCCTTCTTGAGGTACTGGTCGTCGACGAAGGAGTCCACGTCGATGTCGCCGGTCAGCTTGGCGGCCTTCAGTACGGAGACGTCGTCCTTCAGCGCGGAGATCAGCCGGGGCTTGACCGCCGGGTCGAAGGTGGAGATGCCGTGGGCTCCGTTGTAGAGGTAGACGACCTCGGCGGGCAGACCGGTGGCCTTCGCGACCGACTCGGCTGCGGCGACAGGGTGGCCGTTGAGGTAGTCGGTGGCCTCGGCCTGAGCTTTCAGGAACGCCTCCAGGACCGCCGGGCGCTTCTCGGCGAAGTCCTGGCGGGCGGTGACGCCGTGGAAGGTGGGGAGGTTCAGCTCGGCACCGTCGTAGAGGGCCTTCGCCTTGCCCTGGTAGGTGAGCAGTCCGGGCCAGGCGACGAACTGGGAGAGCGCGTCCGTACTGCCCGCCGTGAGGGCCGAGGCACCCACCGCCGGCTGCTGGTTGAGCTTCTCGATGCCCTTGTCGGGGTCGATGCCGGCCCGCTGGAGAGCGCGTACGAGGGTGCCGTCGGCGGCGGAGCCCACGCTGGTGGAGACCTTCTTGCCGCTCAGGTCCTTGAGCGAGGCGAGTTTCGAGTCGGGGGAGGTGACGATCGTGTTCAGGCCGCCGCGCAGGTTGTAGCCGGTGACCGAGACCAGGTGGGTGGGCTTGCCGAGCTGCTTGCCGCGGGCCGCGTTGATGAGGAGCGGGAAGTCGCCCATCGAGCCGATGTCGATCTTCCCGGCGGTCATCTGGGCGGTGATCGGGGCGCCGGTGGCGTAGTCCTGCCAGTCGACCTTGTAGGTGTGGCCGTCGTGCAGGGCGTTCAACTGCTTCTCGAAGTAGCCGAGGGAGCGCAGCAGGGTGCCGGCGGTGACCGTGTTGATGGTCTTGGACTGGTAGCCGACGGTGACGGTGACGGTGGAGCTGTCGCCCGCCTGGGCGCTGCCGCAGGCCGTCAGCGGCGCCAGCAACAGCAGGGTGGCGACAACTGGTTTGTGTTTCATGGGAGTTCGGGGCCTCTCACCGGAGCAGATAGGGCATGTTGACCGTGACGGCTCCGGTGGGACAGCGGGCCGCGCACGGGCCGCAGTACCAGCACTCGTCGACGTGCATGTAGGCCTTGCCGCTGCTGGTGTCGATGGCCAGGGAGTCCAGCGGGCACATGTCCACGCAGAGCGTGCAGCCGTCGATGCACTTCGACTCGTCGATGGTCACGGGCACGTCGGCCCGCTGGGGCGCCAAGGGCATGGCTGTCTCCAGGAATGTGCGAGCAGGGGGGTCTACAGGGCGCGGTGCAGGAGGCCGCTCATGGTGATGCGGTCGCCGCGGAAGCGGATGAACTCCAGGTCGACCGGGCGGCCGTCGGCGAGGTGCGTGAGGCGTTCCAGCATGAGGACGGCGGCGCCGCGCGGGGCTTCCAGTACGGCGGAGGAGTGCGCGTCCGCGTTCACCGCCTCCAGGGTGATCTCGGCGTGGCCGAGGCCCTGGCCGGTGATGGCTTCCAGGAGGCGGAAGACGTCGGTGTTCTCCAGGTCGGCGCCGAGCAGGGCGGTGCCGAGGTCGAGCGGGATGTAGGTGAGGTCGAGGGAGAGGGGGAGGCCGTTCAGGCGGCGCAGACGTTCGATGTAGAGGACGTCGGTGCCGGGATCGACCTGGAGGCGCCGGGCCACCGGGTGCGGGGCGGGGGCGGGGCCCATGGTGCGGACCTCGTTGGTGACCGTGCCGTGTTCGCGGAGGGTTTCCGCGAGGCCCATGAGACGGTCCAGGCCGTGGGGGTACTTCTGGCCGACGACCACGGTGCCGACGCCGGGCAGGCGTTCCACCAGGCCTTCCGCGCGGAGCAGGTCCAGGGCTTGGCGGACCGTGTTGCGGGAGGCGCGGTAGTCGGCGGCGAGGATCGTCTCGTGGGGGAGGGCGCCGTCCTCGAAGCCACCGGTGAGGACCTGGTGGCGCAGAAGATCGGCGAGCTGCCGTGCCTGGTCCGCACGCAGCCGGCGCCGGGCACGGGCGGCGACGGTGGTCGCGCCCTGGCCGGCGTGGTCCCGGATACGGTCGGTAGGTGGCATGGCTGGAACCATACCGAGCCGGTAGGAAAACCTGTGTTGCCGGATTGTTGCGCCACCTGATGCGGTGACAGATCCGTTCCTGACCTGCGTTTTCCAGCGCTGCGGGACGAGATGTGCCACCTGAGTGGACCCACCCAGGGGCGCGGGGAACTGCGCGAGCAACCCCCACCTGCCGACAGCCGACGAACAACCCCTATGCCAGCGCCGACAACCCCGGCCCAAAAACGATCAGCAACGGCAGCAACGGCACCAGCGCAGCCGTCGCAGACGTAAGCGCCCTCTGCCTGCGCAGCAACCTCGGCGGCGGCTCCAGCAACCGCTCCACCCGCTCACCCAGCAGCCGATGACTGGACGCACACGACAGCACCCCCCGGTGCTGGTTCAGCTCGATCAGCGCCAACGCCGTCGTCAGATGCCCGCACCGCCGCGACGCCGTGTCGTCCGCCGCAAGCTCCACCAGCCGGTGTGTCTGGTCGCAGAAGTGGGCGAACAGCGGGACCCGCGGGAACCCCGTGGCCAGCGCGGTCGACAGGTGCAGCAGCCAGTCGTGGCGGGCCCGCGCGTGGCCGCGCTCATGGGTGAGGACCGCGTCCAGCTGGTGGTCGGTCAGCCGGTGCAGCGCGCCGGTCGTCACGATCAGCTGCGGCGGATTCCCGGGCATCCACCACGCGTCCGGGTACTCGTCCTCCAGCACCAGCAGCGGACCGCGCGTCGCCGCGCCCAGCCCGGCCGGCAGATCCGGCGCGCGCTCCCGCAGATGCTCACGGGCGGCCCCGCGGCGCCGCCGGGCCTCGACCAGTTCGCGGGCCAGCATCGCCGTGGTCCAGCCGGCCCCCGCCGCCAGCAGCAGGGTCAGCGTGACCGCCCAGACCGGCACGGCCGACAGGTCGTACGCCGCGGTCACGGCCGGGGGCGCGGGGGCGAAGACATGGTCGCGGACCGTGTGGAAGACCGCCGCCGCCCCGAGGACCAGCGCGGTGAGACAGCACAGCAGCACGGTGGCGACCAGGCACTGCCACACCCACAGCCCGACGACCGGTTCCCGTTCGGGCCACGCGGCCCGGGTGAGCGCGCGCGGCACCGGCACGGCGGCCGCCACGGCGACGGTGCTCAGCAGGAGCAGGCAGTAAGTCATGCCACGGGCTCCGGATCCTGATCGGAGACAGGGGAGGTGGGGCTGTGTGGTGAGGCGCTGCGGGGCGGCCGGCACGTCGTCCCACGTGTGCCGCCCGCCGCCAGTATGCCGTGAGCGGGCGCCCCGCGGCAGGACTCGGACAGCTCCGGACGCCTCACACGCCCCCCGAGACCACCCGTCCCACGACCTCTCCCAGGCCCACCCGGACCCCGTCCGGGCCGGGAGCCCACGCCGACAGCGTCACCACGTCCCCGTCCTCGAGGAACGTCCGCTTGCCGTCCGGGAGTTCCAGCGCGTCCCGTCCGTTCCAGGTGAGCTCCAGGAGCGACCCCCGCTGGCCCTCGGAAGGCCCGCTCACCGTCCCCGAGCCGTACAGGTCGCCCGTCCTGAGCGAGGCGCCGTTCACCGTCATGTGCGCCAGCTGCTGGGCCGCCGTCCAGTACATGGTGGAGAACGGCGGCTCCGACACCACATGACCGTTGATCGCGACGGAGATCCGCAGGTCGTAGCCGCCCGGCTCCACGTCGGAAGCGGTGTCGTCCAGATACGGCAGCAGCTCGTGCGTCCGCTCCGGCGGCGCCACCCGGGCCTCCTCCAGGGCGTCCAGCGGGGTGATCCACGCCGACACCGACGTGGCGAAGGACTTGCCGAGGAACGGGCCGAGGGGGACGTACTCCCAGGCCTGGATGTCCCGCGCGGACCAGTCGTTGAGCAGGCACAGTCCGAAGACGTGCTCCCGGAAGTCGCCGAGGCCGACCGGCCGGCCGAGTTCGGACGGCGTCCCGACCACGAAGCCGACCTCCGCCTCGATGTCGAGCCGCACGGAAGGGCCGAAGACGGGAGCCGCGTCCGCGGGAGCCTTCCGCTGGCCCGACGGCCGTACGACATCCGTCCCCGAGACCACCACCGTGCCCGCGCGGCCGTGGTAACCGATCGGCAGGTGCTTCCAGTTGGGGGTCAGGGAGTCCGCGGCGTCCGGGCGGAAGATCCGGCCGACGTTCCGGGCGTGGTTCTCGGAGGCGTAGAAGTCGACGTAGTCCGCCACCTCGAAGGGCAGGTGGAGGTCGACCGACGACAGCGGGTGGAAGAAGCCCGCGATCGCCTCCTGGTGCGCGGGCACCGTCACCCACCCGGTCAGCGCGCGCCGCACGTCCGACCAGGCCGTGCGGCCGGCGGCCAGCAAGGGTCCCAACGACGGCTGCGCGAGCAGGGAGACGTACGGCGAGCCGAGGGCGGCGGCCGCCGCGCCCGCGTCCAGGACGTGGCCGCCGAGCCGGACGCCGACGGTCCGGTCGGAGGAGCCGGCCGGCGAGAAGACGCCGTAGGGGAGGTTGTGCGGGCCGAAGGGGTCGCCCTCGGGCACGTCGTAGGGGACATCGAAGGGGGGCATGGGGTGCTGCCTCACTCTCGCGCGTGCCGGGCGGACCGGATGGTCGCGGCACACGTGGCGGTCCGGGTGGTCGCGCCACACGTTACGTCCGGGGCGCCGGTCGCGGGAGTGGCTAAAGGGCTAGCAATATGGCTAAAGAGTTCGCAATGTCCTGGTACGGGATACTCGGAGGCTTGCATTCCGGCTTAGCGTCCTTTGCGAGGCACGGACGGGATGGGTGGGGTCGCGTCCGTCGGGGGACGCGTGGGGGGATCGTGGCCAAAAGCGCTAGCAGTGTGCCGTTCGAGGCCGACCGCGAGGTCCCGGCCCTGATCGTCAAGTTCGGCGACTATCCGCTGCACCACGGCGGAGTCGGCGCGATCCGCAGTCTGGGCCGCCTCGGTGTACCCATGTACGCCATCACGGAGGACCCCTACACACCCGCGGCCGCCTCCCGCTATCTCACCCGCGCGTTCGTCTGGCCGACGACCGGCACCGAGGACCCGGGCCGGCTGGTGGAGGGGCTGATCCGGATCGGGCGCCGCATCGGCCGCCCCGCCGTTCTCGTACCGACCGACGAGGAGGCGGCGGTCCTGATCGCCGAGCACCAGAACGACCTCCTCGGCCGGTTCCTCTTCCCGCGCGTGGAGCCCGGCCTGACCCGCCGGCTGGCCAGCAAACAGGGCCTGCACGAACTGTGCGCGGAACACGGGATCGCGAGCCCCGAGGCCGCCTTCCCGCAGTCGTACGACGACATCGTGGCCTTCGCCGAGAAGGCCCGCTTCCCGGTGGTGGCCAAGAACCGCGAGGCGTTCGTACGGCGCACCCGGCCGGCCGTGGGCGGCACCACGCGCATCGCCACCCGTGAAGGGCTGCTCGCCCTCGCCCGTGACTGGGGCGAGCGGCCCGGGGTGATCCTCCAGGAGTACCTGCCCCGCGAGGAGGCCGAGGACTGGATCGTGCACGCCTACTTCGACGCCAACTCCACCCCGCTGGCCCTGTTCACCGGCGTCAAGGTGCGCTCCTGGCCGCCGCACGCGGGCATGACGGCCAACGCGTACGTCGTCGACAACCCGGAACTCGCCGACCTCGCCGCACGTTTCATCAAACAGATCGGCTACACCGGCGTCATCGACCTCGACCTGCGCTTCGACCGGCGCGACGGCCAGTACAAACTGCTCGACTTCAACCCCCGCATGGGCGCCCAGTTCCGGCTCTTCGAGAGCGAGTCGGGGGTGGACGTCGTCCGCGCCCTGCACCTGGACCTCACGGGGCGGGCCGTTCCGGAGGGCGAACAGCGGGCCGGCCGGCGCTATGTCGTGGAGAACATCGACCTGCCCGCCCTGCTCGCCTACCGCCGCAGCGGCTATACGACACCGCACGCGCCGGCGCGGCCCAGCGGGACCGAACTGGCCTGGCTCGCGGGTGACGACCCGTTGCCGTTCCTCACCATGCTCGGCCGCTTCGTGCGGCCCGGCGCGAAACATCTCTACCAGCTGTGGCGTACCAGCCGCCGCGGCAGCGCGACCGGCTGACGTGGCAGCACGCGGCCGGCCGGCCAACGGCACCACCACGAAGTGACGACGTGACGTCCTGGGGAGGGACTTCGTGATCCAACCGGTAGCAGTCATCGGCGCCGGGCCCTTCGGCCTGTCGACCGCCGCCCATCTGAGGGCGCGCGGCATACCCGTGCGCGTCTTCGGCGACCCCATGGTCAGCTGGCGCGACCACATGCCCGCGGGCATGCTCCTCAAGTCGACGCCGGCCGCCTCCAACCTCGACGCGCCGCAACGCGGCCACACCCTCGTCGACTACTGCGACGCGGCGGGCATCCCCCGGCTGGTGACGGACGAGGACATCGTCCCCGTGGAGACCTTCATCGCCTACGGCCGGTGGTTCCAGCAGCAGCTGGTGCCCGAGCTCGAACAGGTGCGGGTCGTGTCCGTGGACCGCAGCGAGCGGGGCGGCTTCCAGCTCAAGCTCGACTCGGGGGAGTCGTTCACCGCACGCGCGGTCGTCGTCGCCACCGGCCTGTCGGGCCTCTCCCACCTGCCCCCGGAGCTGGCCGCCGCCGCGCCCGACGGCCCCGCCCCCACCGGCCCGCTCTCCCACAGCTCCCAGCACCACGACCTCACCCGCTACTCCGGCAAGGAGCTGATCGTCGTCGGCGCCGGCCAGTCCGCGCTGGAGACGGCCGTCCTCGCGGCGGAGGCGGGCGCGCAGGTCAGGGTGGTCGCCCGAGGACGCGGGAGTGTGGACTTCGGGGCACCGCCCTGGAAGCAGCCGAGGCTGCGCCCCGAGTCGCCCTTCGGCCGCGCCTGGTCGCTGTGGGCCCTGACCTACTACCCGCACCCCTACCGCCGACTCCCGGCCGGCGCCCGCCACTACCTGGTCCGACGGGTCCTCGGCCCGCTCGGCGCGTGGTGGCTGCGCGACCGCTTCGAGGGCAAGGTCCAGGTCACCGAGGTGAACCGCATCCTCAAGGCGGACACGGCCGACGGCCACCCGGCCCTGGAGGTCCTCACCCACTCCGGCACGATGGACCGCCTCGCCGCCGACCACGTCATCGCGGCCACCGGCTACCGCGTCGACCTCGCCGCGATGGGCTTCCTCGGCCACGAACTGCGCACCGCGCTGGCCGTCAGCCGGGGCACGCCCAGGCTCGGCGCGGGTTATGTCTCCTCCGTCCCCGGCCTGTACTTCACCGGCTTGCCGGCGGCGTCGTCCTACGGCCCGGTGATGCGCTTCGTGTGCGGCACGGAGTTCGCCTCCCCGAGACTGGCACGGCACTTGGCGGCGGCGCACGGGTAGCCCCACGGGCGGCTGAGACCCTCCAGCGCCGGTCGACGGCAGCGTCGATCTCGCCGGAGCCCGGGGTGGTGTCCTCGCCGAGGCCGGAGTTGGGCCGGCCCCTGGGGTCCGCGCGGTGCGGTGCGGTCCGGTACGGCCTGCGGTCCGCGTACGGGCGGCGGGGTCCCGGCGTCCCGCGACGGGCAGGCCGGCCGCCGCCTGGTCCGCGCGGGTGCGGTCCCGGTACGCGCCGGGGTCTGTGTGCGGTCGGCAGGCCCCGGGCGACCCGCGTGGGGTAGGTCGGGCCGCTGCCTGGTCCGCGCGGGTGCGGTCCCGGTCCGTGCCGCGGTGCGCGTGCGGGCGGCAGGCTCCCGGCGTCCCGCGAGAGGTGGGCCGGGCGGCCGTCTGGTCCGCGTGGGTGCGGTCCCGGTACATGCCGCGGCCCGCGTGCGGGCGGCAGGCCCCCGGCGTCCCGCGACGGGCAGGCCGGCCGCCGCCTCCTCGTCACGCGAGGTGTGGCCCGGTACGTCCCCGAGGCCCGCGCCGTGTGGTCCGGTAGTCCCCCGAGGCCCGCGCCGTGTGGTCCGGTACGCCCCCCGCGGTCCGCGCACGGACGGCAGCCCCCCGGCGTCCCGCGACGGGCAGACCGGCCGCCGCCGCCCCCTCGCCACGCGAGGAACGGCCTCGTACGCTCCGGCCCGCGCGTACGGACGCCTGGACCCCCGGCGTTCTGCGAGATGCAGCCCGACCACCCCTCCGCCGCCCTTACCGCGGAGAACCCCGCCTACGACCGGTACCGCCCCAGCGTCCGCAGCCCCGGCAGCTCCCTGTCCTGGAAGTCGAACAGCGCCAGGTTCTCCCAGGCGTTGCCCGAGGACGGGTCCGCCGGGTCCCAGCCGCTGCCCGCCCGGTAGGTCCAAAGCCCCTCCCAGTAGCAGTAGCCCAGGCCCTTGCCGTCCGGCACACCGGCGGCGAGGTCGGCCACCGCCCGCAGCCACGCGGCCTGGCCCTCGGGGGTGGCGGGGAAACCGTCGGTCAGCTGCGAGGGGCTGTTCAGGATGTCGTTGACGTCGTCCTCGCTCTCCAGCGTGAACGGGTACGCCGTCTCGGCGATCACGCACGGCTTGCCGTAACGCGCGGTGATGTCGGCCATGTTGGCGGCCGCGTCCGCGATCGGGCCGTGCCAGAACGGGTAGTACGAGAGCCCGATGATGTCGAAGTCGACGCCGTACGACAGCACGTTGTCGAACCACCAGCGGTACAGCCCGTTGTCGCCGCCGTTCGCCAGATGCAGGATCGTGCGGACCCGCGGCGTGGTGTCGCGGGCCGCGCTCAGACCGGCCTTGAGGAAGGCGGTCATGGTGTCGAAGTGCTCCCAGTTGCCCTCGGGCCAGATCAGGCCGCCGTTCAGCTCGTTGCCGATCTGCACGAGCCCGGCCGGGGTGCCCTGTCTCCGCAGGGCGCCCAGCACATCGGCCGTGTGGTCGTACACCGCCCGGGTGAGCCCCGCCACGTCCAGGCCCGCCCAGGCGGCCGGCTTGGTCTGGTGCGCCGGGTCGGCCCAGCTGTCGGAGTAGTGGAAGTCGATCCAGATGCCGACGCCGGCCCGCTTCAACCGCCGTGCCAGCGGCAGGATGTGCGCCTTGGTGTTGTAGCCGTCGGCCGGGTTCACCCAGACCTTGAGGCGGGCGTGGGTGACGCCTGCCTGGGCGATCAGGCGGACCGGGTCCGCGCGGTGGCCCTCGGCGGTGCGGTACACGGCCCCGTGGTCCTCGTTCTTCGGCAGCGAGGAGATGTCGACGCCCCGGATCTCCAGACAGCCGCGCCGGGCGGTGGCTGACGCGGCGGTGGCGGACGCGGCGACGGCCGGTGCCGCCCCCCACATGGGAACGGCCAGCGCGGCGGCTCCGGCAGCGGTGAGAACACTGCGTCTGCGCATCTCAAGGGGTCCTTTCGCGGACGGTCACGGGGATACCGGCTCTGCGGTGACTTCGACGGCCGGGTGAGGGACACAGGGCAGGCCGGGGAACGGAGTGAGGAGAGCGGGCTTACGCCTGACGACCCCAGAAAACCCTCATTTTCTGTGATCGTGCACAGCTCCCCTCACCCCTGTCATCGGCGGGCAACAAGTAGATAACCGCACGCTCTCGCCATTGACAAGGGGCCGAAACAATTCTCTACTGTGCACGATCACAGAGCCGCGCGGCCCTCGCGCACAGCCTCTCGGTCACGTCCGCAGAACCTCCCCCCACGGCGGTGCCGCGAACGCGCGACGTCTCGAGACCGGCTGGTTCCAAGTCAGGGGAGATGAAGATGTCGCTCAACCGCCGCCAGATCAGCAGGCGCAGCGTCCTTGCCGGGGCCGCAGCCCTCGGCCTCACCAGCACCCTCGCCGCCTGCGGCGGTTCCGACGACGACTCCGGCGGCAGCGACAGCGGGCCGGTCAAGCTGACCTACTGGTCATGGGCGCCCAACATGGAGAAGGTCGCCGCGATCTGGAACAAGAAGAACCCCGACATCACGGTCACCGTGTCCAAGCAGGCCAGCGGTGGCGAGATCGTCTCCAAGCTGATCACCGCGAAGAAGGCCGGCAACGCCCCCGACCTCATCCAGGTCGAGTACCAGTCCCTGCCGACCCTGGTCTCCAACGACGTCCTGGCGGACATCACCAAGTACGCGGGCAGCACCAAGTCCGAGTTCGCCGAAGGCCTGTGGGGCATGGTCACCCTCGGCACGGACGCGCTCTACGCGATCCCGCAGGACGCCGGACCGCTGATGTTCTACTACCGCGAGGACCTCTTCAAGAAGCACGGACTCAGCGTCCCGAAGACCTGGACGGAGTTCGCCGAGACCGCCCGCGCCGCCAAGAAGGCCGTCCCGGACGCCTACTTGACCACCTTCTCCGCCAACGACCCCGGTCTCTTCGCGGGCCTCGCCCAGCAGGCCGGCGGCAAGTGGTGGACCGTCGACTCGGGCGGCAAGTGGACCGTCGGCATCGACGACGCGGCCACCAAGAAGGTCGCCGAGTTCTGGGGCGGGCTGGTCCAGGAGGGTGTCATCGACAATCAGCCGATGTACACCCCGGCCTGGAACAACGCCCTCAACAAGGGCACCCACCTCGCCTGGGTCTCGGCCGTCTGGGCGCCCGGGGTGCTGGTCTCCTCCGCCCCCGACACCAAGGGCAAGTGGCGCATGGCCCCGCTGCCGCAGTGGAAGGCCGGCGAGAACGTCACCGGCAGCTGGGGCGGTTCCTCCACCGGTGTCTCCACCGACTCCAAGCACGCGGAGGCCGCCGCCAAGTTCGCCACCTGGCTGAACACCGACCCGGAGGCGCTTGCCGCCCTGGTCAAGGAGGTCGCGATCTACCCGGCCGCCACGAAGGGCCAGTCCGGCGACATCCTGACCACGCCGGAGTTCTTCTCGAACCAGGCGGACTTCTACACCACCGCCGGCGAGATCGCCGCGACCACGGCAGCCGCGGCCTGGGGTCCCAACGTCAACACGGCGTACACCACCTTCCAGGACGCCTTCGGCAAGGCCAGCAAGGCGAAGAAGGAGTCCCAGTTCGACTCCGCCCTCGCCACCATGCAGGCGAAGACCTTCGGCGACATGAAGAAGCAGGGCTTCGAGGTGACCGAGGCATGACCAGCGCTCCGCTCAAGGGCGCCGACCTCGCCGAGGCCGGCCCCTTGGCGGACGGCACCGGCACCGCCCAGTCCGTCCGCCCCAGCCGCCCCCGCCGCCGTGGCCGCAGCGCACCGTACTGGTTCCTGGTGCCCACCCTCACCCTCTTCGCCGCCTTCACCGTGGTGCCCATCGGGTACGCGATCTGGCTGAGCCTGCACAAGGTCCAGGTCAAGGGCATCGGCCTCGGCAAGGGCGCGCGGCGGCAGGTCTGGAACGGCATCGGCAACTACACCGACGTCCTGGGGGACTCCGAGTTCGGCCACAGCGTCCTGCGCGCCTTCGGCTACGGTCTCATCGTCATCCCGACCATGCTGGGCCTCGCGCTGCTGTTCGCGCTGATGCTGGACACCCCGAAGGCCCGCAGCGCGCCCTTCGCCCGGCTGATGATCTTCCTGCCGTACGCGGTGCCGGGCATCATCGCCGCCCTCATGTGGGGCTTCCTCTACCTGCCGGACGTCAGCCCCTTCTACTACCTGCTGGACAAGTTCGGCCTCCCGCAGCCCGACCTGTTCGACGGCGGCAACCTCTACCTCTCCTTCGCGAACATCGCGGTCTGGGGCGGCACCGGCTTCAACATGATCGTCATCTACACCGCCCTGCGGGCCATCCCGCCGGACATCTACGAGGCGGCCAGGATCGACGGCGCGTCCGACCTGAAGATCGCCCTGAGGATCAAGATCCCGATCGTGATGCCCTCCCTGGTGCTCACCTTCTTCTTCTCGGTGATCGCCACCCTCCAGGTCTTCACCGAGCCGATGGCCCTCAAGCCGCTCACCAACGGCCTGCCCAGCTCGTGGAGCCCCCTGATGGCCATCTACGACAAGGCCTTCCTGCAGTCCGACATCTACGGCGCCTCCGCCACCGCGGTCGTCCTGGCCCTGGCCACGTTCGTCCTCTCCTTCACCCTGCTGCGCATCTCCGACCGCTACACCCGGGAGGACCGGGCATGACCCCCCTCACCCTCACCGCCGACACCACCGCGAAGGCGCGCCGCACCGCCTGGGTGCCCACGATCGTGCTGATCCTCGGCGCCCTGTACTGCCTGATCCCCATCGCCTGGGTGGTCGTCGCGGCGACCAAGGACCGCTCGGAGCTCTTCTCCACCTTCACCTTCGCCCCCGGCAGCGGCTTCTTCCAGAACCTGAGCGACCTGACCGCCTACCGGGACGGCATCTTCTGGAAGTGGATGGCCAACTCGGCCTTCTACGCCGGTTTCGGCGCCCTTCTCTCGGCCGCGGTCTCCGCCGCCGGCGGCTACGCGCTGGGCCGGTTCGCCTTCCGGGGCCGCGAGGCCGTCTTCAAGATGATCCTGGCCGGCGTGCTGGTGCCGTCCATCGTGCTGGCCGTACCGCAGTACCTGCTGCTGTCGAAGCTCGGCATGGCCGACTCGTACTGGTCGATGCTGCTGCCGTCGATCCTGTCGCCGTACGGCGTCTACCTGGTCCGCATCTACGCGGCGGCGTCCGTGCCCGCCGAGCTGATGGAGGCGGCCCGCATGGACGGCGCGAGCGAGTGGCGGATCTTCTCGCGGATCGCCGTACCGATGATGATGCCGGGCCTGATCACGGTGTTCCTCTTCCAGTTCGTCGGCATCTGGAACAACTTCCTGCTGCCCTACGTCATGCTCGCCGACGACGAGAAGTTCCCGATCACTCTCGGCCTCTACACCCTGCTCGCCCAGGGCGCCTCGCAGCCGGCCCTCTACACCCTGGTCATCACCGGATGCCTGCTCGCGATCCTCCCGCTGATCGCGCTCTTCCTGGTGATCCAGCGGTTCTGGTCCCTGGACCTGCTCAGCGGCTCGGTCAAGGCCTGAACACCCCTTCTCCTGCTGACGTCTCTAGCCGACGAGGAACATGACCACCAGCGCGAACGGCCGCCGCAGGCCTCCCACCATCCACGACGTGGCCCGGGAGGCGGGCGTGTCGCGGGGCACCGTCTCCCGCTTCCTGAACGGCGGCCACTACGTCTCGCCCGCCGCGCGGCGGGCCGTGGAGGCCGCCATCAAGAAGACCGGCTACGTGGTCAACCGGCATGCGCGCAGCCTGAGCACCGGCCGGTCGGACTCGGTGGCGTTCCTGCTGACCGAGCCGCAGGAGAAGTTCTTCGAGGACCCCAACTTCAACGTCCTGCTGCGGGGTTGCACCGAGCGGCTCGCCCAGCACGACATCCCGCTGCTGCTGATGCTCGCCGAGAGCGACGACGACCGGCGCCGGCTGACCCGGTACATCACCTCCGGTCACGTCGACGGCGTCCTGCTGCTCTCCAACCACAGCGGTGACCCGGTCGCGGCCGAACTCCACGACGCCGGGATCCCGTTGGTGGTCTGCGGCAAGCCGATAGGGCGGGGCACCAAGGTGAGCTACGTGGCCGCCGCCGACCGGGAGGGCGCCCAGGACATGGTCCGCCATCTCCTCGCCGGCGGCCGCCGCCGGGTCGGCATGGTCACCGGGCCGCTGGACATGCCGGGCGGGCCCGACCGGCTGGCCGGCTACCGGGACGTGCTCGCCGAGGCGGGCCTGCCGTACGATCCGGCGCTCGTCGTCGAGGGCGACTTCCGGCGCAGCGGCGGCGAACGGGCGGCCCGCCGCCTGCTGGCCCAGGCCCCGGACATGGACGCGGTGTTCGTCGCCTCGGACCTCATGGCCCTCGGGGTCGTGGGCGTCCTCCAGCAGGCCGGGCGCTCGGTCCCGGACGACATCGCCGTGGGCGGCTTCGACGACTCCCCGGCGGCCACCGCCATCGCCCCCGCCCTCACCACCATGCGCCAGCCCTTCGACCGCATCAGCGCCGAGATGGTCCGCATGCTCCTCGCCCAGATCGCGGGCGAGGACACGGCGGGCGTCATCCTCCCGACGGAACTGGTGATCCGATCCTCGGCGTGACCACTCCGCGGGGCGCACTCGGGGCTCCCTGTCCCGGCCCGTCCCGGACGACGGATCGTGCCGGCGCCCTCGGCCAAGGCCGGTGACCCGCCCGGGCGCCGGGGCCGCGCCCGCGGCATCGCTCCTCCTGGCCTGTCCCGGCCCGTCCCGGACGACGGATCGTGCCGCCGCCCTCGGCCAAGGCCGGTGATCCGCTGGGGTGTTCGGGCCGCGCCCGCTCGGTCCGTGGGGTAACCGCTTCGCGGAAACAGCCGAGGAGCTCTTGAACCGGCCCGTGTCGGACCATGGATCGTGCCGGCGCCCTCGGCCAAGGCCGGTGACCCGCCAGGGTGCCCGGGCCGCGCCCGCGGGGCCTGCGGCGTGACCGCTCAGTGGGGCGCGCTCGGGGGCCCCAGGCCCGGCCCGTCCCGGGCGACGGATCGTGCCGGCGCCCTCGGCCAAGGCCGGTGGCCCGCCGGGGTGTTCGGGCCGCGCCCGCGGGGCCTGCGGCGTGACCGCTCAGTGGGCGCGCTCGGGGAGCCCAGGCCCGGCCCGTCCCGGGCGACGGATCGTGCCGGCGCCCTCGGGCAAGGCCGGTGGCCCGCCGGGGTGTTCGGGCCGCGCCCGCGGGGCCTGCGGCGTGACCGCTCAGTGGGCGCGCTCGGGGGCCCCAGGCCCGGCCCGTCCCGGGCGACGGATCGTGCCGGCGCCCTCGGGCAAGGCCTGTGACCCGCCGGGGTGTTCGGGCCGCGCCCCGCAAGGTCCGCCGACCCTGCCTGGCCCCGCCGTCCCGCCCCGGAACCGGAACTGCCGTCAACGGATGTGAAAGCAGGAGCCGTCCGGTTCGCGTCGAGTCGCGGGGGCCAACCATCCGTATTCTCTGATCATGGCCCCCTCCCCCGCATATTCACTCATCGCCACCGACCTGGACGGCACGCTGCTTCGCGCCGACGACACGCTCTCCGACCGGTCGTTGGCCGCGCTCGCGCGGGTGGCGGCGAGTGGGGCCCGGCACCTCGTCGTGACCGGACGGCCCGCCCCCAGAGTGCGGCCGCTCCTCGACGACCTGGGCAGCACGGGGCTCGCGGTGTGCGGACAGGGCGCACAGGTCTACGACGCCGGCGCGGACCGTCTGCTCTGGTCGGTGACCCTGGACCGGGAACTGGCCGAGACCGCGCTCGGCAAGATCGAGGCCGAGGTCGGGCAGGTGTACGCGGCCGTCGACCAGGACGGTGTCGACGGGCTCACGCTCATCGAGCCCGGCTATCTGATGCCGCATCCGACCCTGCCCGCCGTGCGGGTCGGCCGCCGCGACGACCTGTGGTGCGAGCCGATCAGCAAGGTGCTGCTGCGCCATCCCTACCTGTCCGACGACGAGTTGGCGCTCACCGCCCGCTCGGTGGTGGGTTCGCTGGCGACGGTCACCATGTCGGGCCCCGGGACCGTCGAACTCCAGCCATGCGGCATCACCAAGGCGACCGGCCTCGCGCTGGCCGCCGAACACCTGGGACTGGGGCCCGAGGTGACGATCGCCTTCGGGGACATGCCCAACGACATCCCGATGTTCGACTGGGCGGCCCGCGGCGTGGCGATGGCCAACGCCCACCCCGAACTCAAGGCCGTGGCCGACGAGGTCACCCTGTCGAACGAGGACGACGGCATCGCCGTCGTCCTCGAAAGACTCTTCCCGCGGGCGTAGTTCCTAGTACGCGCCGAACACGTTGTCGATGGACCCGTACCGCTGGGCCGCGTAGTTGCAGGCCGCGGTGATGTTGGCCACCGGGTCGTAGGGGTCCCACGAGGTGTTGTCCACGTGGTACGCGTTGAAGGTCGGGTCGATCACCTGGAGCAGGCCCTTGGAGGGCGTGCCGGCGGCCGCGTTGGAGTCCCAGAGGTTGATGGCGTAGGGGTTGCCGGAGGACTCACGGATGACGTTGCGGTAGATGCCGTCGTAGGAGCCCGGAATCCCGTGCTCCGCCATGACGGCGAGGGAGGCCCGGATCCAGCCGTCGAGGGTGTTGGGGTAGCCGAGCGTGGTCGCGGTCTGCACGGTCGGAGTGGCCGCGGACGCGCTGCTCGCGCCGATGAGCGGCAGCGCGAGGACGGCGACTCCGGTGCCGGCGACGGCGAGTTTGCGGGCGAGACGGCTGGTGCGGGTACGGCGGTGCTGAGCGGCAGCAGACATGGCGAAGTTCCTCTCCGTCGCCTGCGAGGTGAGCTGTCGGGTTCGGGCGGGAGATGCCCGGTCACCCTTGCGAAAGGCGTGACTTCACCCCAAGCCGTGCCGGTATGTCCGAAGACGTCCGGCGCGGCGACTTACCTGGTTCCCCCGCTCCTGCCCTGATTCTCGGTGGGTGTACGGGCGGTGGCAGGATTCGGCGGCCGCCCGACAGGCCGGGAACGTATGCGAGAGCACATGTCCGGAACAAGTGGCGAATTCACATGAGGTGCCTATTGACCTTGGTAGGAGCCATTTGGGGTACTTGATCCTTTGCTGTAGCCAAGCCTCAACTCGCGCACGGCAAAAGGTGGATCGATGCGTTCCGGTTGTGCGTCGGCCCACCCGCCCGAGTGGGCCAAGTCACAGGTGATCGCAAGAGGTGTAAAACGGGCAAGAAGCTCAACTCGGAGCCAAATGACCGCCCGTGGCGTCGGGTCCGACGCCCGGCGCCCGACGAGCCGGAGACGCGGAGGCGGCCGTGCCGCCGGCGGTCGTCGCGGGTCTTGGTGGTCGAGTCAGATGTGGGTGAACGGGTCGACGCGCGAAACGGAGGGGACTCGGAGCCGCCCGGGCGACCTCGACCCCTCCGGCCCCGCCGGCCCCTCCGGCCCCGCCGGCTCCGCGGTCCCGTCGCCGAGCCCGGTGCCGCAGGTATTCGCGGATCGCGGGTACCGGTTCGGGTGTGAGGGGTCGCCACGCGCGTGCGTGCGGGGGTGTCTCATCCGGACACGCGCGGCTAATTCCCTACAAGTCGATAGATATCCGTTCTTTTCAGGTGATCAAAAACATACCGGTCGTGATCCGATACCGCCTGGCATGGACGGGGCGGGCGCTATCGGTGATCCAAAGGTGACCGGATACGCTGACTTGAGTGATGGCAGCGACCTATCGACATTCCGCGTAACCGCAGAAGACACCAGCAGACAGGAGACCCCTCGTGACCGTCGTCGGGCCGTTCGGGCTGAGCGTGCGGGACCAGGCTCTGGAAGCCGATGTCCAGGCCGGATTGGCGGCTGTCGAGGAGGGACTGCTCGAGGCCACCAAGAGCGAGGTTCCCTTCATCACGGAGGCCGCCCAGCATCTGGTGCGAGCGGGCGGCAAGCGGTTCCGGCCGCTGCTCGTGATGCTCGCCGCCCGGTTCGGTGACCCCTACGCGCCGGGCGTGGTGCCGTCGGCCGTGGTGGTGGAGCTGACCCACCTCGCGACGCTGTACCACGACGACGTCATGGACGAGGCCGAGGTCCGCCGCGGCGTCGACAGCGCCAACACCCGCTGGGGCAACTCGGTGGCCGTGCTGACCGGCGACTTCCTGTTCGCCCGCGCCTCGCACATCCTGGCCGACCTCGGGCCCGAGGCGGTCCGGGTCCAGGCGGAGGCGTTCGAACGCCTGGTCACGGGCCAGATCCTGGAGACGGCGGGGCCGCAGGACGGCCGGGACCCGGTCGAGCACTACCTCGATGTGCTCGGCGGCAAGACGGGCTCGCTGGTCGCGGTCTCGTGCCGGTTCGGGGCGATGATGTCGGGCGCCGACGAGACGGTCGTGGACGTCCTGACCCAGTACGGCGAGCGTCTCGGCGTCGCCTTCCAGCTCGCCGACGACGTCCTGGACATCGCCTCCGACTCCCACGAGTCCGGCAAGACACCGGGCACCGACCTGCGCGAGGGCATCCCCACGATGCCGGTGCTGCGGCTGCGGGAGCGGGCCGCCCGGCTGGGCCTGGCCGAGGACGTCGCCCTGTGCGAGCTGCTCGACTCCGACCTCACCGACGACGCCCGGCACGCGGAGGCGCTGGCCGCCCTGCGCACGCACCCCGCGCTGGAGCAGGCCCGCCGGGACACCGTGCGCTACGCGGAGGACGCGCGCGCGGCCCTGGCCCCGCTGCGGGAGTGCGACGCGAAGGCGGCGCTGATGGAGCTGTGCGACGCGGTGGTCCACCGGGCGGGATAGTGATGTACGTCACTAGTCTGGACTGAATCCAAGCCGAGATCTCTTCCGAATTGCCTGCGCGAAGCCGACGCAGGGGGCGTCGCCGTCGGCGGCAAGGGCGGCGCCGCGCTGGAGTTCATCAAGGTCGACTTCACCGACCTGCACGGCGGCGCCCCCTACGGGTCGTAGGGGGCGCCGGCATGTCGTGTCATACCCCAGGTGTACATGGAGTTGGCCCCGAGGGCTGACGCATGCTCATGGCCGATTTGGTCAGATGGACATCACGGAAAACACCACTCCTCACCGATTCGGGTGAGAATGGCGGCTACGGGGTGGACGCACGGGAGTTGACAGCCGCCGCCGACGACGGAGGTAAGGCACACATGGCACCGTACGAATCCGACGACAGCGCGACCGCCGCTGACGCCGAGGAGCTGCGCGCGGCGCGCCGGCGCAAGGCCGCGCGATACGTCGTGCCGGCCACGGTGGTGGGGCTCGCGGCGGCGACCATCGGGCTCGTCCCGGCGCTCGCCGACTCCGGCGACCCCGACCTGCCGAAGATCAGCGCACAGGAACTCATCGAGAAGATCGCCGCCTCGGACGTACAGCAGCTGTCCGGCACGGTGAAGATCACCACGGATCTCGGTCTGCCGGACCTCGGCGGACTGGAGAGCTCGCTCGGTTCCGCCGCCGGGCCCTCCGGCTCGGGCGACGGCGCGTCCGCCGACCCGTCCGCCAAGCTCACCGAGCTCGCCTCCGGCACGCACACACTGCGCGTCGCGGCCGACGGCGAGGACAAGCAGAAGGTCTCGCTCCTCGAGGACGCGGCCGAGTACAGCCTCATCCACAACGGCAAGGACGTCTGGGGCTACGACAGCAAGTCCAACTCGGTCTTCCACACCACGGCCGCCGAGCACGACGGCAAGCAGAAGGAAGAGCTCCCGGCCACGCCGAAGGACCTCGCCGAGGAGGCTCTCAAGGCCGCCGACAAGACCACCTCGGTCACGGTCGAGGGCACCGCGCAGGTCGCCGGGCGGGACGCCTACCGCCTGGTCGTCAAGCCCAAGGACGAGGGCTCCACGGTCGGCCAGATCACCGTGGCGGTGGACTCGAAGACCGGGCTGCCGCTGAAGTTCACCCTCACCCCGGCGAGCGGTGGCGCGGCCGTCGTGGACGCGGGCTTCACCCAGGTCAGCTTCGCCGAGCCGGCCGCCTCCACCTTCGACTTCACCCCGCCGAAGGGCGCGAAGGTCGAGGAGGGCGACGCGTCGAAGGCGCCCGGGCACCGGGAGGACTTCGGCAAGGAGCAGCGCGAGGACCTGGGCAAGGACCTCGGCAAGGGCCCGGCCGGCGAGTTCGGCAAGGGCGGCCCCGAGGGGCTCAACGTCATCGGGGACGGCTGGGATTCCATCGCCACTTTCGACACCGGCGGCCAGGGCGTCCCGTCCGGCTCCGCGGCCGGCGGCGAACTCGGCGGCTTCCTGGACTCGCTCGGCGACAAGGTCACCGGCAAGTTCGGCCAGGGCACCGTCTTCAAGACCCGCCTGATCAACGCCCTGATCACGGACGACGGCAAGGTCTACGTCGGCGCGGTCACCAAGGACGCGCTGGTGAAGGCGGCCGACGCGGGGAAGTAAGTCCCCCACGGGCACGACGAATCGAGGAAGCCGATGGGCGAGCGGTCCGCCACGGAGCCGGATCCGGAGGGGTCGGGTGACAGCGCTCCCGAAGGAGCGGGTGCCGGTGTCATCGTCACCCGCGCCCTCACCAAGCGCTACCGCGGCGGACAGCTCGCCGTGGACGGTCTCGACCTGACCGTCCCGGCGGGCAGCGTCTTCGGCTTCCTCGGGCCGAACGGCTCCGGCAAGACCACCACCATCCGCATGCTGATGGGCCTCATCGAACCGACCTCCGGCTCCGCGCGCGTCCTGGGCCGCCCGATGCCGCGCGCCTCCCGGACCGTACTCCCGCACGTCGGCGCGCTCATCGAGGGCCCGGCCCTCTACGGCTTCCTCTCCGGCCGCGACAACCTCGTCCGCTACGACGCCGCCGACCCGACCGCCGACCCCCGCACCCGGGGCACCCGGGTGGCGGCCGCACTGGACCGGGTGGGCCTGGCGGCCGCCGCCGGGAAGAAGGCGAAGGCGTACTCGCTGGGCATGAAACAGCGCCTCGGCCTGGCCGCGGCCCTCCTCCAGCCCCGCAGACTCCTGGTCCTCGACGAACCGACCAACGGCCTGGACCCGCAGGGCATGCGCGAGATCCGCACCCTGGTCCGGGAGCTGGCCTCGGACGGCACCACCGTCTTCCTCTCCTCCCACCTCCTGGACGAGATCGAACAGGTCTGCACCCACGCGGCGGTGATGGCCCAGGGGCGCCTGATCACCCAGGGCCCGGTGGCGGACCTGGCGGCGGGGGCCAGGGGGCGGCTCGTGGTGACGACCCCGGACACCGCGGACGCGGCGAGGATCCTGAAGGAACAGGGCGTCGGCGATGTGGTGGTGGCCGACGACCGGGTCACCTCCGACCCTCCGGACAGCGAACTGGCCGACATCAACGCCGCGTTGGTGACGGCGGGGGTACGGGTGCGGGGCTTCGTGGTGGAGCGGGCCTCGCTGGAGGACGCCTTCGTGGCGCTGACGGGGGAGGGCTTCGATGTCGCAGGCTGAGGAGATCGCCCCTCAGGGGCGCGGGGAACCGCGCGACCAGCCCCGGACGGCCCGCGGCCGCCGCACGACCTTCCGGGCCACCCTCTTCCGCAACGAACTCCACACCACCTTCCGCCGCTGGCGCACCCTGGCACTGCTCTGTGTGCTGGCGGCCGTCCCCGTGCTCGTCGGCATCGCAGTCAAGATCGAGACCAGTGACGGCTCCTCGTTCGGCCCCGGAGGGGGAGGCGGCCCCGCGTTCATCTCCCAGATCACCAACAACGGCCTGTTCCTGGTGTTCACGGCCCTCGCCGCGACCCTCCCCTTCTTCCTCCCGATGTCCATCGGTGTCATCGCGGGCGACGCGATCGCGGGCGAGGCCGACGCCGGCACCCTGCGCTATCTGCTGGTCGCCCCGGCGGGCCGCACCCGGCTGCTCCTCACCAAGTACGCGACGGTGATGGCGTTCTGCCTGGTCGCCACCCTCGTGGTCGCCCTCTCGGCGCTGACGGTGGGCGCGGTCCTCTTCCCGCTCGGCGACCTGACGACGATCTCCGGCACGCAGATCACCTTCGCCGAGGGCCTGGGAAGAGCCCTGCTCATCGCCCTGGTGGTGGCCGCTTCACTGACCGGAGTGGCGGCCCTCGGCCTGTTCGTCTCGACCCTCACGAACAGCGGCATCGCGGCGATGGCCACGACGGTCGGCCTGCTGATCACGGTCCAGATCCTCGACCAGATCCCCCAACTGCACGCGCTCCAGCCGTACTTCTTCTCCCACTACTGGCTGTCCTTCGCCGACCTCATGCGCGAGCCGGTCTACTGGGACGACCTGGTGAAGAACCTCGGCCTCCAGGCGCTGTACGCGGCCGTGTTCGGTTCGGCGGCGTGGGCGAGGTTCATGGCGAAGGACATCACGGCGTGACCCGCTCGTAGGGGAACCGCGCGAGCGGGGCCTCCTGGTCGAAGAACGTCTTCGCCCGGGCGAGGGCGTCGGTGTCCCGCAGGACGTCACCGGGCTTGCTGCCGTTGCCGAGGAGCACCCCGCCGAAGCGCATCCCCAGGTACGCGGCCGAGTTGTTGAGGGTGCCGATCAGCGGCTCGGCGACCTCGAACTCCTCGTGCGCCAGCGCGGTGACACCCCACAGGGTGCGCCCCGCCATGGACGCCTTGAACTCGACGCCCGGCGTGCGCAGCCAGCCCGACCAGTGGTCGAGGTAGCGCTTGACGTGCGCGGAGACCGAGTACCAGTACAGCGGGGAGGCGATCACGATGTCCGTCGCCGCGAGCGTCGCGTCGAAGAGCAGTGCCGTGTTGCCGATGGTCGGACGGGTGTGGTCCGTGTCGTGCCGGAGGTCCTCGAAGTCGGGCAGCGGATGCTCCGCGAGGTGGATCCATTGCTGCTCGATCTCGGGGGGCAGTTGCTCGGCGGCCCGGCGGGCCAGCAGTTCGGTGTTGCCGTCGCTGCGGCTGCTGCCGAGCACGAACAGGAAGCGGCGCGTCATGGAGTTCTCCCGGCTGATCGGCGTACGGTAAATACTCGCACATGCATCATATGCGTGCGCAAGTATCTGTCCAGGGGTGCGCCCGGCCCGGTGTCTCAGGTGTACGCCTGTGCCGCCCGCGCCACCTCCAGCAGCAGCGCCTCGCCGCCGTGCCGGGCCACGATCTGGAGTCCGACCGGACAGCAGTCGGGGCCGAGACCGGCCGGGAGGCTGAGCGCGGGATGCCCGCTGAGGTTGAACGCCCAGGTGAGAGCGGTGGAGTAGCGGTCACCCGGGCCTTGGTGGCCGTGCGGTGGGTTGGGGGTCGTCGGGGTCAGCAGCAGATCGGCGCCGGCGAAGGCCTCCTCGAGGAGACGGTCGTTGGCGACCCGGATCCGGTCCGCGTCCCGCAGGTCCGCGCCGGGGGTGCGCAGGGCGAGCCAGGCGGGGGCGGGATCGTGCAGGCGCAGCGGGGGACGGGGCGGAGCCGGCCGTACGACACGGGCGTCGACCAGCCGCGCGACCGCGGCGCGGGCGATCCGGACGATGTCGGGGTCGGGGTCGGCGAAGCCGAGATCGGGGGACCAGGTGGCGGTGCGGGGGAGGGCGGGGGGTGACCCGAGGGCTTCCTCTGGATCCGCGTCCCCGTGCCCGTCGCCGGAGACCGCCCGCCAGTAGGCGGCCGCGTCACCGGCGTGGCGGACGAGGACGCCGGGGGCGGTGAGGCCGGGACGGTGGGCGGGGGCCCGGGAGGCGGAGCCGGGCCCGGCCGGGGTGCCGGTGCGGCCGTGATCGGCGTGGCTGTCCATCTGCTCAGCGCCCCCGCCCCCGTTCCCGCCCCCGTTCCCGCCCCCGCCCGCGCTCCCGCGCCCGGAGTTCGTGGTCTTCAGGCCGATCACCCCGCACCAGGCCGCCGGGATCCGCACCGACCCCGCCCCGTCGCTGCCCGTCGCCATCGGGACGAGTCCCGCGGCGACCGCGGCCGCGGAGCCCGCCGAGGAGCCGCCCGGGGTGCGGTCGGAGCGCCAGGGGTTCACGGTACGGCCGTGGGCGCCGAGTCCCCAGGTCTGCCAGGGAGTTCCCGGACCGGGTACCGAGGTCGCGCCGACGGGCACGCACCCGGCCTCGAGGAGCGGTGCCGCACCGCGCAGCCCGTGCCGACCCTTCACCCCGATCGGCACCCCGGCCAGCGGCGGCCGCTCACCCGCGTCGACGCGGAGATCGATCTCGCGTGCCCGCCGCAGCCCCTCCTCCTCCCACACCTCGGCGAAGGCGCCCAACCGCGGATCCACGCGCCGGATCCGCTCCAGGACGCGGGTGAGGACGTCGACGGCCCGCAGCGAGCGGGACCGCACCGCGGCGGCGATGTCCACGGCGGCGATGTCCATGGCCGAGGGGGAGGTGGGGTCGAAGGCCCCGGCCGTCACGGCGTGGTCGGCCGGGTGAGCCGGACCAGTGCCTCGGTGCCGCGGGGCGGGTTCCCGCCGAGGTCGCCGAGGCGCCACGCGGGGACCCAGGGCACCCGGTACACGTCGACCGCGGCCTCGATCTCCTTGACCTGCTGGGCGAGCGGGCGGGGGAGCCGGCCGGGAGCGTCCGCGACGAGGACGACGGCGTCGAGGTCGAGCCCCGCCGGGTGCTCCCCGCGCCGGAAGAACTCCAGGGCGCGGCGGGCGGCGAGCAGGCCCGAGGCGTGCGTCCGGGCGACGAGCAGGACGGAGGCCGGGGCGCCGGGGCCGGGCCAGTGGCGTCCGCTGTCGTGACCGCCGTAGACGGCCGCCAGGGTGGAGACGCCGGCGCCGCCGTGCGTGCCGACCCACGCGAACCACCTCCCGGCCGGGGCCACCGGCCCGCGGATCCAGATCTCCGGCCCCTGCTGCACGCTCTCCGCCTCTCGCCGCACGTCAGTGCGCATGCCCATGCTCCGACTCCGTCATCCCACCCGGTCGCCGCCGCCTGGAACAGGCCTGTGACATCACGGTGACGTGAGTACCGGGGGCGAGCGGAGAGACTCGACAGTACGTGCACGACCGTGAGGGATGAGATGTCTCGACTCAGCCGCGACAAGAAGCGGGACCAGCAGCGGGGGGCCGCCCCGATCGACGTCCGCGTCCCCCTGACGGGTGAGTCCGCGACGGTGGCCGGAACGCCGGTGACCGCGCCGCCCGGCGAGGAACTCCACCGGACCGTCCTGACCCACCTCCACCACCTCGCCCTCGCCGGCGGCCGCCCCGTCCACGCCACGATCCACGACGCCCGCATCGGCTACGTGGTCCCCCTGGAGGTCACGACGGACGGCTCCAGCCGTTTCACCGCGGAGCCGGTACGGATGGCTCCGCCGGAGGGGGCGGGGGCGCCGGCGCCCGAGGTGACACCCTCCGGAGAAGGGGAACGTCCGATGCCGTCCGGCGCGAGCGAGGCGTCCACGGAGAAGCCCTGGCCGTCCCCGCCCGCCGCCCCGCAGCCGACGGACGCCGAAGCGCCCCCCACCCAGGTCCTGCGACAGCTGCCGGACTCTCGTCCCACCGGCCCGGCTCCGGTGCAGGCACCCGGGACGGTCGTACCCCCGACGGGCGCGTTCGGGCCGCCACCGGTGATGGACACGAGCCCGCCCGCCGGCCAGGCCTCCCCGATGGACTTCGCGTACACCGGCAGCCCCTTCCCGCAGCCCGCCCCCGCCCCGGCCCCCGAGGCGCCGCCGGAGGACGCCGTACCGACCCCGCCACCGCCCCCCGCGCCCACGCCGGACCCCAAGCCCCTTCCGTCGGCCGGTGTCCGCCTCGCGCCCCAGCCGCTTCCCACGGCCTCGCCCACCCCCCGTCCCGCAGCCGCCGCCCCTCTGATCGATCCGGTCCCGCTGCTGGACGATCCCGGCCCGAAGCCCGTCCCCGTGCGGGGGTTCGACGCCGTGGCCGAAGCCGTGATGGGGGAGGGGCTGGTGGTCGACGAGACGGCGGTGCTCGCGGAGCCGGTCGGGCGGATCAGTGAGGCCGTGCGGGAGGGGCGGACGGACGTGGCCGCGGAGCTGGCGGAGCGGGTGGTCGACGAGGCGTCCGGGACCCTGGGCGCCGAACATCCCGACGTGCTGCGCGTGCGTGAACTCGCCGCCTACATCGCCTACTTGGGCGGTGAGCCGGTCCAGGCCGCGGAGATCTCCCTCGACCTGGCCGGCATCCACCACCGCGCCGGGGACGCCGAGTCGGCCTACGGCAACGTGCAGAGCGCGGCCACCGCGTGGAAGGCCGTACGGGATCCCCTGCACGGCCTGGCCCTCGGGCGTGAACTGCTCACGCTGTGGACGGAGTTGGCCGCCGGACAGGGCCCGGCGGCCGAGGAACCGGACCGGCTGGAGTCGGCCCGCTCCAGGATGCTCCGCCTCGCGGAACGCGCCCGGAACGCCGATCAGTAGCCCGGGGAGGGACCGTTACCGCGACAGCTCCCACACCGCGTACGCCACCGCGTCGCTGTTGCGGTCCAGGGCCGTGTCGTCGATGTTGGCCGTGGTGTCGCACGAGGAGTGGTAGCAGCGGTCGAAGGCCAGCCCCGCGGTGCCGCCCCACTTGGCGGCCTGCGCCGAGGTCTTGGTGTAGTCCGCCCCGCTGAACAGCCCGCCGACCGGGACGCCCGCGTTCTTGAACGGCGCGTGGTCGGAGCGGCCGTCGCCCTCGGTCTCGATCTCGGTCGGGACGCCGAGGCCGGCGTAGTACTCCTTGAAGGTCTTCTCGATGGCCGGGTCGTCGTCGTAGACGAAGTAGCCGGGGTTCGGCGAACCGATCATGTCGAAGTTGAGGTAGCCGCTGATCTGTGAACGGTTCGCCGTGGACAGGCTGTTGACGTAGTACTTCGATCCGACCATGCCCAGCTCCTCCGCGCCCCACCACGCGAATCTCAGGTGCTTGGTGGGGTGGTAGCCGGCCCGGGACACGGCGAGCGCGGTCTCCAGGACGGCGGCCGAGCCGGAACCGTTGTCGTTGATGCCGGCGCCCGCGGTCACGCTGTCGAGGTGCGAGCCGGACATGACCACCTGGTTGGTGTCGCCGCCCGGCCAGTCCGCGACGAGGTTGTAGCCGGTGCGCCCCGAGGACGTGAACTGCTGGACGGTCGTGGTGAATCCGGCGGCGTCCAGCTTGGCCTTCACATAGTCGAGCGAGGCCTTGTAGCCGGTGCGGCCGTGTGCGCGGTTGCCGCCGTTGGCGGTGGCGATGGACTGGAGCTGGGTCAGATGCGCCTTCACGTTGGCCACCGGGATGTCCGGGGCCGCGGCCACTGCGGGCTGTCCCGCGGGGGCCGCGCCGGCTATGGATCCGCCGGCCAGGAGGGAGACGGTGGCGACGACGGCGGTGGCCGTGACGCGTCCGGGAACCGAGAACTTCATGTGGGGGGCTCCGAATTCCGTGGGAATCCCTGGAGTCACAGGAATTCCACAGCGAATGGGTGCCTGGATGGTGAAGCTAGGGTTGACGCACCGTCAAGGGCGCGATCCGGTCAGGGGAGTTCGCATAGCGGACCGCGTGCGCTCAGTGGACGCAGAATTCGTTCCCTTCCGGATCCGTCATGACCACCCAGGCCCCCGACGGTTCGCTGACCTCCCGCAGCACGCTCGCCCCGAGTCCCGTCAGCCGCTCCACCTCGGCCGCCCGCCGGCCCTCCCCGGGATGCAGGTCGAGATGGAGCCGGTTCTTGACGGTCTTCGGCTCCGGTACGCGCTGGAAGAGCAGGCGCCGCCCCAGACCGGTGCCGGTGTCCTTGTCGTACGGATCGTCGGGATGCCGTACGGCCACCAGGTCCCGGAAGGCGAGCCGCGCGTGGTACTCGACGGTCGCCTCGCGCGGCAGCGCGCCGAGCTCCAGCAGCCGCTGGATCAGGGCGTCGTTGTCCTCGGCCTCGTAATGCAGAGCGGCGGCCCAGAAGTCCGCCTGGGTGTGCGGGTCCTCGGCGTCGATCACGACTTTCCAGTGCACGGGTGTCATACCGTCACTTATAGCGGTGCCCACTGACAGCGGCCCCTCCCACACCGCCTCGGCCGCCCGCCGGTCGTAGGCCGCCCGCGCCGCCGAGCGGGGTGAGGTCGCGACACAGTTCGGTTCGGCGATCGGGATCCGGGCGGTGACCGCCGTCTACGGCCTGGCGGCGGGCGAGTCCAGCGGCTCAGGGCCCGGGGCCCGGCTCTCCGCCTTCCGTACGGCGCTGACGGTGCCCGTCGTCATGGTGGTGCCGGGCCTCGCGATCTCCCTCCTGAGCGTCCGCGCGGTGCGCAGGGCGTCCCAGGTGAGCAGCGTCAACGCCACCCAGACCAGCGCGAACCCGGCCCAGCGCTCGGGCGGCATGGCCTCGTGGAAGTAGAAGATGCCGAGCAGGAACTGGAAGACCGGAGCGAGGTACTGCAGCAGCCCCAGCGTGGACAGCGGCACCCGGATCGCCGCGGCGCCGAAGCAGACCAGGGGGAGCGCGGTGACGACGCCGGTCGAGGCGAGCAGCGCCGCGTGCCCCGGTCCCCCGGAGGCGAAGCTGAGGTCGCCGTGCGAGCTCAGCCACAGCAGATAGCCGAGCGCGGGCAGGAACTGGATCGCGGTCTCGGCGGCCAGCGACTCGACCCCGCCGAGGTTCACCTTCTTCTTGACCAGGCCGTACGTGGCGAAGGAGAAGGCGAGCGTGAGGGAGATCCACGGCGGACGCCCGTAGCCGACGGTGAGCACCACCACCGCGGCGGCGCCGATCCCGACCGCGAGCCATTGCGCGCGCCGCAGCCGTTCCTTCAGCAGCAGCACGCCCATGGCGATGGTGACGAGGGGATTGATGAAGTACCCGAGCGAGGCCTCGACGACATGGCCGGCGTTCACCGCCCAGATGTAGACGCCCCAGTTCACGGTGATGACGGTGGCGGCCACGGTGACGAGCGCCAGCCTGCGCGGCTGCCGCAGCAGCTCACCGGCCCAGGCCCAGCGCCGTACGACGACGAGCGCGACGACGACGAAGAGGAGCGACCACACCATCCGGTGGGCCAGGATCTCCCCGGCCCCGGCGGGCTTGAGCAGCGGCCAGAACAGCGGGACGAGTCCCCACATGCCGTACGCGGCGAAGCCGTTCAGCAGACCTATGTGCCGCTCTCCCCTCGACTTCACGGACTCTCCTCCTCGCACCGTCCTCGCCCGCACGAAGGTAACGCCGAGCACCCCCGGCTGTCATGCCCGTATCGCTATACGGTCATGACAGCCGGGGGTGCGGCGCCCGAGGGCACGCCGGGGGAGTGTCGGCGGAGAGTCAGCCCTTGAGCGCGGCCTCGATCGACGCGGCGATCGGGGTGGCCGGACGGCCGGTCAGCCGGGCCAGGTCACCGGAGGTGACGACCAGCTCGCCCTTCTCGATGGAGGCGTCGACACCGGCGAGGATCCCGGCGAAGGGCGCGGGCAGCCCGGCACCGGTCAGGATCTCGATGTAGGCCTCGACGGGGACGGCGTTGTAGACGATCTCCTTGCCGGTCTGCCGGCTCAGCTCGGCCGCGTACTCGGCGAAGCCCCAGGGCTCGTCGCCACCGAGCTCGTACGTCGTGTTCTCGTGGCCCTCACCGGTCAGCACGGCGACGGCGGCGGCCGCGTAGTCGGCACGCGAGGCGGTGGAGACGCGACCGTCACCGGCGGCCTGGACGACCGCGTTGTACTCGAGGACGGGGGCGAGGTTCTCGGTGTAGTTCTCGTTGTACCAGCCGTTGCGCAGCAGCGAGTAGGGCAGGCCGGAGGCGAGCAGCGCCTTCTCGGTGGCCCGGTGGTCGTCGGCGAGCGCGGCGGTGAGGGTGCCGGGGGCGCTGGTGTAGGCGAGGAGCGCCACGCCCGCGGCCTTGGCGGCGTCGATGACGACCTGGTGCTGGGCGGGGCGGCCCTTGTCGAACTCGTTGCCGGAGATCAGCAGCACCTTGTCGCCGGCCGCGAAGACCTTGTCGAAGGTCTCGGGGCTGTTGTAGTCGGCGACGGCTATCTGCACGCCCTTCGCCGCGAAGTCGGCGGCCTTCTCCGGAGTGCGGACGACAGCGGTGATCTGCTCGGCCGGAACCTTCTCGAGCAGCTGCTCGACGACGTGACGGCCAAGGTGTCCGGTGGCTCCGGTGACGACGATGCTCATGATGTGCGATCTCCTTGTGGGGTGCGGTGGTACTAACCATAGGGGATGCGCTAACTCTGCGAAAGTACCCACTTTGAAGTAAGGTACTGGCATGTCGGTAAGTTCTGAGCAGTCCCTCGCGCAGGCCCGCCAGGCCCAGGCGCAGGCGCAGGCGGGCGAGGCGATGTGCCCCCACCGCCTCGTCCTGGAACACGTGACGAGCCGCTGGGGCGTCCTGGTCCTGATCCACCTCCTCGACCGCCCGCACCGCTTCAGCGAGCTCCGCCGGGCGATCGGGCGGGTCAGCGAGAAGATGCTGACGCAGACCCTCCAGACCCTGGAGCGCGACGGCCTCGTCCACCGGGACGCCCAGCCGGTGATCCCGCCCCGCGTCGACTACTCCCTGACCGGCCTCGGCCGCGAGGCGGCGGAACAGGTACGGGGGCTCGCGGAGTGGACCGCGCGGCGGATGGGGGCGGTGCAGGAGGCGCGGGAGGGGTACGACGCGCGGAAGAAAGGCTCTGAGCAGGACTGATGCGGGTGCAGCGGGCTCACTGGACGAATGCGGACGGCGCGCGCTGGGCACATACATGTCAGGGCGTTGGCTGACATGAACCCATGCGCCCCCTCTCCGCCTCCCGCGCCGACTTGAATCGCCGGGCATCCTGGGGGCGGGGCACTGTGCCCGCCCCGCGCGCCGGTCCTCGTGCCGCCCACGAGACCACTGACCGGCAGCCGGACGCCTGACCGGGGGTTCGCATTGGCCACACAGGATCCGAACGCGCGGAGGATCGGCTCCGCCGCCAGAGTGAGGAGCGGTCGGGTGCGCACCCCCTTTCCGCGCCAGTTCTGGCGCCGGCGCCAGGAGGAGATCGCGCTGGAGTTACTGCATGAGCTGACACGCCTGGCCGATGAGATCAGGTACGCCAACCTGATCCAGCACCACCGCATCATCGCGGCACAGGTGGACCATGCCCTCGCGGATCCCGCACTGGCGTCGGCCATGAGCACCCTGGACGGGGTCTCGGACCAGAAGCGCCGTCAGGTGATCTTCGTCAACCGGGAGTACAGCGCGATCCTGCTGGGGCACCGCGTCGGCGTCTACGACTGGAGTGCTCTGATCGGTCATCTCCGGGTGCTGTGCAGGAACCAGGTCTTCAAGGAGTACTGGGAGATGACCGTCGAGCACCGGCGGAGTCTGCCGGAGGAGACCCTTGAGTCACGGGTGGGGAAAACGGTCGATGTGATTATGGAGGACCTGGCGGAAGACCCTGACGAGTGGTGGGTCGTCGGACCGGAAGTGGGCTCCCCCGACACCTGATCGCCGAGAATTAATCGACAAAGTGACGCGCCGCGACTGCTCCGTCGGGCGTAATTTCATTTCGTCCCGTTGCTTTACTCGGCGCTGGTAGGTTGGGCCGGGCGTTCCGTCAGTCCATTCCCAGTCCTACGGCATGCACACCTCCTGTGCCTGCCAATAGAAGAGAGCCCGCGTGTACAGCGAACTCCCTGTCGCCAGCATTGTCCGCCGCCTCGGAGACTCTCCCCGGAAACGAGGGAGTGTCACGGGCGAGACATGCCCCGATCTTTTCGAATTGAGCGACGGAAGTTTTGCGGTCATCGGTACGGATCGTACGGAAGAATTGGATGCATTGCTTCCGGATGATGCGGCCAGGGCCACCTACGAGCGCATTGTTGTCATTACGCGCGAAACTCTCGTTCGAGCGAAAAGGGATATCCCTGACGCCTGAGGCGGACAGGACGGAGGGCCGGGAGCGGTGACGCTCCCGGCCCTCCGTCGGTCGCACTTCGCGATCGGTTATCCGACCACCGTCCAGGTGTCCCCTCCGGCGAGCAACGCCCCCAGATCCCCCTTGCCGTTCTGCTCGATCGCCGCGTCCAGCTGGTCCGCCATCTGCGTGTCGTACACAGGCCGGTCCACCGACCGGAACACCCCGATCGGGGTGTGGTGGAGCGTGTCCGGGTCGGCCAGGCGGGACAGGGCGAAAGCGGTCGTCGGGGAGGCGGAGTGGGCGTCGTGGACGAGGATCTGCGACTCGTTCTCCGGCGTCACCGGCACCACCTTCAGGTCACCCGTCGCCGCATCCCGCACGACCCCCTTGGACAGGTCCGCGCCGAAGCGGATCGGCCGGCCGTGTTCGAGGCGGATCACCGCCTCCTCCGCCTGCTGCTTGTCCTTGAGGGCCTCGAAGGCGCCGTCGTTGAAGATGTTGCAGTTCTGGTAGATCTCGATCAGGGCGGTGCCCGGGTGCGCGGCGGCCTCCCGCAGTACCGAGGTCAGGTGCTTGCGGTCCGAGTCCACCGTCCGTGCCACGAAGGACGCCTCCGCGCCGATCGCCAGCGACACCGGGTTGAAGGGCGCGTCCAGCGAGCCCATCGGCGTCGACTTCGTGATCTTGCCGACCTCCGAGGTCGGGGAGTACTGGCCCTTCGTCAGGCCGTAGATCCGGTTGTTGAACAGCAGGATCTTGAGGTTCACGTTGCGGCGCAGGGCGTGGATCAGGTGATTGCCGCCGATCGACAGCGCGTCACCGTCACCGGTGACCACCCACACGCTCAGGTCCCGGCGCGACGCCGCCAGCCCCGTCGCGATCGCCGGCGCCCGCCCGTGGATGGAGTGCATACCGTACGTGTTCATGTAGTACGGGAACCGCGACGAGCAGCCGATGCCCGAGACGAAGACGATGTTCTCCTTGGCCAGCCCCAGCTCCGGCATGAAGCCCTGGACGGCCGCCAGGATCGCGTAGTCACCGCAGCCGGGGCACCAGCGGACTTCCTGGTCGCTCTTGAAGTCCTTCATGCTCTGGCGGCCCTCGGCCTTGGGGACGAGCGTGAGCGCCTCGATCGTGTCCGTGCCTTCCGTGGACGTCTCAGCCATCGATGGCCTCCTTGAGAGCCGTGGCGAGCTGTTCGGCCTTGAACGGCATGCCGTTGACCTGGTTGTAGCTGTGCGCGTCGACCAGGTACCTCGCCCGGACCAGCGTCGCGAGCTGCCCGAGGTTCATCTCCGGGATGACGACCTTGTCGTACGCCTTCAGCACCGCGCCCAGGTTGCGCGGGAAGGGGTTGAGGTGGCGCAGGTGCGCCTGCGCGATCGACTCGCCGGCCGTCCGCAGCCGCCGTACCGCCGCCGTGATCGGGCCGTACGTCGATCCCCAGCCCAGCACCAGCGTGCGCGCCCCGTGCGGATCGTCGACCTCCAGATCCGGTACGTCGATCCCGTCGACCTTGGCCTGGCGGGTACGGACCATGAAGTCGTGGTTGGCCGGGGAGTACGAGATGTTCCCGGTCCCGTCCTCCTTCTCGATGCCGCCGATGCGGTGTTCGAGGCCGGGTGTGCCGGGGACGGCCCAGGGGCGGGCGAGGGTCTGCGGATCGCGCTTGTACGGCCAGAAGACCTCGGTGCCGTCGTCCAGGGTGTGGTTCGGGCCCTGCGTGAACTGCACGGTCAGGTCCGGGAGTTCGTCGAGCTCGGGGATGCGCCAGGGCTCGGAGCCGTTGGCGAGGTACCCGTCCGAGAGCAGCATCACCGGCGTGCGGTACGTCAGCGCGATCCGGGCCGCCTCCAGTGCCGCGTCGAAGCAGTCGGCCGGGGTGCGGGGGGCGACGATCGGCACCGGCGCCTCGCCGTTGCGCCCGAACATCGCCTGGAGCAGGTCGGCCTGCTCGGTCTTGGTCGGCAGACCGGTCGACGGCCCGCCTCTCTGGATGTCGATCACGAGGAGCGGCAGCTCCAGGGAGACCGCCAGCCCGATCGTCTCCGACTTCAGGGCCACGCCCGGCCCCGAGGTCGTGGTGACGGCCAGGGACCCGCCGAAGGCCGCGCCCAGCGCCGCGCCGATGCCCGCGATCTCGTCCTCGGCCTGGAAGGTCCGTACACCGAAGTTCTTGTGCTTGCTCAGCTCGTGCAGGATGTCCGAGGCCGGGGTGATCGGGTACGAGCCCAGGAACAGCGGCAGGTCCGCCTGGCGGGACGCGGCGACCAGTCCGTAGGACAGCGCCAGGTTCCCGGAGATGTTGCGGTAGGTGCCGACCGGGAAGGCCTTCGTGGCCGGGGCGATCTCGTAGGAGACGGCGAAGTCCTCGGTCGTCTCGCCGAAGTTCCAGCCCGCGCGGTAGGCCGCCAGGTTCGCCTCGGCGATCTCCGGCTTCTTCGCGAACTTGGTCCGCAGGAACCTCTCCGTGCCCTCGGTGGGCCGGTGGTACATCCACGACAAGAGGCCGAGCGCGAACATGTTCTTGCTGCGCTCGGCCTCTTTGCGGCTGAGGTCGAAATCCTTGAGGGCCTCGACGGTCAGCGTGGTCAGGGGGACCGGATGAAGGCTGTACCCGTCGAGCGATCCATCCTCCAGCGGCGAGGCCGCGTACCCCACTTTCTGCATCGCCCGTTTGGTGAACTCGTCCGTGTTGACGATGATCTCCGCCCCGCGCGGCAGATCGGCGATGTTGGCCTTCAGGGCGGCCGGGTTCATGGCCACGAGCACGTTCGGCGCGTCACCCGGCGTGAGGATGTCGTGGTCGGCGAAGTGGAGCTGGAAGGAGGAGACACCGGGCAGGGTTCCGGCAGGGGCCCGGATCTCGGCGGGGAAGTTGGGAAGGGTGGACAGGTCGTTGCCGAAGGACGCGGTCTCCGAGGTGAAACGGTCACCGGTGAGCTGCATCCCGTCACCGGAGTCGCCCGCGAAACGAATGATCACCCGGTCGAGGCGGCGGACGTCCTTCGCGCCGGCCTCGTTGCGCTGCTCTCCCACGACGGCTTCGTCGGCCTGCTCCGCTGGGCTGCTGACCTGACTGGTCACTGAACTGGACCTCCCTCTGGGCGGCTGTTCGGGAGCGGCCTTCCCGCAGGCCTTCCCAGGATCAACCCTACGACCGCAAGGGTCGCCTTCCCTCGGCCATTCGCATGATGGACGTGGATTTGAGACGGTACGACGCCCTGACTTGTCACCATTTGCTCGCCCCCGGCGCTCTCCTTGAAGACGCTCGCTCGTCGTTCTCCGGTTCTCGCTCCCAGGCGGCCCCTCTGCCTCGCCGACGGCCGCCGCCCTGACGATCCGGCACGGTGCCGGACGGTCAGGAGTTCAGGTAGGTCAGCACCGCCAGCACCCGACGGTGGTCCCCGTCGCTCGGGGACAGCCCGAGCTTCAGGAAGATGTTGCTGACGTGCTTCTCCACCGCTCCGTCGCTGACGACGAGCTGCCGCGCGATCGCCGAATTGGTCCGCCCCTCGGCCATCAGCCCCAGGACCTCCCGCTCCCGGGGCGTGAGATGGGCGAGCACGTCCTGCTTACGGCTGCGGCCCAGCAGCTGAGCGACCACCTCGGGGTCGAGAGCGGTACCGCCCTCCGCCACCCGCACCACCGCGTCCACGAACTCACGCACCTCCGCGACCCGGTCCTTGAGCAGGTACCCCACCCCGCGACTGGACCCGGCCAGCAGCTCGGTGGCGTACCGCTCCTCCACGTACTGCGACAGTACGAGTACCCCGAGTCCGGGATGTTCCTTGCGCAGTTGCACGGCGGCTCGCACGCCCTCGTCCGTGTGCGTCGGAGGCATCCGTACGTCGGCCACGACGACGTCGGGCAGCTCGCCCTGCGCGTCCAGCTCCCCGATGGTCTTGACCAGTGCCTCCCCGTCGCCCACACCGGCCACGACGTCGTGCCCGCGGTCGGTCAGCAACCGGGTCAGGCCCTCCCTCAGCAGCACTGAATCCTCGGCGATGACCACCCGCACCCTGTCCTCCACGACTCTCGGCCCCCCAGCCCACTGCCTGCCCACTTGCTGGACAAGTCCAGCATTCCAGCATTCGGATGCTGAGGGGTGCGGGCAACGGGATTAGGGGGCCGTAGATACGAACAAAGGCCCGAGAACGGGGGGTCAGGTGCGGAATCCGGCCACGGGCTGGGGACGGGTGAGGGCGGCGGGGGCGAAACCCCCACCGCCCCGTCACCCGGGCCCCGTCACACCCGATCCCCCCGCCACGGCAGCTCCGCGGTCACCCGGGTAGGTCCCCCCGCCGGCGAATCCACCACCAGAATCCCGTCGACCGCGTCCAGCCGTTCCGCCAGCCCCGTGAGCCCGGACCCGGAGGACACGTCGGCGCCGCCCACCCCGTTGTCCACGACCTGGAGCATGAGCCGGTTCTCCACCCGCCACACATCCACCGCGGCGAATGTCGCCCGGGAGTGCTTGCTGATGTTCTGGAGCAGCTCCGACACCGTGAAGTACGCGATCCCCTCGATCGCCGGCGCCGGCCGCTCCGCCAGATCCACCTCGACCTGCACCGGCACCGTGCAGCGCGAGGCGACGGAGGACAGCGCCGCGTCCAGTCCCCGGTCCGTCAGCACCGCCGGATGAATCCCGCGCGCCAGATCCCGCAGCTCCTGAAGCGCCGTCTTCACCTCACCGTGCGCCTCGTCCACCATCCGCGCCGCCGCGGCGGGATCCTCCGTCAGCTTCTCCTTCGCCAGCCCCAGATCCATGGCCAGCGCCACCAGCCGGGCCTGCGCCCCGTCGTGCAGATCCCGCTCGATCCGGCGCAGATCCGCCGCCGCCGTGTCCACCACGACCCCCCGGTCCGACTCCAGCTCCACCACCCGCGCCGACAGCCGGGTCGGCCCCAGCAGGCCGTGCACCATGACCCGGTCCACCGTCGTCAGCGCCCGCACGATCCACGGCGTGGCCAGCGTGAACAACAGCCCCACCAGTGCCGTCACGCCGATCTCGAACGGGTTGTCCAGATAGATGTGGTGGCCCTGGTCGCCGTAGAGCTGAAGCCCGTCCTGACCGACGTACGCCGGGAAGACCCAGAACCACAGCGGATACGTCAGCAGCGCCCAGCCGTACACCCAGAAGTTCACCGCGACGACGAACGAGAACGTCGCCCACGGCAGCTGGATCACCGAGTACAGCAGGGTCCGCCACGACGTCCCGCTCTTGAGGACCGCCCCCATCCACGCCATGAACCCGGACCCGCGCCCGCTCAGCGGCTCCGGATCGCCGACCTCGAGACCCAGCAGTCCTCGGGCCCGCGCCCGCTCCAGCGCCCCGAGGCCACGGCACCCGGCGAGCCCGGCCGCGAAGACCGGGATGCCGAGGAAGGTGACGAGGAGGCCCGCGCCGAGCGAGATCATCGTGACGGCGTACGTGAACATCACGATGCTGATCGGCAGGCTCAGCAGCACATAGCCGAACTCCCGCCAGGTCCGCCCCTCGAACGGCGCCCGCAGCCCGGCCGGCACCCGGTGCCGCCGTACCGTCCCGGGGAACCCGAGCCCACTGTCGTACCCGTAGTCCGTGGCCATCGACGTCGTCCTTCTTCTCTCGTCCCGCGCCTGTGATGTCGTACCGGTGTCGTGTCGTACCTCCACCCTGCTGCGCCGCAGGTCCACGGACCATGGAGGCCGTCGGCGTCTTGGAAGGGGGGTTTTCCCCACCCTCTTCCCTGTCGCTACGGCCTTCCCGGAACCCGGTCCCGCCACGGCAGCTCCGCCGTGACGACCGTCGGGCCGCCCGGCGGCGAGTCGATGACGAACAGTCCGTCCACGGCGTCGAGCCGCTCCGCGAGCCCGCGCATACCCGTGCCGCCGTCGAGCCGGGCGCCGCCGCGGCCGTCGTCCCACACCTGGATGAGCAGCCGGTTCTCCGAACGCCACACGTCGACCGACGCCGACCGGGCCCCACTGTGCTTGCTGATGTTCTGGAGCAGCTCGGAGACGGTGAAGTACGCGATCCCCTCGATCGCCGCGACCGGCCGCGCGTCCAGGTCGGCGGTCACCTTCACCGGCACCGTGCACCGCGAGGCCACCGAGGAGAGGGCGGCGTCGAGCCCGCGGTCGGTCAGCACGGCGGGATGGATGCCCCGCGCCAGATCCCGCAGCTCCTGGAGCGCCAGCTTCACCTCGCCGTGCGCCTCCGCGACCATCGCCTGCGCGTACTCCGGGTCCTCCAGGAGCTTCTCCTTCGCGAGGCCGAGCCCCATGGCCAGGTTGACGAGCCGGGCCTGCGCCCCGTCGTGCAGATCCCGCTCGATGCGCCGCAGGTCGGACGCGGCCGCGTCCACCACGACCCCCCGGTCCGACTCCAGTTCGGCGATACGGCGTTCCAGCTCGTCGGAGGGCGACAGCAGACCGCGCACCATCGCCCGGTCGACGTTGGCGAGGCCCCGCGCGATGAACGGCAACACCGGCCACAGCACGAACAACGAGGTCAGCGTGATGGTGAAGGTGAGCACACCCCAGGGCAGCCGGATGAAGTCGTACAGCACCGTCCGCCAGCCCACGGGGTCCTTCACCCCCATCCACAGCTGGGCGAAGAAGCCGTTGCCGCCGTTCCTGGTGCGCCACGGCAGGCGGCTCGGTTCGTCCACCCGCACCCCGAGCAGCGCCCGGGCCCGCGCCCGCTCCAGTTTCCCCAGTTGTCGCGCGCCCAGCAGACCCGCGGCGAGCAACGGCAACCCGATCACCGTGACGGTCAGCCAGAAGCCGGTGAACAGCACCGTCACGACGTAGGTGAAGCCGATGATCGACATGGGGAGATTCGCCAGGAGATGCGCGATCTCCTTCCAGGTGTGCGCGTCGTAGGCGAAACGCGCCGGCGGCGGCCGGCCGTCGTCGGTTCCGCCGTCTCTGCCGATGATCACGGCACGGCTCGGGGACGAGTGGCGTTCGGTCATATGGGCCAGCGTGCCGCGCGAAACGGCCGCGCGCCATGAGGCGGACCGCCGCGGCTTGCTGGGGAAAACCCCACCCCGCGCTCCCGGATGGCTTTCCCCGGGTGACGGGCTGCTTACCGTCCCTTTATCAGGGCCTAGACTCCCGTGCGTACAGATCGTCGAACAGCGATGTTCAGCGTGGCCATGGTGTTCAGCGTCTTCAACATGTTCAGCGTCTTCACAGGGAGCGAGGGGCGGACGTGCCGGAACCGACCGTCGTCGATGCAACCGTCGTCGATCCGACCGTCGTCGCGGCGGACTACTTCCAGTCGTACTCGGTCGTCGGACTGCTCGCCGTCGTCGGCGTGCTGTTCGTCGCGGTCGCCTTCGGCGCCGGACGGCTGCTGCGACCCGTGGTCCCCACGCCCGAGAAGCTCCTGACGTACGAGTGCGGAGTCGACCCCGTCGGCGAGGGCTGGGCCCACACCCAGGTCCGCTACTACGTCTACGCCTTCCTGTACGTCATCTTCGCCGTCGACTCGATCTTCCTGTTCCCCTGGGCAACGATCTTCGCCGCCCCCGGCTACGGCGCGACGACTCTCGTCGAGATGTTCATCTTCCTCGGCTTCCTCGCCGTGGGGTTGCTGTACGCGTACAAGAAGGGTGTCCTGGCATGGACGTGAACGCCACGGCCGGCCCCGGTGCCGACTCCGCTGCGCATTCCGCTCCGGGTCTCGGTGCGAGTTCCGCTGCCCAGGAGCCCGTGCTGCTCCCGGAGCCGAAACGGCTGGGCGCCCTCGCCCGCCTCGCCCCCGAGCCGATGAAGGTGATCCTCAACTGGGGCCGCCGGTACTCCCTCTGGGTCTTCAACTTCGGTCTCGCCTGCTGCGCCATCGAGTTCATCGCCGCCTCCATGGCCCGCCACGACTTCATCCGCCTCGGCGTCATCCCCTTCGCCCCGGGCCCGCGCCAGGCCGACCTGATGGTCGTCTCCGGCACGGTCACCGACAAGATGGCACCGGCCGTGAAGCGCCTGTACGAACAGATGCCGGAGCCGAAGTACGTCATCTCCTTCGGCGCGTGCAGCAACTGCGGAGGCCCGTACTGGGACTCGTACTCCGTCACCAAGGGCGTCGACCAGATCATCCCCGTCGACGTGTACGTCCCCGGCTGCCCGCCCCGCCCCGAGGCGCTCCTCCAGGGCATCCTGAAACTCCAGGAGAAGATCGCGCGGGAGTCGCTGGGGGAGCGGTACGGGACATCCGCGGCACGCCCGTCGGCGGCCGCACTCCAGAGCGGGCTGGTGAACCCGCCGGTTCCGGCGCCGACCTCGACCTCGACCTCGACCTCGGCTTCGGCTTCGGCTTCGGGCGAGGGGGACGCACGGTGACCGCCGTCGGCTGGCTCCCCGCCCCCGCAGGCGAACTCTTCGGCCCCGAGGCCACCGCCGAGGAGTCCTACCAGATCCTGACGGTCGACGTCCCGCCCCAGACCTGGCTCGCCGCACTGCGGGTCGCCCGCGACGAACTGGGCTGCACCTACTTCGACTGGCTCAGCGCCGTCGACGAACCCGGCACCGGCTTCCGCGTGGCCGCCCACGTCGCAGCCCTCTCCCCGGTCCGGCGCCTGCTCCTGCGCACGACGGTCTCCCACGAGACCCCGGTGCTGCCCACCGCCGTCGACATCTACGCCGGCGCCGCCTGGCACGAGCGCGAGACCCACGAGATGTTCGGCGTCACCTTCGAGGGCCACCCCTCCCTGGACCACCTCCTCCTGCCGGAAACCTTCGAGGGCCACCCCCTCCGCAAGGACTTCGTCCTGGCCGCCCGCGTCGCCAAGGCCTGGCCCGGCGCGAAGGAACCGGGCGAGTCCGAACACGGCGGCCCCAAACGCCGCCAGATGCTTCCCCCCGGAGTCCCCGACCCCAACGAATGGGGCCCCCTGAAGGGCCAACTCCCCCCGGCCCCTGCCCGCCCCTCCCGCACACCAGGAGAACGGCCGGCGCGAGCCGCAGCCGACCGCCCCGTTCGTCGCGCGCGTTCGGCGGGGGAGGGGTCGGCCAGTCAGTCGGGGGCGCCTGGACGCTCGGGTGCGGCTGGGGCTGCGGGTGCGGGGGCATCTGGGGGCTCGGGTGCGCTTGGGGCTGCGGGTGCGGGGGCATCTGGGGGCTCGGGTGCGCTTGGGGCTGCGGGTGCGGAGGTATCTGGGGGCTCGGGTGCATCCGGGGCTGCGGGTGCGGCGGGGGTTGGTCCGCGTCGTGCGCGTTCGGCGGCGGAGGGCTCGGCGAGCCAGGCCGTCCCCGGGGCGGCAGAGGGGGCTCCCGCTGCCCCGCCGGCGGGCGTGCCCCGGCGTGCCCGTACTGCTGCACAGGGCTCGGCCAGCCAGACGGCACCGGAGACGGCATCGGGAGCCGACGGCACCGGAGCCGGTTCGGCGGCCCCGGCCGACGGCGCGCCCGAGTCGGAGGCTCCGGGGACGAGCTCAGCTCCGTCGGCGTCGGATGCCCCGGTCACGGGATCGTCCGCACCCGAGTCGGAGGCCCGGGCCTCGGAAGCACCCGCACCCGCGTCGGATGCCCCGCTGACGGGATCGCCCGCACCTGAGTCGAAGGCCCGGGCCTCGGATGCGCTAACACCCGCGTCGGATGCCCCGGTCACGGGATCGCCCGCACCCGAGTCGGAGGCCCGGGCCTCGGAAGCACCCGCACCCGCGTCGGATGCCCCGTTGACGGGATCGTCCGCACCCGAGTCGGACACCCCGGCCTCGGATGCGCCCGCGCCTCAGCGTCCGGGTGGGGTGGCGAGCGGTGCCCCGAAGGAACCTCGTCGGGCACGTACCGCTTCCGGCGGTTCCGCGAGTCAGCGTGGCACCCCGGCCGACTCCGAGCCGTCGACCAGCGACGCGAACGCGAGCCCCGCGCCGCCGAAGCCCCCCACCACCCCTCGCAGCCCGGACGCGCCGTGGCACCACGCCCGCCCGGCCTTCGACGACCCGGAACCGAAGCGGCCGCCGACAACCGAGGACACCGAAGTCTCCGAACGCCCTGAGGAGCCCGAGGAGCCCACGCCCTCCGAGGACTCCGCGACCTCCGAAGACGCCCCGGCCCGTGAGGAGTCCAGGGCGCACCCGGCCGAGTCCTCCCCCGACACCCCCGAAACCCCCGACACCCCCACCCCCGACAAGCCCGCAGGAGGCCCGCAGTGAACGACGCTCTCGACGTCGCCCTGCGACTCCTGATCGTCTTCGTCGTCTTCCTCACCTTCCCCCTGATCATCGGTCAGACCGAGCACAAGGTGATGGCCCACATGCAGGGCCGCCTGGGCCCCATGTACGCCGGCGGTTTCCACGGCTGGGCCCAACTCGTCGCGGACGGCGTGAAGTTCGCCCAGAAGGAAGACGTCGTACCGGCGGGCGCGGACCGCCGTGTCTTCCAACTCGCCCCCGCCGTAGCCCTCCTGCCCTACCTCATCGTCCTCCTCGCCATCCCCATCGGCCCCGGCGACGGCGCCGTCGGCGAGGTCGTCGACGCCGGCGTGTTCTTCGTGCTCGCCGTGATGGGCGTGGGCGTCCTCGGCTCCCTCATGGCCGGCTGGGCCTCCGCCAACAAGTTCTCCCTCCTCGGCGGCCTGCGCACCGCCGCTCAGCTCCTCGCCTACGAACTCCCGATGCTCCTCACCGCCGCCTCGGTGGCGATGGCTGCCGGAACCGTCTCCCTCCCCGGCATCCTCGACGCCTTCCAGTGGTGGTGGCTGCCCTGGCAGATCGTCGGTGCGATCGTCTTCTTCGTCGCCGGCCTCGCCGAACTCCAGCGACCCCCCTTCGACATGCCGGTCGCCGACTCGGAGATCATCTTCGGCGCCTACACCGAGTACACCGGCCTCCGCTTCGCCCTGTTCCTCCTCGCCGAGTACGCCGGAATCGTCGTCCTGTGCGGTCTGACCACCGTCCTCTTCCTGGGCGGCTGGCACGGCCCCTGGGGCGCCGACGGTCTCGGCTGGGTCTGGACCCTGCTCAAGACGGCCCTGCTCGCCTTCGTCGTCATCTGGCTCCGCGTGACCTACCCCCGCCTGCGCGAGGACCAGCTCCAGAAGCTCTCCTGGACCCTCCTCGTCCCCCTCTCCCTCGCCCAGATCGCCCTCACCGGCATCGTCAAGGTGGTGATCCAGTAACCATGGCTGAGCCTCTTCCGTCCGCCCGACCCCGCTTTCCTGGCTCGGGCCTGGCCAAGGGCCTGGCCGTCACCCTGCGCACGATGACGAAGAAGACCGTCACCGAGCAGTACCCCGACGCCCAGCCCGACCTCCCGCCCCGCACCCGCGGGGTGATCGGCCTGTTCGAGGAGAACTGCACGGTCTGCATGCTGTGCGCCCGTGAGTGCCCCGACTGGTGCATCTACATCGACTCCCACAAGGAGACGGTCCCGGCCGCGGCCCCCGGTGGCCGCGAACGCAGCCGTAACGTCCTCGACCGCTTCGCCATCGACTTCTCCCTCTGCATGTACTGCGGTATCTGCATCGAGGTGTGTCCTTTCGACGCGCTGTTCTGGTCCCCTGAGTTCGAGTACGCCGAGACCGACATCCGCGACCTCACCCACGAGCGGGACAAGCTCCGCGAGTGGATGTGGACCGTCCCGGCCCCACCGGCCCTCGACCCCGGCGCGGAGGAACCGAAGGAGATCGCCGCCGCCCGCAAGTCCGCCGAGAAGCTGGCGGCGGCCCAGGCGGAGCCGGTCACGCCGGCCGATCCTCAGGGGGAGGAGTCGTGACCCTCGCTCAGGAGGCGCACGGCTTCCTCTCCCCGACCGGCGTCGAGATCGCCTTCCTGCTCGTCGGCCTGGTCACCTTCGGAGCAGCGATCATCACTGTCACCACCAAGCAGCTGGTGCACGCCGCCCTGTGGCTGGTGGTGGCCCTCGGCGGCCTCGCCGTCGAATACCTCCTGCTCACCGCCGAGTTCATCGCGTGGGTGCAGGTCCTCATCTATGTGGGCTCCGTCGTCGTCCTCCTTCTGTTCGGTCTGATGCTCACCAGGGCTCCCATCGGCCGCTCCCCGGACGCCGACTCCGGCAACCGGTGGGCCGCCCTTGTCGTGGCCCTCGCCGCAGCGGCCGCTCTGGTCTGGGTGGTCGCCGATGCCTTCCGCACCACCTGGGTCGACCTGGACGGCCCCGCCGCCGGCTCCACCGAGGCCACCGGCGCGAGCCTCTTCCAGAACTGGGTCCTGCCCTTCGAGGCCCTCTCCGTCCTGCTCCTCGCGGCACTGGTCGGCGCGATCGTCCTGTCCCGCAAGGCGAAGGCGGAGTCGAGCTCTCCCCCTGTGAACTCCCGAGCCGCGACCGGCAGTTCCCCATCCGCCCCGAATTCCCGTAATCACCCGATCAGGCGAAATGAGCCGATTGCGGGAACCGATCCGGCCAAGGGAACCGACGGGAGCGACTCGGCCAAGGGAACCGACAAGTCCGAGCCGGCAGGGGAAACCGAGTCCGCCGAGCAGGAAGGCGCCCGCTGATGCACCTCGCCTATCCCGCGGTGCTCTCCGCGCTCCTCTTCTGCACCGGCCTCTACGGCGTCCTCGCCCGCCGCAACGCGATCCTCGTCCTGATGTCGGTCGAGCTGATGCTCAACGCCGTCAACCTGAACCTGGTCGCCTTCGACGTCTGGCTCAGCAGGACCGCCGAGGAGACCCTGCACTCCGGCCAGGCCCTGACCCTGTTCACCATCGCCATCGCCGCCGCCGAGATCGGTATCGGCCTGGCGATCGTCCTCGCCGTCCACCGCAACCGCGGCACGGCCGACATCGACAAGCTCCGCGACACGGCCGAGGGCCACGACTCCGACGACTTCGCCGGCGACGTCCCCACGGACGACGAGGACGCACGGTCCGGGCGGACCGGGAAGGCTGAGGCCACCGCGTGACCACGACCACCCTCGCCGTCCTTGTCCCCCTCCTTCCCTTCCTGGGCGCTGCGGCGGGCCTGCTCCTGGGCCGCACGGCCCCCGGCTTCGCCCGCCCGCTCGCCGTCCTTCCGCCTCTGGCCGCCCTCGCGCTCGCCGCGGTGGTCGCCGTACGCCAGGGCGGCGACGAGGCGGTGAACGCCGCCACGGAACTCACCCCGACCGGCTCGGTCCCGATCGAACTCGCCCTGCACATCGACGGCTTCGCCGCCCTCGTCGCCGTCCTGGTCGCCTTCGTCGCCACCTGCGTGCAGATCTACTCGACGGGCTATCTGCGCGACGACCCGCGCTATGCCTCGTACGCCGCCCTCGTCTCCCTCTTCACCTCCGCGATGCTGCTCGTCGTCTACTCAGGCGACCTGATCGTGCTGCTGGTCGGCTGGGAGATCATGGGCATCTGCTCGTACTTCCTGGTCGGCCACTACTGGGAGACCCCGGAGGCCCGCGCCGCCTCCCTCAAGGCCTTCCTGGTGACCAAGCTCGGTGACGTCCCCTTCCTGATCGGCCTGTTCGCGCTGGCCACCGACGCCGGCTCCTTCCGGATCACGAAGGTCCTCGACGCCGTCGCGCACGGCGGACTCGACCACCCGACCCTGATCGCCCTGCTCCTCCTCGCGGGCGTGGCGGGCAAGTCGGCGCAGTTCCCGCTGCACACCTGGCTCCCCGACGCGATGGCGGGCCCCACACCCGTCTCCGCGCTGATCCACGCCGCGACGATGGTCGCCGCCGGTGTCTACTTCATCGCCCGTCTCCTCCCGGTCTTCGAGGCCTCCCAGGCCGCGATGGTGGTCCTCGCCGTCATGGCCGCCGTCACGATGCTCGGTTCCGGTGTAGCCGCGCTCGCCCAGGACGACATCAAGCGCGTCCTCGCCTACTCGACGATCGGCCAGCTCGGCTACATGACCGGTGCCCTCGCCGTCGGCGACCGCGGCGCCGCCGTCTTCCACCTCCTGTCCCACGGCGCCTTCAAGGCACTGCTGTTCCTCGCGGCGGGTGTGATCATCCACGCCGCCGGCACCAACTCGCTGGCCGCCATGTCCCGTATGAAGGACCTGCGCGCCCGTATCCCCGACGCCTACTGGACCATGACCGTGGCGCTCCTCGCGCTCGCCGCGATCCCGCCCTTCAGCGGCTTCTTCTCCAAGGAGTCCGTCCTCGGCGCCGCCGAGCACGTCGCCACCGGCCACACCGAGCACGCACCCGGCGCCGCGGGCTGGATCACCCTGGTCGCAGGCCTGCTCACCGCCCTGCTCACCGCCGCGTACGCGACCCGCCTGTGGCTGCTGGCCTTCTACGGGCGGGGCGCCGAGGCCCCCGACCACGGCCGCCAGCCGCTGACGATGACCGTGGTGCTGTGGGTCCTCGCGGCCCCCTCCCTCGCCCTCGGCGCGTTCGCCTACCGTGTGCTGCCCGACTGGTTCGACGGCCGCGACCTCACCCCGACCCTCACCACGTCCGTCGTCGGCACCGGCGTGGCCCTGATCGGCGCCATCGTCACCTATGCCGCCTGGCGGTACACCAGCGCGGTCGCGGCCCGCGTCCCCCTCGGTGCGGTCGCCGCCCACCCCGGGGGCGACGCCGGACTCGTCGAGGCCGAGGCCATCGCCACCCACGAGCCCGCCTACGGAGACGTGGCCCACGCGCCCGACCCCGCCGACCCCGGACGGCTGCTGCTCGGCCCGCTGCACCGCCACGCGGCCGCCGGCTTCCACCTGGACGCCCTGTACACCGCCCTGTTCGTCCGCCCGGTCCAGGCCGGAGCCGGCCTCGTCCGGTTCCTGGACCGCGAGGTCGTCGAGACCTACGTACGCGGCGCGGGAGCACTGCCCCGCTGGCTCGGCACCGCCGTACGGCGCGCCCAGACCGGAAATCTCCAGACCTATGTGAGCGCGCTGCTCGCCGGCACCGTCGTCCTCGCGGTCGCCGTCGTCCTCGTCGCCACGGGAGCGTGAGCAGGCGTGATCGATATCAACGAGTCCGTGATGCAGTTCCTTCTGGCGTTCGTCGTGGCCGGCCCGCTCCTCGGCGCCGTCACGGCTCTGCTGCCCGCCCCGCCCGGACTGAAGGGGAAGTCGCCCGACCAGGCCGTACTGCGGCACGGCGTGACCGTCACCGGCGTGATCCTCATCGCCGCGATCGTCCTCGCGCTCGGCTTCGACCACGACCACCCGTCGAAGATGCAGGCCACGACCGACATCAGCTGGATCCCCGCACTCGACGTGCGCATCCACCTCGGCATCGACGGCATCTCCCTCCCCCTTCTGGTCCTGACCGCGCTGCTGACCTTCCTCTGCGCGCTCTACTCCTACTTCAAGATGCCTTCGGGCCCGTCCCCGAAGGCCTTCGTCGCGCTGCTGCTCGTCCTCGAGTCCGGCACCCTCGCGACCTTCGCCGTCCTCGATCTGCTGCTGTTCTTCCTCGCGTTCGAGACGGTGCTCATCCCGATGTACTTCCTCATCGCCCGCTGGGGCGGCGCGGACCGCCAGGCCGCCGCCTGGCGCTTCATCCTCTACACCCTGCTCGGTTCGGTCGTCATGCTGCTCGGCCTGCTCCTGATCGGGATCAAGGCGGGCACATTCGACATGGTGGCACTCGCCACTGACAACGGCCGGTCACTGACCACATCCGTGCAGGTCATCGCCGTTCTGGCGATCGGGATCGGGCTCGCGGTCAAGACTCCGATGTGGCCCCTGCACAGCTGGCTGCCCGACGCCCACACCGCCGCGCCGACCGTCGGCTCGGTCCTGCTGGCCGGCGTCCTGCTGAAGATGGGTACGTACGGGTTCGTCCGGATTCTGCTGCCGATCGCCCCCGACGGCTTCCGCGACTTCGCGCCCTACCTCGCCGCCTTCGCGGTGGTCGGGATCATCTACGGATCCCTGGCCTGCCTCGCCCTCGCCAAGCGGGGCGCGAAGGGCGACCTCAAGCGCCTCATCGCCTACTCCTCCGTCGGCCACATGGGCTTCGTCCTCCTCGGCATCGCCACCATGACCCCGACCGGCGTCAACGGCGCCCTGTTCGCCAACATCGCCCACGGCCTCATCACCGGCCTGCTGTTCTTCCTGGTCGGCGCCCTGAAGGACCGCACCGGCACCACCGACCTCGACAGCCTGGCCGAGGAGACCGGCGCCGCCCTGTACGGCAAGGCCCCGCGCCTCGGCGGCCTGCTGGCCTTCGGCGCGGTCGCCTCGCTCGGCCTGCCCGGCCTCGCCGGATTCTGGGGCGAGATGCTGGCACTCTTCGGAGCCTTCAAGCCGGCCGACGACCTCAGCCGCCCCGCCTTCCTCACCTTCATGGCGATCGGCGCGTTCGGCACCCTCCTGACAGCCGCCTACATGCTCGTCGTGGTCCGCCGCGTCTGCATGGGCGCCGTACCCCAGGACGCCCCCCGACTCGCCGACGTCCACACATACGAGTTCGCGGCCTGGACGCCGCTCGTCGCCCTCACCGTCGTGGCGGGCCTGTGGCCGAAAGCCATTCTCGGCCTCACCGACCCGGCCGTCCAGCAGCTCCTCGCAGGAGGCAACCGATGAGCACCCTGGCCGCCATGGCCCAGCCATTGGCCACTTCGGCCCAGCCGCTCACCACGACGGCCGCGAACCTCGTCCAGTCCGTCGACTGGCTCGCCATCGCGCCGCCCACCATCACGGCGGTCCTCGGACTCGTCGTCCTCGTCGCCGATCTGTTCGTCGGCGAGCACAAGAAGGCCCTGCTCGGGTGGGTCTCCGTCGCGGGTCTGGCCGCCTCCGCGCTCCTCCTGCTGCCTCTCCTGGACGGCGACCGCAGCACCTTCTGCCTGACCGGCGACGCCGACATCTGCAGCTACACGGCCGACCGCTTCACACTCGTCATCCAGTTCCTCGTCCTCGGCGGCGCCCTCCTGGCGGCCCTCCTGTCGGTCACCACCCTCAAGGACGCCGACAGGAAACTCCCCGAAGGGGAGTACTGGTTCCTGCTGCTCTCCTCAGCAGCCGGCGCCGCACTCCTGCCGGCCTCCCGCGACCTGGCAACCCTGATCGTCGCCCTGGAAGTCGCCTCCCTGCCCGCCTTCGCCCTCGTCGGCATCCGGCACGGCGACCGGAAGTCCTCCGAAGCGGCCCTGAAGTTCTTCCTTTCCTCCGTCACCGCCACCGCGGTCAGCCTCATGGGCATCAGCTTCGTGTACGCCTCCACGGGCACCCTCTACCTCACCCAGGTCGCCGACCGCATCCAGCACGTCGACGGACAGCTCCACACCCTCGCCCAGACGGGTGTCGTCCTCACCCTCGTCGGCTTCGCCTTCAAGACCGCCGCCGTCCCCTTCCACTTCTGGGTGCCCGACACCTACGTGGGCGCGCCCCTCCCGATCGCCGCCTACCTGTCCGTCGTCGGCAAGGCGGTCGGCTTCTCCGGCCTGATCCTCATCACCGTCGTCGCCCTGCCCTCGTACGCCGACGTCTGGGGTCCGGCACTCGCCGCTCTGGCCGCCCTCACCATGACCGTCGGCAACGTCGGCGCCCTGCGACAGCAGGCCACGCGCGCGTACAGCGCCGTTCGGCTGCTCGCCTGGTCCTCCGTCGGCCAGGCCGGCTACCTCCTCGTCCCGATCGCCGCCGCCGCGTACTCCGGCGACGCCGAGCGGTCCGTGGGCTCCACCGTCGCCTACGCCCTTATGTACGCCGGCGTGAACCTCGGCGCCTTCACGGTGGCCGCACTGGTGGGCCGTACGAAGGCCGCGAACCGCATCGCCGACTACCGCGGCCTCTACGCGGCCAACCCTCTCGCCGCTCTCCTGCTGGCCTTCTTCCTGCTCTGCCTGGCAGGACTGCCGCCAGGCATCATCGGCCTGTTCGCCAAGGTCACCGTCTTCTCGGCAGCCGTGGACGCCGGACTCGGCTGGCTCGCCGTGGTCATGGCCGTCAACGTCGTGATCGCGCTGTTCTACTACCTCCAGTGGACGACCCTGCTGTTCCAGGCCCCGGAAGGCGAAACCGCCGCGCACCGCGTCCCGGCCCCCCTCACCGCCGCGCTCGCCCTGACCGGCGTCCTCGGCCTCGCCCTCTCGGGCGCACCCCAACTGGTGCTGCGCTTCACCGACACCGGACTCTTCTGAACCCGTCGGCCCGGACCTGAACGCCCGCTCCAGGACCGTCACCCGGACGGCCCACCTGGGCCTCCGTACGCACAAGGGAACTAGTGGCCGCCGCCTGGCGTTGAGCAAGACGGGAAGGTCCACTGGACGTGACACCACGGACGGTGGCCCGGACGACATCGGAGACCAGCAAGCAAAGGGTTCCCCTGCTGCACCACTTGGAGGGAGTACCGTGCACCGCCGGCACAACGGGCTCAGGACCGCAGTCCTCCTCGGGGGACTGTCCGCACTCATCATCGTCATCGGCAGCTTCTTCGGCCGCATGGGGCTGGTCGTGGCCGTCCTGATCGCGCTGGGCACCAACGCGTACGCGTACTGGAACAGCGACAAGCTGGCTCTACGCGCGATGCGTGCCCGCCCGGTGAGCGAGTTCGAGGCACCGGCGCTGTACCGCATGGTCCGTGAACTCTCCACGCAGGCCCGTCAGCCCATGCCGCGCCTGTACATCTCGCCGACCGAGGCCCCCAACGCCTTCGCGACCGGCCGCAACCCGCGCAACGCCGCCGTGTGCTGCACCGACGGCATCCTGCGCATGCTGGACGAGCGCGAACTGCGCGGCGTCATCGGCCACGAACTCAGCCATGTCTACAACCGCGACATCCTGATCTCGTCGGTCGCCGGCGCCCTCGCCTCCGTGATCATGTTCCTGGTCAACTTCGCCTGGCTGATCCCCATCGGCCGCTCCGACGACGATGACGGCCCGGGCCTCCTCGGCATGCTGATGATCATGATCCTCGGACCGCTGGCGGCCAGCCTCATCCAGCTGGCCATCAGCCGCTCCAGGGAGTACGAGGCGGACGCGTCCGGCGCCCAGCTCACAGGCGATCCCCTCGCCCTCGCCAGCGCCCTGCGCAAGCTCGAGACGGGCACCAAGCAGCTGCCGTTGCCCCCCGAGCCACGCATCGAGACCGCGAGCCACATGATGATCGCGAACCCGTTCCGCCCTGGCCAGGGACTGTCCAAGGTGTTCTCGACACACCCGCCGATGGCGGACCGCATCGCCCGGCTCGAGAAAATGGCAGGTCGCCCCCAGTGAAAACCATCCTGAACGTCATCTGGCTCGTCCTGAGCGGCTTCTGGCTCTTCCTCGCCTATCTGGCCGCGGGCGCGCTGCTCTGCGTCACCATCATCGGCATCCCGTTCGGCGTAGCGGCATTCCGTATCGGCGTCTACGCCCTGTGGCCCTTCGGGTACACCACGGTCGAGCGCCGCGACGCGGGCGCGCCCTCCTGCGTCGGCAACGTCCTGTGGCTGGTCCTCGCCGGCTGGTGGCTGGCCCTGGGCCACATCGCCACGGGCCTCGTCCTCTGCGTCACGATCATCGGCATCCCGTTCGGCATCGCCAACTTCAAGCTGATCCCCGTGTCCCTGTTCCCCCTGGGTCGCGAGATCGTCCCCACGAACGAGCCGTTCGCCGCCCGCTGACGGACAGGTACTGCCCCCTGAAGGACAGGCAGGGGAGTGGGGGCGCCGAGACCGGCCCGAAGTTTTCCACAACCCGGAGGTTGTCCACAGGCCTGCCCGGCTGTCGGTGCCGCCCTGCATCATGAATGCATGACCGAGAGCGAGCAGTTGCTGGCACGGGTGGCGGACAAGGCCCGCAACACCCGCCCGTGGGGCTGGGCTTCCCTCCCCGAGCCGGTGGACGCGGCCACCCTGGCCCGCGCCGAGGCCGCGTTGGGCTTTCGCCTGCCTCCCCTGCTCGCCGACCTCTACCGGCAGATAGGGGACGGCGGATTCGGCCCGGAATACGGCCTGTTGCCCCTGCTCGACAGCGCTCCGGCCGGCGAACCCGCAGCCGTCCTCCAATACCTGGCCAACCGCAAGAGCGGCCGCAAGGACCCCGACTGGCCCTGGCCCGAGGGCGTCCTGCCGATGTCCCACTGGGGCTGTGCGATGTACGCGTGCGTGGACTGCCACAGCCCGGCGGCCCCCGTCCTCCTCTTCGAGCCGAACGGCGGAGACCGCGACCACTCCTGGTTCGTCGACGCCCCCACCCTCGCGGACTGGTTGCAGGCCTGGGTCGACGGCACGGGCTGGTACGAGGAGATGAACGAGGACCTGGAGATGACTCCTTGGGCCGAGTTCCGGATACGCACGGCACCGCCGGCCCACGCGACCTGACGCTCCCGTCAGGGGCGCCCGACCACGACTACCGCCCTGCCCACCGCTTCCGTACGCCGTACGCCACCGCCCCGACCGCCAGCACCCCCGCGCCCACCACCACCGAGACCCCGGGCAGCGCGAACGCCAGCACCACACACCCGAGCAGTCCCACCACCGGCACCACCCGGGCGGCCGGGGCCGAACCGAGCGTCCAGGCCGACGCGTTGGCCACCGCGTAGTACGCGAGCACACCGAAGGAGGAGAAACCGATCGCGCCCCGTACGTCCACCGTGGCGGCGAGGACCGCGACCACCGCGCCCACGGCCAGCTCGGCCCGGTGCGGCACCTGGAAACGGGGATGCACCGCGGACAGCGCGCCCGGCAGATGCCGGTCCCGGGCCATGGCCAGCGTCGTCCGTGAGACACCCAGAATCAGGGCGAGCAGCGAGCCCAGCGCGGCCACGGCGGCGCCCACCCGCACGACCGGCACCATTCCCGGCACCCCGGCCGCCCGTACCGCCTCGGCCAGCGGTGCGTCGGCACGGCCCAGAGCATCGGCACCCAGCACGGAAAGGACAGCCACCGCCACACCCGCGTACACCACCAGCGTGATGCCCAGCGCGAGGGGGATCGCGCGAGGGATGGTGCGGGCGGGATCCCGTACCTCCTCACCGAGGGTCGCGACACGCGCGTACCCCGCGAACGCGAAGAACAGCAGTCCGGCCGCCTGCAGCACCCCGGCCACGCCCCCGGAGACCCCGGCATCCAGCCGTCCGGCCTCCGACGCCCCGGACCCCAGACACACGACCACCACGGAAGCGAGGACAGCCAGGACCACCGCCACGATCGCCCGGGTCAGCCAGGCCGACTTCTGGATGCCGCCGTAGTTCACCGCGGTCAGCGCCACCACGGCCCCGACGGCCACGGCATGGGCCTGCCCCGGCCAGACGTACGCCCCCACCGTCAGCGCCATCGCCGCACAGGAGGCCGTCTTGCCCACCACGAACGACCAGCCCGCGAGGTAACCCCAGAACGGTCCGAGCCGTTCCCGCCCGTACACATAGGTGCCGCCGGAGGCCGGGTACAGGGCGGCCAGCCGCGCCGAGGACGTGGCGTTGCAGTAGGCGACCACGGCTGCGACCGCGAGCCCGAGCAGCAGCCCGGATCCGGCCGCGCGCGCCGCCGGTCCGAGGGCGGCGAAGATACCCGCGCCGATCATCGAGCCGAGCCCGATGACGACGGCGTCCCCTATTCCCAGCGTGCGCCGCAGCTCGGCACCGGATTGCGTCATGGGCCGCACCCTACTGATCCCGTGCAACCGCGGGATGCGGCCCTGACGTCCTCTTCAGCAACAAGACGCGAACAGGCGCTCGACGAACGCGAGACACGAGCCGCACGAGCACGACGCACGACCCGTCAGTGCGGAAGGGCAGGTTCAGGGCATGAGCATCATCGGCTGGATCATCCTGGGACTGTTGGCCGGAGCCATCGCCAAGTTGCTGCTGCCGGGCCGTGACCCGGGCGGCTTCGTCGGGACGACCCTCATCGGTGTCGCGGGCGCGTTCATCGGCGGCTGGATATCGGCCCGCTGGCTGGACCACCCGGTCACCAAGAGCTTCTACGACGGGGCTACCTGGGCCGCCGCGATCGGCGGTTCCCTCGTGCTCCTGATCGCCTACCGTCTCCTGTTCGGCAACTCGCGCGACTGACCCCCGAACCGCAGCCAGCAGGCGAGAAGGGTGGGCACCGGCCAGGTACCCACCCTTCCTCGGCCTCGTGGCCTCGTGGATCGGTGATTCAGCGCCTCACCGGTAGTTCACGAACTGGATCGCGAAGTCGAAGTCCTTGCCCTTCAGCAGGGCGATGACGGACTGCAGGTCGTCACGGCTCTTCGAGCTGACGCGCAGCTCGTCCCCCTGGACCTGGGCCTTCACGCCCTTCGGACCCTCGTCACGGATGATCTTCGCGACCTTCTTGGCGTTGTCCTGGGAGATGCCCTCCTCGATCGACGCGAAGATCTTGTACTCCTTGCCGGAGAGCTGCGGCTCGCCCGCGTCGAGAGCCTTCAGCGAGATCCCACGCTTGATCAGCTTGGACTGGAAGACGTCGAGGACGGCGTTGACCCGGTCCTCGGAGTTCGCCTCCATGAGGATCTTGTCACCGGACCACGAGATCGAGGCACCCACGCCCTTGAAGTCGTAGCGCTGGGAGATCTCCTTGGCGGCCTGGTTGAGGGCGTTGTCGACCTCCTGCCGCTCGACCTTCGAGACGATGTCGAAACTGGAGTCGGCCATGTCCTGTGGCTCCTTGTATCGGGGTGCGTATCGGCGTGCGTACGGATGCGTATCGGCGTACGTGGGGGCGGGCGCCGAGCCCGTCGTGAACCCGGCCCGCATCCGCCCAAGACTAGTCACCCCCCGCGCTCCGGGCGCAGATCAATCGGGTGGCGAAGCACCCCTCGGCATCGGGTATTGTTTACGTCGTTGCCACGGAGCACCGCCGAAAGACGGTTCGAAGGGCAGCAAAACCCGGCGGTGTGCCCGAGCGGCCAAAGGGAGCAGACTGTAAATCTGCCGGCTCAGCCTTCCCAGGTTCGAATCCTGGCGCCGCCACGCTGAGAAAGACCCCCTCCGAACTGCGGAAACGCAGAGCGGAGGGGGTCTCTTCGTATTCGAACACGATCAGTCGAACGTGAATCGAAACGAGGTGCTTGTCTCACCGTATCTCGGGCGAGTCCGAAGCCTGATCAGCGTGCGTCCCCCAGATGTCCCCCGGGGAACGGGCCTGCTCCGTCCCATTCCCGCAGGCCAGCTTCGATCTGGCGGTTCGCTCGCTCCTGCGCCTGCGCCAACACCTTGGCGTACACGCGCAACAGCACCGCCACGGAGTGGCCAGCTCGACGCGCAACCTCCATCGGGTCAACCCCGCTGTAGAGCCAGAACGAGACCCCGGCGCACCGGAGGTCGTACGGCCGCCGCGCGAGCGGTGACGCCGCTTCCTCCGGCGTCAGCACCTTCTCTCGGGCTGACTCCCACACCTCGCCATATCCCGTGTCTTGAATCACACCGCCGCGGCTCGTACGGAACAGCCGGCCGTCGGGAGCCGTCCCGTAGCGCTGGAGGTGCCCACGCAGCATCGCGACGAAGTGCGGAGGGATGGGGACCACGCGCGATTCCCTTTCTGCTCGCGCCTTGAGATGCCGGTTCTGATGGGCCCGACCGTCGTCCGTCCAGTTCCGCCCGGCGTGGACGATCCCGCCGCGAAGTGTGAGCTTGCCCTACCCGGTCTCCGGCAAATGGCACTGGGACGCCGTCAGCCCAACCGCTTCGGCGGGACGCATGGCGGCGTAGTACAGGCACCCGAAGAAACCTTCGAGGTGCTCGCCACGTGCGCCTGATGTAGCCAAGCTGTTGGCCTTCCGCGAGGACGCCGCCGCTTGGCTGCGCGGTCTCGGCTCGGACCAGTGGAGCCGTCCGTACCCGGCCGACAAGCTCCTTGCGACGATCGAAGCAGGCACGGTGTTCATGCTTCGCGACGGGCACACAACCGCCGGCACCATCACGCTCACCGCAGACGCCGAAGACGGCCTCTGGAGTGACGACGAACTGACCGAACCGTCGATGTTCATTAACAAACTCACCGTCGCCCGCGAGTACGCCGGGCAGAATCTCGGCGGTCGATTGCTCGACTGGGCGGGCGATCGGGCGAAGCGCGGAGGGGCCCGGTGGATTCGGTTGGACGCCTGGACGACGAATGACGCGCTCCAGTGATACTACCTAAGGCTGTCCCGCAAGGGCTGGCTGGCGCCCGCGCCAGGTGCTGAGCGGGATACTCGCGAGACTCCGACACGAGGCTGTGGCAGCCTGCCGACATGCCAGAGCTGCGCGTTCATGCGGGCCGTCCCTACACCATCCAGTTCCACCACGCCTTGCCGGACGACGCATGGTGTGTGGAGCTGAGCGAGGCCGTCCCGGCGCCGGCCGCATGGGCTGAGATCCCCCACGCCGAAACGCATTTGCCTGGAGTGGCCTTCCTGGTGGCGGTGATACCCGACGAGGATCCGGACCTGGAACCGACCGTCCACATCCACAGTCACGACGAGCACGTCATCCCCTACGAGATCATGCGCTGGTTCATGGAGCACGTGGCCGAGCAGGTTGAACGCTGCCGCATCGCCTTCGAGCAGGGAGAACCTGAAGCAGTGGAATGATCACGCAGTGACTGGTGTGATCACGGCGCCGGATTCTTCCTGGATAGCCCCGTTCAGCGGACTGAGCCCGCGTCAGTCCGGCAAGCTGATCACCGCGCTTCGGCGCGAGGGTGCAGATCCGGTGCGCAAGGGCCGGCCGTGAAGTCTGCCTGGACTGGCCACGTCAGCAGGCGCAGCACCGTTGGCCGCTGCCCCTTCACGACTGGCGCCGTCCCCTAATCGCGAGCGAACCCTCCGTGAGGCGTTAGCCATCAGGCGGTGTGGGGCGTGCGAGGTGTCGGACGAAAACGCAGCTCCGAGGCCTCGGCTTTGACGGCGTTCTTTGACGGCAACGGCAGCCGACGTTGCCGTACCAGGACAGCCAGCCTCGCACCAGTCCGAGCAGACGGGGAGGCCTTATCCCTGGCCATCAGATCGGCCAGATGATCTCCTAATGCTGTGGTCAGCACACCGCGGATTATCTGTGGACAGGCCCCGGCTGGCGGGCGGAGCACCGCTCGGAGGTCACCGCGTTCGAGCCGAGTGCAGTGCGATGTCTGTGGGCCATGTGTGGGCCAACGCGCCGGGAGATCGGACCAGCTGACGCATCGGTGCAGGTCAGAACAGGAATCGAACGCGACATCACGACGCTCTTGAAATCCGTTGTGCAGCCGGCCATCGGGGCGCAAGGTGGCGGCTGCTCAGCCAGATATCGGTCAACTGCCTGCGCCGGATCTGCGGGTGTCAGCGAGGCGGTACTGGCCCACTTCCGGGTCCTGAGGGCCCTCCATCCCGAGGTCTCGCCGCATGGCTTCTCGCAGATGCGCGTTCTCCCGCCAAAGATCCGCGCGACAGACCACATAGGAGTTGCCCCGGATGGTCGGTTCCTCTATGAGCCGGTCACGCATCGCAGCCAAGGCATCACACGCAGCCTCGGCCAGGCGAATGATCTCGGCTGAGGCAGCGAGTGACAGGCTCTGTCTCAAGCGCCAGATACCGGCACCGTCAAGGGCCCGGTGAAGCTCGCCATAGAGCGCGTCGCCTGACGGGCGATCGGGCCGTAGAACGATGCCTCGCATGTCGGAGTGCCCGCGGCTCAGGGCCATCAGAAACTCCGAGTACACGACCCTTCTCGTCTGCACAGCCTCACGCTCTCGCTCGCGGTTCCAGCGGAGGCGCTCGGCACCCAACGCCGCCCCGACGCCCACAACGGCCCCTGCCAGACTGCTGATCGGTGATATCCAGTCCACTGCTGAGTGCTACCCAAATGTCCGATACCCGCTAACACTACGGGCGTTGTCAGTACGTGGCGCTACCGTGCGAGCGTGAATGATCTCCTGGGTAAGGTCCTGGAGCTCCAATTGTCCTGGACGGCCGCCAACACGGAAGAGATGCAGGAACGCGGCGTCATCATCCGGCAGTTGATCCCCGACCTCTTGCGGGCAGAGGAGGTCCCTCTGTCGACTGAGCTCGGCGTTCCGCTCGCTGACTTCGCTGTCGAGGGCCGTGACGGTCAAGTCGGAGGTCCCGTGGGTTCGCGTGTTCGGGCGCGAGGAGTCTCCGAGTTCGACCATCGGGTGGTACGTCGTCTACCTGTTCAGCGCCTCCGGCCGACACGTGTATCTGTCTCTGAACCAGGGGACGACGATCTGGACGGGCGGGGTGTTCAAACCGCGCAAGCTGGCAGATCTTCGGGCTCGTGTCGATTGGGCGCTGCCACTGCTGGCAGAAGCCACCACCGGGCGACCAGACCTGCGCAGGACGATCGAATTGGAAGCCAGGACCCCGCTGGGCCGCGGTTACGAGCCAGGGAACGCGCTGGCCATCGCGTACGAGCGCGATCAACTGCCCGCGCAGGAGACCCTGCTGGACGACCTGCACTTCATGGCGGGGCTCCTCGGCGCCCTGTACAAGGCTGAGCGGTTGTCTCCCTACATCCCCGGAGATCCCGCCCCGGAGGTGGTGGAGGCCGAGCAGAGCGTGGCGAAGACCGCTGGCCGGCGCACCCGCAGCGGTTCGCCGGCCGAGTAGGTCGGGGCAGGGTTTTCTGCTTACGGCGGGCGAGCGGCGAGCCATCGAGCGCCACAGCGTCCGCATGGCCACTGAGCACTTTGTGGCACAGGGGGGAAGGTCAAGGACGTCGGCGACAAGGAATCCTTTGAACTTCTGCTCACACAGGGCGAACGACGGCTGCACGTTGAGGTCAAGGGAACGACTTCGGGAGGGCAGGAAGTGATTCTCACGCGCGCTGAGGTCGAGAAGCAGCGCAGGTACTACCCCGGACAACGCGTTGGTCGTCGTGCATTCGATCGGCTTGGATCGCACGCAAGAGGATCCTGCCGCATCTGGAGGTGTCCTCCACTGCACCTCACCGTGGGTGGTTGAAGACGAAGAGCTCACGGTGATCTCGTACGTGTACCGGACGCGGGTTGACAGCCAACAGCCTGCTGAGGAAGTCAGGAATTCGCCCCTGGTTCCCCCAGGCGTCCCCCAGCAGCGGCCTGCGGGGGAAGAACCGCAGGTCACCGATCGTGAGCGGAACCCGCAGTAAGACTGCTCAGTCGGCCAGTTGTCGATCGGGATCACGGTCCCGGTGTGCAGGGGGCAGAAGTAGTTTTCACACCAGCGCCTAGCGCGCCGACGCGTATAAATTTCCGGGGAATGTTGATCGACAGCAAGATCCAAGTTGCGGCGTCGTGGCGCGATGCGGTGGCGGAACCTGGCGCAGGCGTCGGACTGGAGTAGCCGTGCCGGGGGCACCGGGCGAGGCAGGCAGGACAGATCCGTGGGGGGGGGGGGGGGGGGGGGGCCCCCCCCCCCCCCCCCCCCCCCCCCACCCCCCCCCCCCCCCCCCCCCCCCCCCCCCCCCCCCCCGTACNNACGTGGTGGGTGGGGGGGGGGGGGTGGGGGGGGGTGGGGGGGGGGGGGGGGGGGCGGGGGGGGGGGGGGGGGTGTGGGGGGGGGGGGGGGGGGGGGGCCCCCCCCCCCCCCCCCCCCACCACAGCAGCTCCAACGCGCCAAGGGCACACCGCGCACCACACTAGTCGCCCTCCGACCGCGATGCCGTCCCACGGCAGTGGGGCATGGCGGTCAAGTGGCGGGAATCAAATTAAACGAGGAGAATAGGCGGCATAAGGCTTGGGGCTGTAATCCCGGCAGGATCGGCACCCGAGTCCCTAAGGGGTCATGCGTATTCGCGCCTCAGGGCAACGTTCACACGTTCATGCAGTCATCATTACTACCACGGCCTGGGAGCGGATTCCCTCGGCTATCTATCTGCGCTTACTGTCTCAGTAGCGCGCTTCTCATTTCCGCAGGTGCTACCACAGCCATAGCAGCCACCCAGCCTCCTACCACGCTCCGGTCCAATAAATGGATGAGGCGGGCGAATGGCCCTGACTGGCCGGAACCCTAGTGCGGCAGCCGCGCCGGTTCGGCGCCCGGCTCCTGTAGACCGTGCCACTCCCACGGTGAGGCGGCGCTAGATCGGGGAGTAGATAGTGTACGAACCGGAGCAATACCCACCGCGAGCGCGGCAGCAGAACATTGCCCTTCTGGACGCCATGTTCCAGGCCCACGACCAAGTGTCCTTCGACGCGGCCAGTGGCCAGGTCGTCGAGTGGTTCCATCGCAGCGTGCTGTCGGAGTTCGACTGGATCACGCAGAGGACACCCGTGAACCAGCGGGACACGATCCTCGCACTTGGTGACCACCTGGACGCCCTGGTCGCGGAACGCCATTGCGCGACGCCCAGGACAGCCGACCGGCTGGTGGCCATCGTTGAAGCGCTGACGCAGACCGTGCGGTCGGCTTGCGATGCCGCCGCCCTCCTCCGCTTCGTCGGCATGCACCTGACCAACGCCCTGCTCGTGCTGCTCGACGACCCGGCCACCCGGCGAGCCGCTCGGCGTTTCGCGCAGCGCTGGCGTGGGCTCGGCGGGGAGGCGTATCTCCTGGAGATCCGGCGCCCGCCAGCAGAGGAGAGCCCGCCCGGCAACGACTGGGCCAGCGGGTTGGCCCAGATCCGGAACCTAGCCCTCAACGAAGAGCTTGAACCACTGGCGCGGCTCACAGACCACGCGTTGGCGCTGCTCGCGGCGCGAGATCGTTCATTGGACAAGTACGAGGGTGACTGGTTGACCGGGGTCGGTCCGTGTGCCAGGTGCGCCATGAGTTTCGCGTCGCGCGTCGTGACCTGCATAGATGAGTCTTGCGACTTCGTTGGCAGCTTCGGCTCCAAGATGGTCCTTGTGCGTGCGGGGCTGAACACGGAGTCGTGCCTGTTCTGCGGCTATCGCGCGATTCTGAATTCACCGGCGCTGTTTTACTCACCGTCGAGGTCCCAGGTCGTCTACTTCGTTCCCAGGTGGGGCGGCATGACCGAAGACGACGCACTCGCCACTTTCGGGTCGTTCGTCACGGCGTCGCAGGAGAGCTACCTCGCCCGGCTGCCGACCGAGGACGCCAAGCGGTTCGAGGAGGCCAGCGAGCTGATCGCGTGGAGTTGGTCGGAGTTCCTCTATGCGATCCACTTCGGCGAGACCATCGGCGAGGACCACGTGTTCAACCTTGTCCGGTTCAACACTACGGGCGGCGGACTCCTCATCGATTTCACCAAGGGGTTTATGCGTGAGCTCGCACCGGAAGAGGTAATCGCTTATCAGGCCCTGCCGCATGTGGAAACGGGACCCTTGCTGGCCGAGAATCTGCGGCAAAGCATGGAGCAGGGGAACGGCTCTGACGCCGTGTCGACTGACATCATCGACGACGACGTCTACAGAGCCGTGGCCCGGACCCTGCTGGAGTACGGCGAAGCCCTAGGTGGCGAGAACGAAATCGGACAGAGGATGATAGTCCGTGGCTGACGTGCTCGACTTCCTTACGAACAAGACAGGTGTCGTCTCGGCGCTGGTCGTCCTGGTCGGACTCGTGGCGGCCACGGTGGGCGTCGTCCGACCAACCCTGTCCGATCGCCGGGCCCGCCGCGAGTTGCGGGCGGCGCTCGTGTTCTCCGAGCCGTGGCTCACCGACGTAGCGACGTGGTCGCGGTTCTGCGAGCTCCGGTTCATGGTGTCCAACAGTGGCAAGAACACGGTCGTTCTCCGGGCTGTCCGGCTTGTCGTGCTCAGCCGTGAACCGAGCCGGACGCTGCGGCAGACCGAGCCGGCCGCGCCAGTAGTCGTGCACAAGCATCGCGTCGAGCTGTGCCCTGACCGGGACGAGTACGACATACGCTCCCGCATGTTCGGCCGCTCCGCAGAACCGCTGTCCTACGCTCAGGGGGAGACCGAGGCGTTCATCGTCAAACTGGTGTCGCGAGAGCCCTACCGGTACGAGTTCCGCCTTGACTTCGAGTGGTTCGATGCCACCACTCCGGCGCGGACTCAAATAGCGTCGTCCGATGCCCTGACCGTGGACTTTCCTGCGGACGGACGAGATCCGGCCCCAAACTAGCATTGCAGTATTAGACGCACTCGCACTGCGGACGGTGGCAGGTTGTTCAGTTCGGCGTCGGTGATGGCGACGACCAGGTCCCGGGCGTACTCGTAGCCTTTGCCGATCTCCGACTGGGTCACCTCTCGGTCCCCCAGCTCGTAAACCGTTGGGATGCGGAAGCGGTCCACGTCCTCCAATTGGTACTGGTGGAACTGGATGTTGCGTGGAAGACGAAGACCTCACGGTGATCTCGTATGCGTATCGGACGCAGGTTGGCAGCTCACGTTCTGATGAGGAGAGTGAACGGAGCCCGCTGCAAATCTGCCGGCTCAGAGGGGGTCTCTTGGTGTGCCGTGAGGCCGGGGTACGCGACGGTGCAGGGTGATGCGGGACGCCGGTGGGCGCGGCGGGTTCGGGACACGCGTTCGCGTTCCTCCTGCAGTGCTGCCCGCATGTAGCGGTAGCGGTCCAGGGCGTGACCTCGCATCCAGACGGCCGAGCAGCAGAAGCCGATGAGGGCGGCCGCGATGACGAGAGGGAGGGCCAGTGATCCGGCGGCTGCCCCCAGGACGACCAGGGCGGCCGCGACCAGGCCCATGAACCCCAGCGAGTACGGCAGCCAACGGCTCTTGCGTTCCAGCCGGCCCAGCTGGTCGTCCACCAGGGCTCGCATGGACGCCCGTTCCCCGGGATCGCTCGGCACCTCGCGATGGCGGATCTTGCGGCTGAGCTCGGCGAGACCGCGCGGGTCGGTGCCTGCCGCGCGACTCGCCCGGCGACGCTGCGCCGCCAGGACCGCGACGCTGATGGCGGTGTAGAAGGCCCCCTGAATCACCCACAGGACCGGATGCCTGAACTGACGGAACAAGGCGTTGACCCCCACAACCAGAAGAAAGACCAGAGCCGCCTATCGGCCGGGAACGCGACAGCAGCCGGCCGCAGCCCGTGCAGAGGGCCACCAACACGAACCACCAACACAAACCCCGTCCGCTCGGGGCACACTGACTGCATGTCCAGTCGTCGCAGGCTCTGCCCGGAATGCCGTCGCGAGATCGCCGTCGTCGCCGGCCGCTTCGCCCGGCACGACCCGCCCGGCGCGCGCGAGCGAGGCCAGCTCGTCTCGTGCCCGGGTTCCCGCAGGCAGGCGGAACTCGGAGCGGCCCAGCCGTCGTTGGACGGGTACGCAGTCCCCGTCGTGTCCGGCCAGCTGCCCCTGTTCTGACGCCCGTACGCCCGTACGCACCTACGCGCCCGCGGGCCCAGCCTGCACATCCATCCGCGCGACCAGCCCGCCCTCCCCGAACCGGTACACGTGCTCGACCGTCTCCTCGGCCCACCGCTCACCCGACGCGTCCCGCACCCCGAGCCGTACGGTCACCACCGCCTCGGCGGACCCGCCCGACCGCAGCCCCTCCAGCCGTACGAGGGGGTGCCCCGCCGCGAACTGCCGTGCCCAGTACGCCCGTACCGGCTCACGTCCGTGCAGCCGGCCGCCGTCCAGCATGTTCGGCCAGTCCACGTCCGGGGCCAGACAGTGCGGTACGAAGGCGTCCCGCTCGTCCGTCGCGAAGACCTCGTACATCCGCCGCAGCAGGGCCTCCCGCGCGGCCGGCACCCCCTCGGTGGCCATTCTCAGTTGCCCGCCACCGACTTCACCGCCACCGACACCGGCGTGGAACCGCTCACCAGCTCCAGCGTCAGCCCGGCCGTCGCGGGTGTGTCCAGCAACTCCGCCAGTACGGCGGCCACGTCGTCGCGCGGGACCGGGCCGCGGCCGGTGTGCGCCTCCAGCCGTACGAGACCCTTGCCGGCGTCGTCCGTGAGGGCGCCGGGACGCAGAACCGTCCACTCCAGGGCGTCCAGGCCGCTGACGTAGGCGTCGGCCTCGCCCTTGGCGCGCAGGTACACGTCGAAGACCTCGTCGCCCTCGTGCCGTGGGTCCGCGCCCATGGACGACACGATCACGAAGCGCCGTGCGCCCGCCAGGACCGCCGCGTCCGCGAACAGCACCGCGGCCGCCTTGTCCACGGTGTCCTTCCGGGCCGCGCCGCTGCCGGGGCCCGCGCCCGCCGCGAAGACGGCCGCGTCCGCGCCCCGCAGAGCCGACGCGACCTCCTCGACCGGGGCCGACTCCAGGTCCAGCACGACCGGTTCGGCACCGGCGTCCCGTAGGTCGTCGCCCTGTTCCGCGCGGCGGATGATCCCCGCCACCTCGTCCCCGCGCGCGGCGAGCAGCCGCTCGAGCCGCAGCGCGATCTGACCATGACCACCAGCGATGACAATGCGCATGCCTTCGACCGTACGCCGGAACATCGGCGAACGCCGCGTCAGGGGAGTGCGCAGGGAACACAGGGCACACGCAGGGAACACCCAGGGCCCACGCAGGGCACAAGCCCCCTGCCGACACCCCGCCCCTACGGCACCTTCCCCCGCCCCTGCCGAGGCAGCCCCAACTCCTCCGCCGCGGCCGAGTTGCAGTACTCGCGCACCGCGCTGGTCCGTGCCACCACGCGCCCCCCGTGCACCACGATCCGGCTGTACGCCAGGGAGAGCGCGCCGGCCAGGCGGTCGCCGCGTACCGCGAGCAACTCGGCGGGGAAACCCGCCTCCACGCGGACTTCGGGCAGTCCGAGTACGGCCCGAGCCGAGGCGCTGACCGTGTCGTAGGCGTCCTCGGGCCGCAGCCCGTACCGGGAGGCGAGCAGATACGCGGCCTCCAGCGGGTCCCCGCGGCCCACCGGGTTGGAGGCGTCCCTGAGCGCACCGCTGCCGGCGGCGACCCGGACCCCGGCCGCGCGCAGCAGTCGTACGGGCGCCGTGCCCTTCCGGTCCACGCCCGCGCAGCCGCCCTGCGGCAGGCACACCACCGCGACTCCGGCCGCCGCGAGCTGGTCGGCGGTGCGGGAGACCACCTCGGCGGGGAGGCGGCCGAGGCCCGCGCAGGGGCCGAGGGTGACGCCGGGCCGCAGCCCCCCGGCCATGGCGGCGAGGCGGGCGAGCCGGGCCGGGTCGGTGGCGTCGGTGTGCAGGTCGACGGGGCAGCCGTGCTCCGAGGCGACCTCCAGGACCGCTTCCGCGTAGCCGGTCGGATCGGGGTCGAGATCCGGACAGCCACCCACCACCGAGGCGCCCATCTTCAGCGCGTCCCGCAACAGGGCGAGCCCCTCCGCCCCCGCCACCCCGGTCAGCACCCTGGGCATCGCCACGGTGGTCAACTCGGTGAGCCCGCACAGCGACCGCCGCGCCTGCAGTACGGCGGCCAGCGCGCCCAGCCCCTGGACGTCACCCACGCGCACGTGTGCCCGGAGCGCGGTCGCCCCGTGTCCGAGCTGCAGCAGGGCGGCCTCCGTGGCCCGGCGCTGGACGTCCCGCGGGTCGTAGGGGAGCGGCCCGTCGGCGTCGGCCGACAGCGCGGTGTCGCCGTGGGCGTGCGGCTCGGCGGGGGCCGGCAGCAGCAGGTAGCCGCCGAGGTCCACGCGCGCGCCGCACGCGCGCGTGCCGCCCGCGGCCAGGCTTCCGGCCGTACCGACCGCCTCGATGCGCCCGCCGGCCAGCCGTACGTCCACGGTTCTGCCGTCGGTGAGCCGAGCACCGCACAACAGGAGATCCGCGCCCTCGTGCCGGCCCGCCGACGAGGCACCCGACGGGGACGAGGAGTGGGGCGGCTGCGGCTGGCTGTCGGGCATCGCGCTCCAGGGGCTCGGGGGCTCGGGGGCTCGGGGGTGCGGGGCCCGGAGCCGCCGGAACCGCGCAAGGGGACGCAAGATCACGCAGAGTGAGTCGAGCCTAGGGCGGTGATCCGCTCGTCACGGGGAGGAGCGCAATAGTCGTACCGGTGTGGTCCGCCGTACGGGAGAGGCACTTGAGGCCTCAGGGAAGCCCGTGGATCAAGGCATGCGAGGCGCCACGAAACGGATTTGGGCGAACGGCGGCGGAGCGTGTAATGTCTTCATCGCTCGCCCCAATAGCTCAGTCGGTAGAGCGTCTCCATGGTAAGGAGAAGGTCTACGGTTCGATTCCGTATTGGGGCTCTGGTGTGGAAGGTTCCCGTCGCGAGGCGGGGACCAACCGCATCACAGCGGTGTAGCTCAGTCGGTAGAGCAAGCGGCTCATAATCGCTGTGTCACCGGTTCAAGTCCGGTCACCGCTACAGACAGTAGCCGATTGTGGGGTCGGTCCTTCGATCGGCTACTCTTCTATGCGTTAATCGTCCCATCCGTTCGTCAAGGAGCACTCCTGTGGCTGCCACCGACGTCCGCCCGAAGATCACGCTGGCCTGCGTGGAGTGCAAGGAGCGGAACTACATCACCAAGAAGAACCGGCGTAACAACCCGGACCGACTGGAGATGAAGAAGCACTGCCCGCGTTGCAACGCGCACACCGCGCACCGCGAAACGCGATAAATCAGGCTCGTACACGAGGCCGTCCCCGAGAGATCGGGGGCGGCCTCGCGTCGTTGAGAGACCCGATACCGGTCAGTAAAACAGCGCAGAGCAACCAGGAGGTGCCGAGGGCATGGCGCTCGACCAGTCCTTCGTGGGGCGGACCTATCCGCCCACCGAGCCCTATGAGGTGGGCCGGGAGAAGATCCGCGAGTTCGCCGAGGCCGTGGGGGACACCAACCCCGCGTACACGGACCCGGAGGCCGCCAAGGCGCTCGGTCACCCCGACGTCGTCGCCCCGCCGACCTTCGTGTTCTCGATCACCTTCAAGGCCGCGGGACAGGTCGTGCAGGACCCGCAGCTCGGCCTGGACTACAGCCGCGTGGTGCACGGCGACCAGAAGTTCGCCTACGTCCGCCCCGTGCGCGCCGGTGACCGGCTCACCGTCACCTCCACCATCGAGGCGATCAAGTCGATGGCGGGCAACGACATCCTGGACATCCGCGGCGAGGTCCACGACGAGGCCGGCGAACACGTCGTGACCGCCTGGACCAAGCTCGTCGCGCGCGCAGCAGAGGAGGCGTGACGAAGACCATGACGGCGAAGATCGCATACGGCGACGTCGAGGTCGGCACCGAACTGCCGGCCCAGTCCTTCCCTGTGACCCGCGCCACCCTCGTCCAGTACGCGGGCGCCTCCGGGGACTTCAACCCCATCCACTGGAACGAGAAGTTCGCCAAGGAGGTCGGACTGCCGGACGTCATCGCGCACGGCATGTTCACCATGGCCGAGGCGATCCGCGTGGTGACCGACTGGGTCGGCGATCCGGGCGCGGTCGTCGAGTACGGCGTCCGCTTCACCAGGCCCGTCGTCGTCCCGAACGACGACCAGGGCGCCACGATCGAGGTCAGCGCCAAGGTCGCCGCCAAGCTCGACGACAACACGGTCCGCGTGGACCTCACGGCGACCAGCGAGGGGCAGAAGGTGCTCGGGATGTCGCGGGCGGTCGTACGGCTGGCCTGAGAGCCGGACACGACTGTCGCGGTAAGGGGCGTCCTCCATGGTGGGGCGCCCCTTACCGCGTCCTGGAACTCCGCCTCTTGCCAAGTTAGTGATTGAGTACTAACTTAGTCCGCATGGTCAGGATGAGCGCAGAAGAGAGGCGTGAGAGCGTCATCCGCGCGGCGACGATCGAGTTCGCCCGCGGCGGCTACCACGGCACGTCGACCGAGGCGATCGCCAAGCGGGTCGGGGTGTCGCAGCCGTATCTCTTCCGGCTCTTCCCGGGCAAGAAGGCGATCTTCCTGGCTGCGGCGGAGCGCTGTGTGCAGGACACCATCCGCACCTTCGAGGAAGCCTCCAGGGGGCTGCGGGGCGAGGAGTCCCTGCACGCCATGGCGGACGCGTACACCAAGGTCATCGCGGAGCAGCCCGAGATGCTGATGATGCAGATGCAGATGTACGTCGCGGTGGGCGCCGCCGAGCAGGACGGTGACCACGAGTTCGGCGAGGCCGTCCGGGCCGGCTGGATGCGGCTGTGGGACACCGTCCACCTGCCGCTCGGTGCCGACATCGACGAGACGACGACCTTCCTGGCGTACGGAATGCTCGTCAACTGCCTGGTGGCGATGGGTTTCCCGCCGGGGCACCGGGTCTGGGAGGGGGTGTACCCGTCGGCCAGGTCCAAGGGCCGGCTGCGGCACTGAGTCCGACAGGGGCGTCGTCGGCGCCTTCTCTTGATCGAGAAACTTAGTAATCAATAACTAATCAACGATAACGCCCGCTGGGGGAGCGATGTCAGAGCAAGCGCAAGCCGCACCGACCGAACGTCTCGGGGGAGCCGTCTGGGCCCTCGTCATCACCAGCGTCGCCGGATTCATGGCGGCCCTCGACAACCTCGTCGTCACCACCGCCCTGCCCTCCATCCGCGAGGACCTCGGCGGAGCACTGCACGACCTCGAATGGACCGTCAGCGCCTACACGCTCACCTTCGCCGTCCTGCTCATGACCGGCGCGGCACTCGGCGACCGCTTCGGCCGGCGCCGGCTCTTCCTCACGGGCCTCACGATCTTCACCGGCGCGTCCGCGGCAGCGGCCCTGGCTCCCGGCATCGACAGCCTCATCGCCGCACGGGCGGTCCAGGGCATAGGCGCGGCGATCATGATGCCCCTCACGCTCACCCTCCTCACAGCGGCCGTGCCCGCCGCCAGGCGCGGAATGGCGTACGGCATCTGGGGCGCGGTGAACGGACTCGCGGTCGCCTCCGGACCACTGATCGGCGGCACCCTCACCGAGCACATCTCCTGGCAGTGGATCTTCTGGCTGAACGTCCCCCTCGGCCTCGCCCTCCTCCCCCTCGCCCGCCTGCGCCTCGCCGAGTCCCACGGCACCGGAGCGCGCCTCGACATCCCCGGCACCCTGCTCGCCAGCGGCGGTCTCTTCGGCATCGTCTACGGCCTGGTCCGCGGCCCGTCCGACGGCTGGACCGACCCCCTGGTGCTCCTGGCCCTGTTCACCGGAGCCGCGCTGCTCGCCGCCTTCGTCCTCTACAGCACACGGGCCAAGAACCCCATGCTCCCCATGCGACTGTTCCGCTCCCGTGCCTTCTCCGGCATCAACGCGGCCAGTCTTCTGATGTTCCTCGGGATGTTCGGCTCGATCTTCCTGCTCAGCCAGTACATGCAGGGCGTGCTCGGCTACTCGCCCACCGAGGCGGGCCTGCGGATGCTGCCCTGGACCGGTATGCCGATGCTCGTCGCACCGATCGCCGGGATCCTCTCCGACCGCGTCGGGGGGCGGCCCGTCGTGGCCACGGGGCTCTTCTTCCAGGCGGCGGGACTCGCCTACATGGCGTCCGTGGTCACGGTCGACGCGTCCTACGCCTCGCAGCTTCCCGGTCTCATCCTCAGCGGCATCGGCATGGCACTCTTCTTCGCCCCCGCGTCCAACCTGGTCATGTCCAGCGTGCTGCCCAACGAACAGGGCATCGCGTCCGGCGCCAACAACGCCCTCCGCGAGGTCGGCGGGGCGCTGGGCATCGCCGTCATGGCGTCGATCTTCTCCGCGCAGGGCGGATACGAGAGCGGACAGTCCTTCGTCGACGGGCTGCAGCCGGCGCTGGTCACGGGCAGCGCGGTGGTGGCGGTGGCGGGGGTTGCGGCCCTGCTGATTCCTTCACGGAAGAGGGTTGTGGTGGCGGAGCCGTCGAAGGATGTGCGGGCGCTGGAGACGGTGGCCGGCTGAATCTGTCGGCGAACGGTCCTGCCCGAGAGGGTGGGACCGTTCTGCTGTGCGGGGTTCTGTCGTTGTGCGGGGGAGTGCCGGGTGCGGGCTGGTCGCGCAGTTCCCCGCGGGGCCGCTGCGCTGGGCTTGGGCGGGGCGCCTATGGGGGTGCCGGGTGCGGTTGTCGGGTGGGTGCGGGCC
>NZ_JBIAUQ010000022.1:0-20594 GCF_042893155.1 Streptomyces sp. NPDC001668
GGCGGCCAGGTGGTCGGCGTTCATGTCGACGCCGATCACCCCGTGCGCGAGGGCGGCCTGCAGCGGGACGGTTCGGGAGGCCGGGATCTGCCAGGACGCGGTCAAAGCCCAAGCAGTTCCCAACCCCTCAGTCCCCGGGTCGGGTGGTCGCCTCGCGCAGCGCCCGCCGACACAGCGCGTCCGCCCTGCGGGTCGTCTCCGGGAGCCGGTACTTCGGCGTGAGCGCGAGGGTGTGGGCGCAGGCGTTGTCGAGGCTCACGCGATGGCCGACCGAGACGAAGACCGGTTTCACCGCCTCGCGCGTGCGCAGGGCCCGGCCGACCTCCTCCGGGCCCGAGAGCAGCGGCGTCCACTCGCCGCGCCGGGCGCCGGGATCGTCGTAGGTGAAGGTGAACGGGTTCTTGGCGACCCCGATCGTCGGCAGGCCGGTGAGGACGCCGAGGTGGCTGGCGAGGCCGAAGCGGCGGGGGTGGGCGAGGCCGTAGCCGTCGCAGACGACCAGGCCGGGCGGGCACGGCAGGGCGTCGAGGGCGGCGAGGACGGTGGGGATCTCGCGGAAGGCGAGGAGGCCGGGGACGTACGGGAAGGAGATCCGGCCCACCGCGGTCGCCTCCGCCACGACCCGCAGGGTCGCCGCGTCCAGGACCACGGCCGCCGCCGCGACCACGTCCCGTTCGTCGTCGTAGGCGACGTCGACCCCGGTGACATGGCCGGTGCCGGGCGGCGGCCCGGGCTCGTCGAGGATGACCCGGGTCCTCAAATCGCCCTGGACCGCGCGAGCCTGCTCCTCGGTCGCGGGCCAGCCCGCGGGAATGTCCACTGTCGTCATGGTGGGACGAGGGTACGGCGGAGCGGCGTAGGCTCGCGATCATGTTCGTACTGGAGCTGACCTACACCGCCCCGCTCGCTGCCGTGGACGCCGTGCTGCCGGCGCATGTCGCCTGGCTGGACGAGCAGTACGAGCGCGGCGTCTTCCTGGCCTCCGGGCGCAAGGCCCCCCGCGACGGCGGGGTCATCATCGCCGTCGCGGGGGACCGCGCGCGGATCGAGGAGATCGCCGCGGGCGACCCGTTCGTCACGGCCGGGGTGTGCGCGTACCGCGTCACCGAGTTCGCCGCGACGAAGACGGCCCCCGCGCTGGAGGCGTACCGGGAGACCGTCGGCTGAGGGTCAGCTCTTGTTGCCGAGGGCGCGCTGGAGCTGGCCCTTGTTCATGTCCGAACGGCCCTTGACGCCCTTGCGCTTGGCCTCCTCGTAGAGCTGGTCGTAGGTCGGGCCCTGGGAGCCCTTGCCGGACCGCTGGCCGCCCCGCTTGCCCGAGGACATGTCCTTGGTCGACGTACGGCTGGCGGTCTTGGACTCGCCGGAGCGGGCGCGTTCCTTGTTGACGGTCCGCGCCGCGATCTCCTTGGCCCGTCCGGTGCTCTCGCCCCGGTCCTGGGCGCTCTCCTTGATGTGCTCGTACTGGCGTTCACGCTTCGAGTTCGAACCGGCTGGCATGGGGGATCACTCCTTTCGCCGTCGGCGACCGGGTACCCACATTCCGCCACTCAGTTCTCCAGACGGGCCACCCGTCCCTTCTCCCCTGCCGCCCAGCAGCCGCCGTCGGCCGTGCAGTCCACGGTGTCGTAGGAGCCGGTGTCCACGGTCCGCCAGGTCCGGCCGCCGTCCCGGGTGAGGTCGGTGCCGGTGGGGCCGACCGCGAGGGCGGCGCTGCGGGTGTGCGGGAGCCAGGCCGCCCCGGAGCGGTAGCCGCTGACCGGGACCGCTGCGGGCCGCCAGGACGCGCCCCCGTCTCCGGTGCGTGCGGCGGCCTGGGGGGAGCTCTGGTCGGGGCGGTAGTCGCCGCCGACCGCGAGCCCGTGCGCGCGGTCGCGGAAGGCGAGTGCGAAGACGCCCTTGGCCGGGTCGCCCGCCGGGATCGGCGTGTCGGAGGCCGTCCAGGTCAGGCCCCGGTCGGCGGAGTGCAGTACACGCGCGCGTGCGGCGCCGCCGGTGGCCAGCCAGACATCGCGCGGGCCCGAGCTGACCAGGCACTGCCCGCTCGCCGCGAAGCCCGCCTCGCCGTCGAGCGCGGCCGGCATGTCCTTGTTCGGCAGCACCTTCCAGGAGCGGCCGCCGTCGGAGGTGGACAGGATGCGGAACTTGCCGTCCACCGGGTCGCTCATGGCGAGGCCGTGGCGGCGGTCGAAGAAGGTGAGGCAGTCGTAGAAGGCCTTGGCGTCGGTGTTGCGGAAGGACTCCGTCCAGGTCGCGCCGCCGTCCTCGGTCCGGTACACGCGGGACGCCTCGCCTTCCCCGATGGCCAGCACCACCGCCCGGCGCGCGTCGAACGCCTCGATGTCCCGGAACTGAAGATCGGCGGCACCGGGCGGCGAGACGTTTCGCCAGCTCGTCCCGCCGTCCGTGGTCCGCAGCACGGTGCCCTGGGTGCCGGCCAGCCAGGCGGTGTCCCGGCTGATGGCCGAAAGTCCCCGGAACCGCACCTCGGGAGTGCCGCTGTCCTTGAGCTCCCAGTGCGGAGTGCGTCCGTCCGGATCGTGTGCCTCGGCCGGTACGGCGGTCATGGCGGCCAGCGCCGCCGCACAGGCCGCTCCCGCGGCGACGGTCCGGATCGTCAGGCCCGTCCGTCTCTTGTCTCGCGTGTTCCCCAAGCGCCTCATGGCGGGCGAAGCTAGTCCACGCCGCCGGGTCGGGTCCAGATGCCCTCGGCCGCCCCCCGACCGGTGCGCGGGGTGTCACAAGTGCCACCCGGGGCACGGGAGAAGGACTGGATCACACCGGTGCATGAAGACGGTGACAGAGGTCACTCGACTCTCGTGTACACGGATTGGCTCATTCCGACGTCTCTTCCAGTGCCCGTCCCACCCGGAAGCCCGACCAGCCGTCACAAGGGAGCAAGGCGTTGTCCACCGTCATCGAGCAGCCCGTCGAGGCCCGTCTCGTCGCCGCGGCACCGCGGATGCCGAGTATTCCCGCCACCCTGCACTACGACCGTTGTGATCCGTTCGCCGTCCGCATGACCTTCCCCGCCCCGGCCACCCTGGAGGGCGTCGAGGTCTGCTGGACCTTCAGCCGCGACCTGCTCACCACCGGCCTTCACGAGCCCGAGGGGCACGGTGACGTCCGGGTGCGGCCGTACGGCTACGACCGCACCGTTCTCGAGTTCCACGCCCCCGAGGGCACCGCCGTCGTGCATGTGCGCACGGGTGAGCTGCGCCGGTTCCTGGAGGCGACGAACGACCTCGTGCCGGCCGGTCTCGAGCACCTCCAGCTCGACCTCGACCACGACCTGGCCGAACTGATGCGCGACGCCTACTGACGGGAGCCGGTGAACAGCGCGTCGGGCCCGCCGTGGTCGAACCGTCGGCCGGCGCGTCGTGCGTCCCCGCGTCCAGCAGCTCCCGCGCGACGCGGCGGACCAGGGTGGGCGCGGCGGCCCGGGCGATGCCCGAACCGACGCTGACGCGAGCCACTTCCAGTGCTGCGGCCGGCTCGGCGACGGACGGGTCGCCGGGTCCGGCCATGACGTGCAACGGAGCGTCGATCGTGTCGGCGAGGAGCTTGGCGGTCCCCGGTTCGACGGCCCCGGGGACGAAGATCCCGTCGGCGCCCCTCTCCAGGGTGAGGGAGTGTGTTTTCGATGTGCACTCCGACGCCTGCGTCAGGCGCCCGCCGCGACCGAGGCCGCCGCCCCTCGCATCCCGTGGACGAGCTCCCGCAACACCGGTGCCACCTGACCGCTGCGCTCGACGAGCTCCTCGACGCGCGGTTCGGGATGTTCCGCGCGGGGCAGCAGGGTGCGCAGGCCGATCGCCGCGGCGAGCGCGAGAAGGGCCGCGTCCCGCTCGGAGACGTCCCCGGCGGGCACCGGTCCCCGCAGGACCTGCCGGGCCTCCTCCTGGAGCGCCGCCACGGCGGCCGGGCGGGCCAGGTCGTACTCCACCGTGGGGAACAGCCCGAGGGCCCGCCGCTTGCGGGCACGCAGGTGTCCGCCCGCGGTGAGCTGCTCCCGTACGGCGTCCAGGGTGACCCGGGTGTGGGGCGTCACCCAGCCGCGCCACCGGTGCGGCCGGGACTCGCGGACCAGCTCGAGGAGCCCGTCCAGGACGGGGTCCCCGGTCTCCGCGTCCATGTCGACCGGCGTGGCGATGCCGTCCTCGTCCAGGAGCAGACCGCGCCGGGCCAGCTCGGTGAGGGCACCGGCCCGGACCAGCTGCGGGACCTGGGCGGCACCGGTGATCTCGGACTTCGAGGTGTCCCAGGCCAGCAGGTACAGGTGGGCCGGCAGGGAGAGCGGGCCGTCGGGCACGGGGCCTCCTAAGGCGCGTTTTAACTCGTTGACAGCCCTGCGGCCGCCTCGTACGGTGTAGAACGCTTCTGTTGCCGTCGATCGGAGTAGGACGTTGCTCGTCTGAGGTCTTGAGACACCGTGTCACACACCTGAGGTGTGTGCGCCGCGTGCGACCTCGGCACACGAGCCGTCCCGACGAGCAGGGCCCTGCCCGTGCCCTCCGGTCTTCCTCTCGTCTCCCGTGGTCGCGGGTGTCTCGATACGCGTTTGCCCCTTCTCGCTTCGAGCAACCGCGGAGACTCGTATGTCTGCTTCCCTCACCTGCACCTCACTCGCCTTCTCCTGGCCCGACGGAACCCCCGTCTTCGAAGGCCTCGACATCGCCTTCGGCCCCGGCCGCACCGGTCTCGTCGGCGTCAACGGGTCGGGAAAGTCAACCCTGTTGAAGCTGATCGCCGGTGAACTCACCCCGGCCGACGGCACCGTGCGCGTCGCGGGCGAGGTCGGTTACCTCCCGCAGAACGTCACCCTCGACACCCGCCTGAAGGTCGACGAGGCGCTCGGCATCTCGGCGCAGCGCGCCGCCCTGCACGCCATCGAGGCGGGCGACGTGGCCGAGGAGCACTTCGAGACGGTCGGCGACGACTGGGACGTGGAGGAGCGTGCCCTGGTCACCCTCGGTGAACTCGGGCTCGGTCACGTCGGGTTGGACCGCGGGATCGGCGAGGTCTCGGGCGGCGAGTCGGTGCTGCTGCGCCTTGCCGCGCTGCTGCTGCGCCGCCCGGACGTCCTGCTCCTGGACGAGCCCACCAACAACCTCGACCTGTACGCCCGCAGGCGGCTGTACTCGGCCGTCGCGTCCTGGCCGGGGGTCATGGTCGTGGTCAGCCACGACCGCGAACTCCTCGACCTGGTCGACCAGATCGCCGACCTGCGCTCCGGGGAGGTCACCTGGTACGGCGGCAACTTCTCCGCCTACGAGGAGGCCCTCGCCGTGGAACAGGAGGCGGCGGAGCGGATGGTGCGGGTCGCCGAGTCGGACTTCCGCAAGCAGAAGCGCGAACTGGCTGACGCTCAGGTCAAGTTGGCCCGTCGCAAGCGGTACGGGCAGAAGATGTCCGAGCAGAAGCGGGAGCCGAAGATCGTCATGGGGGCGCGCAAGCGGTCGGCCCAGGAGTCCGCGGGCAAGCACCGCATCATGCACGAGGAGAAGCTCGCCGAGGCCAGGGACCGGCTCGACGAGGCGGTGGAGGCCGTACGGGACGACGACGAGATCCGCGTCGACCTGCCGCACACGGCCGTACCCGCGGGCCGTACGGTCCTGACCCTCATGGACCTCCGACTCGCCTACGGCGCACGGGTGGAGGGCGGCTTCGACCTGCGGGGCCCCGAGCGGGTCGCGCTGATCGGGCGCAACGGCGCGGGCAAGACGACGCTGCTGCGGACGGTCGCCGGGGAACTGGAGCCGGTGTCGGGCGAGGCGACGGCCCATGTGCCGCTCCGCTTCCTGCCCCAGCGGCTCGACGTCCTCGACGACGGGCTGTCGGTCGCCGAGAACGTGGCCCGGTTCGCTCCGGGCGCCACCAACAACCGGGTGCGGGCCCGTCTCGCCCGCTTCCTGTTCCGGGGCGCCAGGGCCGACCAGCAGGCATCCACGCTGTCCGGCGGCGAACGCTTCCGGGCGGCGCTGGCCGCGCTGATGCTGGCGGAGCCCGCGCCCCAGCTGCTCATGCTCGACGAGCCGACGAACAACCTCGACATGGCGAGCGTGCGGCAGCTGACCTCGGCCCTGGAGTCGTACGAGGGCGCGCTGGTCGTGGCCAGTCACGACCTGCCGTTCCTGGAGTCGATCGGCATCACGCGCTGGCTGATGCTGGACGGGGAACTGCGGGAGGTCACTCCGGACGCACTGGAGTTTCCCGCGTAGCGTCCACGACGGCCGCCAGATCGGTTCCCGCCCGGAGCAGCGCCACGCTCCGGGCGGCGAGCCGGTCGAGCCGGTCGCGCAGGATGCGCCGGGCGTCCGCCGGCCCGACGAGGCCGTCCAGGGATGCCATGACCTCGCGCACGGCCGGGACGCCGTACCCGCCGGCGCGCAGGGCGACGACGACGCGCGCCGCCCTGATCGCCGCGGGGCCGTAGCGGCGTGCGCGCAGGGTGGTCACCCGTTCCGGGCGGACCAGCCCTTCCTCCTCCCAGAACCGCAGGGTCGAGGACCGTACGCCGAGCGCCTGCGCGAGGTGGGTGATGGTCGTGAAGTCGTCGTCCTGAGCGTCCTCTTCGGCCCGGATGCCTTCCAGCGCCCGCTGGGCGCGCAGTACCTCCGCGCGTTCGCCCGCGAGCCGGGCGTGGACCTCGTCGAGCGCCGCGGCCGCCTCCGTGACCGTCGCCGTCCGCAGCTCGGCGAGAAGCCGCCGGGCCCCCGATAGGTGTGCAGGAGCGGTAGCCGTTGTCCGCGCGTACCGCGGGCGGGATCACTCCCAGCCGCTCCAGGTCGATATGGAGCAGATCATCGCGACCGTGCGGGGCTTCGAGGGTGCGCTCGTGGTCGTCCCGGAACCGGGTGGGGACTTTCCCCTGGCGGGTCAACGTCCAGGTCTGCCGTGCGGCGCTCCCCGAACTCCTCGGACAGCGGCACGACCCCGCGGCGGCCGACGTGCTGCTGCCGCACCCGGTCTACGGCACCCTCGGCTGGATCTGCGTCGTGAACCCCGGAGAGAGGACCTCCGGGACCGTCGTACGGCTGCTGCGTGCGGCCCACGAGGCGGCACGCGCGCGTGCGGCGCGGCGGCGTGCGTGAGCCCTGGAGCGTCTCAGGAGGGCCACAGCCTGACGGCGGGGGTTTTGTCGACACGGACCGGCGCTGCATGATGGCTGACCGGCCCCCGTCACGGGCGCCGCCCCTGTCCCGCCGATACGGAGTTCCCTCGTGCCCAGCAAGAAGGCCCTCGTCCGCCGCCCCGGTCCGCGCCTCGCCGAAGGTCTGGTGACGCACGTCGAGCGGGAGAAGGTCGACGTCGACCTCGCGCTCGAACAGTGGGAGGCGTACGTCGAGGCCCTGCGCGCGCACGGCTGGGAGACCGTCGAGGTGGACCCCGAGGACGACTGCCCGGACTCGGTGTTCGTCGAGGACACCGTCGTCATGTACAAGAACGTCGCCCTGATCGCCCGCCCCGGCGCCGAGTCCCGGCGTGAGGAGACCATCGGCGTCGAGGAGGCCGTGGCGCGCCTGGGCTGCTCGGTGAACTGGATCTGGGAGCCGGGCACCCTGGACGGCGGCGATGTGCTGAAGATCGGTGACACGATCTACGTCGGCCGGGGCGGGCGGACCAACGCGGCCGGCGTCCAGCAGCTGCGGGCCGCCTTCGAACCGCTGGGGGCCAAGGTGGTCGCCGTACCGGTGAGCAAGGTGCTGCACCTGAAGTCGGCGGTGACCGCGCTGCCCGACGGGACCGTCATCGGGCACATCCCCAAGGTGGACCGGCCCGCGCTGTTCCCGCGCTTCCTGTCCGTGCCCGAGGAGGCCGGCGCCCATGTCGTCCTGCTCGGCGGCCCCAAGCTGCTGATGGCCGCGAGCGCGCCCAAGACCGCGGAGCTGCTCACCGACCTCGGATTCGAACCGGTGGTGGTGGACATCAGCGAGTTCGAGAAGCTCGAAGGCTGTGTGACTTGCCTCTCAGTGCGATTGCGGGAGCTGTACGCCTGATCGGGCGTGCGGCGCCATCCCCACGGCCTCGGACCTGCGGTTCCCGAGGCCGCTTGTCATGCCCGGGGAACACCGCTGATCAGGGCTCTTTACGGCACTCTTAACCTACGGTCTCGTAACCTACGGTTTCGTAGCCTACGATTCCGTAGGTTCCCGGCGCCGCTCGCCGACCCCTCTGACACGTTCGTCGCGTCCCCCTGGAGTACCTATGACGATCACCTCCCCTCACCTCGGCAGCCCGTCCTCCTCCTGGACCGACGCTCGACTGCTGTACGCGTTGGAGGAAGTGGTCGAGCAGGAGCTCAACCGGCATCTGAAGGTCACCAAGGACTGGATGCCGCACGAGTACGTGCCGTGGAGCGACGGCCGCAACTTCCCCGGGTTCTTCGAGGACGGCGAGGCCTGGGAGAAGGGGCAGTCCAAGGTCACCGAGATCGGCCGGATCGCCCTGGTCGTGAACCTCCTCACCGAGGACAACCTCCCCAGCTACCACCACGAGATCGCCTCGCTCTTCGGCCGCGACGGCGCCTGGGGCACCTGGGTGCACCGCTGGACCGCCGAAGAGGGCCGCCACGGTATCGTGATGCGCGACTACCTGCTCGCCTCGCGCGCGGTGGACCCGGACCAGCTGGAGCGGTTCCGGATGGCCCACATGAGCGAGGGCTTCGAGTCGGACAACCGCCACTCGATGCTGCACTCGGTGGCCTACGTCTCCTTCCAGGAGCTCGCGACCCGCGTCTCGCACCGCAACACCGGCCACCAGTCCGGCGATCCGGTCTGCGACCGCATGCTGGCGCGTATCGCCACCGACGAGAACCTGCACATGGTCTTCTACCGGAACCTGCTCAAGGCGGCCTTCGAGCTCGCGCCCGACCTGACGATGATGGCGGTGCGCGACGTCGTCGTGAACTTCCGGATGCCAGGCCACGGCATGCCCGGCTTCGAGCGGGCCGCCGCGCAGATGGCGATCGGCGAGATCTACAACATGCGCATCCACCACGACGACGTGCTCCAGCCCGTGCTGCGCTTCCTGAAGGTCATGGAGATCGACGGCCTCGGCCCCGAAGGCCAGAAGGCGCAGGACGAACTCGGTCTGTACATGGGCGGCCTAGACGCGGAGGCCCTGAAGTTCGACGAGAAGCTGGCCGCGCGCAAGGCGCGGATGGCGGCCCGCGCGGGGGCCTGACCCCGATCCGAACGCGCTGTCGTGGGGCTCGGGTGCCGACACGGGCGCCTGGCCCCGGGAAGGCGCCGGCCGCCGTACGCCGTGATCCGCCGAATATCCGGTGCGGGCCGTCCGCCGCCTGCGTCATCGTGCCCCCATGCGTGACAGCGACACGGACCAGCGGGCCGTCGGCTTCCTGCTGGGCCTGATCGACGCCGCGCCGCCGGACGGATCCGGCGGCGGATCGGCGCGCCGCCACCGGGCGCGAACCGACGCAGGGCCGCGCAGGTCGTCCTGAAGCTGACCCCGGTCCCCGCCTCCGTGCTGGTGTGAATCCTGGAGGAGGACGACCCCGAGCTCAACGCGGTCGTGTACGGGCACGGTTCGGCCGCCGTTCCCTTCATGCCACGAAGGTGCGCCTGCCGCTGCGCCGCCGACCCCCGTGTCATGGGCCCCGGCCGGATTCGAACCGGCGTATCCGCGCTGAGGAGGCGGCGAGTCCGCCTCTGCTCCACAGGGCCCGCGTACGCAGCCCGGGGACCGGATTCGAACTGGTGTGTCCCGGCTGTGCAGGGTGGCGCGCCTGCCTCTGCGCTACGCCCGGGATGCGCTCCGGGATCCTCACCGCACTACCGGGTCGTCGGCTCATCGGTTTTCGAGCCGCCTGATCGCCAGCCGTTCCTTCTCGGAGAGGCCGCCCCAGACGCCGAAGCGTTCGTCGTTGGCCAGGGCGTACTCGAGGCAGGCCGGGCGCATCTCGCACATGGCGCAGATGCGCTTCGCCTCTCGTACCGAGCTGCCCGGCTCGGGAAAGAAGAAGTCCGCCCCGGTCTGCGCGCACAACGCCTGCGCCTGCCAGGCGGGGCCGGTCGGGGTGATGGTGTCGATGTGCATGGCCGAGATCGTGCCGGGCACCGAAAAACGTTCGATCAACGCGGGATCAACGGCGCCGTTCAGGGCCCCCGGCCGCCTTGATGGTCCCTGCACCGGTACGGCGGTGCACGGCGGCGCGCGGAAGCGGTTCATCCGATGCGAGACGGGCTTCGCGTCCCGGCAGCGATTGTCAGTGGACGGTGCAAGACTCGGCAGTGCAGGCAACGGGACCCCTCAGAGGAGGGCAGAGATGCTCACGACCCGTTATGTCACCGGCGCTCCGAACTGGCTCGACCTCGGCACCCCCGACATCGACGGCGCCACCACCTTCTACGGCGGCCTGTTCGGCTGGGAGTTCCAGCCGGGCCCGCCCGAAGCCGGCGGTTACGGCTTCTTCCAGCTCGCCGGCAGGACCGCCGCGGGCGGCATGCAGATCACTCCGGAGCAGGGTCCGCCGTCCTGGACCGTGTACTTCCAGACCCCGGACGCGGACGCCACCGCGAAGGCGGCCGAGCAGGCGCACGGCGCGGTGCTGATGCAGCCCATGGACGTGATGGACCAGGGCCGCATGGCGATCCTCGCCGACAAGGCGGGCGTGTCCTTCGGTATCTGGCAGCCCGGGCGGAACAAGGGCCTCGACGTCACCCAGGAGCCGGGTTCGCTGTGCTGGGTCGAGCTGCACACGGCCGACCTGCCGATGGCCGCCTACTTCTACCGCGCGGCGCTCGGCCTGGAGACCTACGGTGTCGACTTCCCCGGCGGCACGTACACGACGGTGCTGCCGGACGGGCAGGGTGAGGACGCCATGTTCGGGGGCATCGTCCCGTTCGCGGACGATCCGCTGGAGGCGGGGGCCGGGGCGTACTGGCTGCCGTACTTCGAGGTCACGGACACGGACGGGACGGTCGCGAGGGCACAGGAGCTGGGCGGCGCCGTCCGGCTGCCGGCCACGGACGTGCCGGGCGTCGGCCGGGTCGCCAAGCTGGCCGACCCTTACGGTGCGCGCTTCGCGGTGATCAAGAGCGAGCCGCAGCAGACATGACGGGGGCGGGGGCCGTTCACGCCGAGGCGCGCCGCACCAGCGTGGTGGGGAGCACGACACCGGCCGGTACGGCTCCCGCGCCACGGGCGGGTACGGCTCCCGCGCCACGGGCGGGTACGGCTCCCGCGCCCGTGGGCTCGGGGCCGGCCAGTAGCAGGCGGGCCATCAACCGGCCCATCTCCTCGATGTCCTGACGGACCGTCGTCAGCGGCGGGTCGGTCTGCTCGGCGACCGGCAGCATGTCGTCGAAGCCGATCACCGCCACGTCCTCGGGCACCCGGCGCCCTCGCTCGCGCAGCACGCGCAGGGCGCCGGAGGCGGTGAGGTCGTTGGCGGCGAACACCGCGTCGACGTCCGGGCACCGGTCGAGGAGTTCCCGCATCGCCCGCTCCCCGCCGGCCGGGGTGAAGTCGCCCCGCACGACGAGCTTCGGGTCGGCCTCACCCATGACGTCCCGGTAGCCGTCGAGACGGTCCGCCGCGGAGGTCTGGTCGAGGGGGCCGGTGATGTGGGCGACGCGGGTGCGCCCGAGCCCGACGAGATGCCGTACGGCCTCGCGGGCACCGCCGCGGTTGTCGCTGTCGACGTACACGACGTCCGTCGTCCCGTCGCTCCAGCCGGGCCGCCCGCCGAACACCGTGGGCAGACCGGCCCGTTGGATCAGCCCGGGCAGCGGGTCGTCGAGGTGGAGGGAGAACACGAGCGCGCCGTCGACGTGGCCTCCGGCGAGGTAGCGTCCGACGCGGGCGTGGTCGTCGCGGCCCTCGGTGAGCAGCAGCACGAGCTGGTTGTCGTGGGCGGTCAACTCCTTGCTGATTCCCCGGAGTTGCAACGCGAAGAACGGGTCGGCGAAGACCCGGGTCTCCGGCTCGGCCACGACCACCGCGACGGCGTCGTGGCGCCGGGTGACGAGGCTGCGGGCGGCCTGGTTGGGCACGTAACCGAGTTCCTCGACGGCCTTGCGCACCCGCTCGACCAGCGGTTCCCTGACCCCGTCCCCGCCGTTCACCACCCGGGACACGGTCGCACGCGATACCCCGGCCCGGGCCGCCACGGCCTCCAGTGTGGGGCGCGGCGCTGTGTCGGTCACTTCGGGGCTCCTCGTCGGCGGGGTGCGGATCAGGATAGCCCCGGACGAGACCTCGATGAGAGCGCTCTCGCGGCACGGCACGGCGGAGGTGTACGGGCGCGGCGTCCGGTGAACCGGCTCAGGCCGGTGTAGCGGGGAAGGGGGGGGTCCGTGCGCGCCCGTGTCACGTCGCCATGATCCGTCAGTGGTGGTGCTCGGCCCGCTGTCCGGTGTGCTCGTGCGGCTCGTACCCCGGGATCGTCCCGTCCGTCTTCTTCACGAGGAACAGCCCCACCATCCCCATGTCGGAGTGGCTCTGGACATGGCAGTGGTACATCCAGGCGCCCGCGCCGACCCCCTCCCCCGCGATCACCTGGAATCCGAAGGAGTCCGCCGGGCCGACGATCTTGTTGTCGATGACCTGGCTCGGGTCGTCGGGGCCGGTGAGCATGCCGGTGCGGTTGTCCGCCCAGCGGTGACCGTGCAGGTGGAAGGTGTGGTAGTACTCGCCGTGCGTGATCATCACGAACTCGACCCGATCGCCCACCGTGGCCTCGAAGTCGGGCCCCGAGTGCGCGGGCTTGTTGTTGATGAGCATGTCGTTGAAGACGATCGTGTGCGTCGCGACGGGCAGCACATCGCCCTTGCGGCGGACGATCACCGGTCCGTAGAGGCCCTTGCGGATGCCGCCGGTGCCGTGTTCCGTGCCGACCACGTGGTCGTGGTAGTGCCAGTAGCCCGCGCTGCCCGGCCGCCAGGTGCCGTCGCTGCGGCGGCCCGGGAGATGGGTGCGCCAGGTGTAGGTGCGGGTGCCGCCCGGCTCGACGTCGCTGTGGTTCAACCGCGTGCCGTCGCTGGAGATCTCGTAGTCCGGGCCGTGGACGTGCAGGCTCGCCCGGACGTCCATGGTGTTCTCGAACTCGATGTGCAGGGTGTCGCCCTCGTTGAGCTCGATGAGCGGACCGGGGATCGTCGCCTTGCCCTTCTCCAGGCCATAACCCATCTGCCCGTCGGCGAGCCTCTCGGCGTACAGCTTGATGCGCTTGACCTCGCCGCCACCCGGGGCGACCTGCGCCGGACCCGAGACGCTCCGGGCCTCCGGGGCCATCGACAACGATGTCGCGACGGCCGCGCCGCCGAGCAGCACCCGCCGGTTGAAGCCACGTCTGTCCAGTGCGCTCATGCGGAACTCCCCACCCTGATACGGATATTGCGGAGGCGGACCTGTGATGAACCTGTGAGACGGTACCGGCCGCCGAGCCGTTTATCCACACTCAGGACAAAGTTCGTGCGATCCCGGTCATAGGTATTGGCGAGTGACACAAAGGGGTCTAGCTTCCATGGCGCTGTTGCTGTGACCGAGGAGGTGCCCATGCACTTACGAGGGTTGAGCGCGAGAAGCGGAGGAAGCGCGAGGAGACGGGTCTGGACGGCCACCGTGACCGCGGGGGTCGTCACCGCCGGGCTGATGTCCGGACCCGCGGCGGAGGCGCTGTCGGCGCCCGACCCGTCCGCGACAACGATGTCCGTGAAGTCGCCACCGGGTGGCGGGGATGTACGGGTGCTGGTCTTCTACGGGTCCGCGGCGGCCGGGGACGAGTCGCCGGTCGTCAACGCCGGGATCGCGGCGATCGAGCGGATCGGGCTGTCCGGTCCGGTGAACCAGCGGTTCGAGACCGAGGCCACGGACGACGCAAGGGTCTTCACCGACGAGAAGGCACTGGGGAGTTACAACGCGATCGTCTTCCTGGCCGGGGGCGGTGACGTCCTCGACCCCGACCAGGAGGCCGGCCTGGAGGCCTACATGGAGGCGGGCGGCGGTTTCGTCGGCATCCATGACGCGGCCCGCGCCGAGCCGTACTCCGACTGGTTCACGGGCCTTGTGGGCGCCCGTCCGGCCGCCTCCAGCCCGACTGCCGTGCAGCGCGCCACCGTTGAGGTGGGCGACCGCCAGCACCCGGCGACCAAGAACCTGCCGGTGCAGTGGAAGCGCCCCGACCAGTGGTTCAACTGGACGAAGAACCCGTCCGGCGACGTGCACACCGTGGCCCGGGTGCGCGAGTCGACCTACCAGCCGGGGTCGAGCGCCAACGGGTGGGACCACCCGGTGAGTTGGTGCCGGGACTACGACGGCGGCCGGTCCTTCTACACGGGTATGGGCGGCACGGTCTCCTCGTACGACGAGACCGACTTCCGGGCCCATCTGCGCGGCGCGCTGCTGTGGACCAGCAGGCTCGTCCAGGCCGACTGCAAGGCGACGATCAACGGCAACTACAAGGCGGAGCGCCTCACCCAGCCCAATCAGCCGGGGCAGAACGACCAGATCGGCGAACCGCACGGGCTGGTCACCGCCCCCGACGGCCGGGTCCTGTACATCGGCCGGGGTGGCGCCGACTCCTCCCGGCCGGTGATCACCGACTGGAACAACCCGGACGTCGGCAAGGGCAAGGGGCAGGTCCACGTCTACGACCCGGCCACCAAGAAGGTCACCCTGGCGGGCGAGTTGACCGTCTTCGGCAACAAGGGCGGCGGCGACGAGCTGGTGAAGGTCGAGGAGGGGCTGCTCGGGATCGAGCTGGACCCGCGCTTCGAGCAGAACGGCTGGGTGTATCTGCACTACACCCCGCACTCCGGGCTCAACCGGGACACCAGGATGGCCGAACGGCGGGTCTCCCGCTTCACGCTCGACCTCGCCACGAACAAGCTCGACCTGAACAGCGAGAAGGCCCTGCTCAAGTGGCCGGTGCAGGTACACAGTTGCTGCCACGCGGGCGGCGGGATGTCCTGGGACTCGAAGGGCAACCTGTACATCGCGACGGGTGACAACAACTCCAGCGCTTTCAGCGGTGGTTACTCGGGCAACAACCCGCAGCCGAACTTCAAGGGCGTCTCCTTCGCGGACGCGCGCCGCACCGCCGGCAACACCAACAACCTCAACGGCAAGATCCTGCGCATCCACCCGGAGGCCGACGGGACGTACACCCTGCCCGAGGGGAACCTCTTCACGGGCAAGGAGACCGCCGAGGGCGGCGGCAAGACCCGCGGCGAGATCTATGTGATGGGCGTCAGGAACCCGGCCCGTATCTTCGTCGACAAGAAGACCGACATCCTCTACGCCGGATGGGTCGGACCGGACGCGAGCGCGCCCTCGACGACCTGGGGCCCGGCCAAGTACGACACCTTCGCCGTCATCACCAAGGCGGGCAACCGCGGCTGGCCGTACTGCATGGGCAACAAGCAGCCCTACCGGGACCGCAACCTGCCGAACCCCGACCAGCCGCTGGGCTGGTACGACTGCGACCACCCGAAGAACGAGTCGCCCAACAACGACGGCCTGGTCAACCTCCCGCCGGTCACCGGCAACAACATCTGGTACTCCCCGCAGGGCGGCGCCCCGGACTACCCGCGGGACGCGAACGGCATCCCCTCCTACAAGCAGGAGGACGCCACGTACCTGCTGCCGTGGCTCAAGGGAGGCGGCCAGGCCGCGATGAACGGGCCGGTGTACCGCTACGACACGGCGAGCGCGAGCACGACCAAGTGGCCGTCCTACTGGGACGGCAAGTGGTTCGTCGGCGACTTCTACGACGCCGACCAGCCGCGCAACGCGGTCCTCACCGACCCGAAGAACCACGGGGAGGGCGGGCTGCCCGTCCACTCCGAGTCGCTCAAGAAGATCGTGCCGATCGGCAACGACGGCATCAAGAACCTCATGGACTGGAAGTTCGGCCCGGACGGCGCGCTGTATGTCCTCGACTACGGACGCGGGTTCTTCACCTCGGACGCCAAGTCGGCGCTGTGGCGGGTCACTTACCAGGGCGGCGGCCCCACCCCGGCCGCCGACCGGCTGGTGCGGGGAGGACAGTGATGCGCAAACTGGCCGTCATGGTGGCCGTCCTGCTGATGGCACTGGGTCTCCAGTCCGCAGCCGAGGCCCGGCCCGAACAGACACAGGCAGCCGCCGCCCAGACCCTCACCTGGACCGCGGGCGACGACATCACCCAGTACAACTCCGCACCGGCGACCGCCGTCGCCGGAACGGCCACGATCGTCTTCGAGAACAGCAAGGCCACCGGCAACACCACCGGTATGCCGCACACGTTGACCTTCGTGACCAGCGACCCCGAGTTCAACGACGACGTCGAACTCAACATCCTCGCCAACCCCAACGACGACATGGGCGGCCGCCACACCGCCGAGGTCACGCTCACCCCGGGCCGCTACTTCTACCACTGCACGATCCCCGGCCACGGCCAGATGCAGGGCATCCTCGTGGTGACCGAGGGCAGCGGCCAGGACACCACCGCGCCCTCGGCGACGGCGCAGGTGTCCGGCACGCGGAACGCGCAGGGCCAGTACGTCGGTTCGGCGAGCGTGGCCATCACGGCGACCGACGAGGCCGGCGGCTCCGGCGTCGACCGGATCGAGTACGTGATCGGGGACACGGGCGCCTGGCAGCCGTACACCGCCCCGGTCGTCATCGACCAGGTCGGCGACCACAAGGTCCGCTACCGGGCCGTCGACAAGGCGGGCAACGTGTCCGCCGAGAAGAGCGCCGACTTCACGGTCGTCCCGCCGCCCTCCGACGACACCGTCCCGCCGGACACCTCGGCGGCGGTGAGCGGGCAGCGGAATCCCGACGGGACGTACCTCGACATGGCCACGGTCACCGTCTCGGCCTCCGACACCGGATCCGGGGTCAACACCATCGAGTACGCGGTGAACGACGGGAGTTGGCAGCCGTACACCATGCCGGTGATGGTGCACCAGGTCGGCTCCCACACCGTGCGCTACCGGGCGACCGACAAGGCGGGCAACGTGGCCGCCGAGAAGAGCGTCCGGTTCACCGTGGTCGCCGCTGCCCCGCAGGACACCACCCCGCCGGTGACCGGTGTGACCGTGGACGGCACGCGGAACTCCGACGGGGCGTACGTGGGGAACGCCAAGGTGACCGTGAGCGCCACGGACGAGGGCGGTTCGGGTGTCGCCGGTGTCGAGTACTCCATCGACGCCGGACCGTATCTCGCGTACACGGCTGCCGTGGTCGTCGACCGGGCGGGCACGCACACCCTGGCGTACCGGGCGACCGACAAGGCCGGAAACACCTCGGCCGCCCGCACGGTGACCTTCACGGTGGTCGCCGGTCAGGTCCCGGCGCCGAACTGCGCGGAACTGGACGAGCGGTTGACGGTGATCGTCGGCACGGTCGACTCCGGGGTGCCGAACCGGATCACCAACAGCCGGTGCCGTATCAACGAGTTGATCGAGGACGAGAAGGAGTGGACGTCCCACGCGCTGTTCCTCAAGCACGTGAAGACGGTTCTGGACAAGCTCTTCAGGGAGGGGGTCGTCGACGAGCGCGAGTACGATGCGATCGACGCGGCGGCGCGTGAGTCCGGGATCGGCAGGCCGGGTCAGACCGAGGGCTACCGCACGATCCTCGACGGGAGTGCGGCCTCCCTCGCCAAGTGGCAGCAGGTGGGCGGCGGTTCGTTCGCACCGAACGGCGACGGCTCGATCACCTCCGGCACCACGAGGGACGGCCTCGGCATGCTCTGGTTCCCGGAGCGCAAGTACGGCGACTTCTCGCTCAAGCTCCAGTGGCGGGACGACGCCCCGGGCGCCGGCAACGCCAACTCCGGTGTGTTCGTGCGGTTCCCGTGGGTCCACGACCACCCGGAGGAGTCCCGGCCCGAGTGGGTCGCCATCAAGTACGGCCACGAGGTGCAGGTGCTCGACCGGCCGGACGGCGACATGTACAAGACCGGGTCGGTCTACGGCTTCGACCGGGTGGGGCTCGCCGGCGCCGGCGTCACCCAGAAGGGCACGTGGAACGACTACGAGATCCGGGTGGTCGACCAGCACTACTCGGTCTACCGCAACGGCGTGCTGATCAACGAGTTCGACAACATCGGCGGCCAGGACTTCTACCCCGCCCGCTCGGACGACCCGGGCACGGACGGGCGGCGGTTCTCGTCCGGCTACATCGGACTCCAGGTGCACAGCACGACGGACGTGGTCTCGTACCGGGACATCCGGATCAAGGAGCTGTAGGGCCGGGCTTCTTGGCCTTGCTCGGCTGTACCCGCTTGGGCTCCCCCGGCATCTTCGGATACTCGGGCGGGTACGGCAGATCACCGAGCCCGTGGTCGTGCTCGTCTCGGCGGGCGAGCTCCAGCAGGGGCTCCAGCGAGAAGGCGTGATCGTCCATGTCCGCGTGCACGTCGCCGAGTTCGGCGAAGCGCGCGGGCATGGTCGCGATGTCGAAGTCCTGCGGGTGCGCCTCGCCCACCTCCTCCCAGCGCAGGGGCGCGGACACCGGGGCGTGCGGGCGGGGCCGTACCGAGTAGGCGGAGGCGATGGTGCGGTCGCGGGCCGTCTGGTTGTAGTCGATGAAGATGCGCTCGCCGCGCTCCTCCTTCCACCACTTGATGGTCACGTGGTCCGGCATCCGGCGTTCCATCTCGCGCCCGACCGCGATCGCGGCCCTGCGCACCTGGGTGAAGGTCCAGCGCGGTTCGATGGGCACGAAGACGTGCAGGCCGCGGCCGCCGGAGGTCTTGGGCCAGCCGCGCAGACCGCCGAACTCCTCCAGAACCGACCGAAGTTCGTGGGCGGCGCGCACGGCGTCGTCGTAGTCCGTGCCGGGCTGCGGGTCGAGGTCGATGCGCAGTTCGTCCGGGCGGTCGACGTCGTCGCGGCGGACCGGCCAGGGATGGAAGGTGAGCGTGCCGAACTGGGCGGCCCACAGGACGGCGGCCTCCTCGGTTGGGCACATCTCGTCGGCGCTGCGGCCGCTGGGGAAGGTGATGTGGGCGGTCGGGATCCAGTCGGGCATGTTCTTGGGTGCCCGCTTCTGGAAGAAGTTCTCGCCGGTCACCCCGTCCGGGTAGCGCTCCAGGGTGGTGGGGCGGTTGCGCAGGGCGCGCAGGATGCCGGGGGCGACGGCCTGGTAGTAGCGGGCGAGGTCCAGCTTGGTGAAGCCACGCTCCGGGAAGAAGATCTTGTCCGGGCTGGACAGCCGTACGGTCCGGCCGCCCGCCTCCAGTTCCACCGCGTCACCCATGCGGCCACGGTAGGCCCACCGCGCAAACCTCGCACATCAGGCGAAAAGTACCGGCGCCCAGCAGAATCGGGACCATGGATCTGCCGGTGATGCCCCCCGTGAAGCCCATGCTCGCCAAGTCGGTGGCGAAGATCCCGCCGGACATGCACTACGAGGCGAAGTGGGACGGCTTCCGGGCCATCGTGTTCCGCGACGGGGCCGAGGTCGAACTGGGCAGCCGTACCGGCAAGACGCTGACCAGGTACTTTCCCGAACTGGTGGAGGCGCTGCGGGAGCGGCTGCCCGAGCGCTGTGTGATGGACGGGGAGATCGTCATCGCCCGGGACGGACGGCTGGACTTCGACGCGCTGACCGAGCGGATCCATCCCGCGGCCTCCCGGGTGCGCACGCTGGCGGAGCGGACGCCGGCCTCCTTCGTGGCCTTCGATCTGCTGGCCCTCCAGGACGAATCCCTGCTGGACGTCCCCCTGGCCGAGCGCCGGAAGCTGCTCACGACGGCCCTGTCCGGGGTCACGGCCCCGGTGCACCTCGCGCCCGCCACGACCGACATCGGGGTGGCACAGCAGTGGTTCGAGGAGTACGAGGGGGCGGGCCTGGACGGGGTCATCGCCAAACCGCTCACCGGGCGCTACCTCCAGGACGAGCGCGCGATGTTCAAGATCAAGCATGAGCGCACGGCGGACGTGGTGGTCGCGGGCTACCGGCTGCACAAGAGTGGCCCGGTCGTGGGCTCCCTGCTGCTCGGCCTCCATGACGACCGGGGCACGCTCCAGCATGTCGGCGTGTCCGCGGCCTTCCCCATGAAGCGGCGCGCCGAGCTGATCGAGGAGCTGGAACCGCTGCGGATGGCGGACGTCTCCGGGCATCCGTGGGCGGCCTGGGCCGAGGAGGCCGCGCACGAGAGCGCCCGGCTGCCCGGGGCGCCGAGCCGCTGGTCGGGCAAGAAGGACCTGTCCTGGGTGCCGCTGAGGCCGGAGCGGGTGGCGGAGGTGGCGTACGACCACATGGAGAACGGCGCACGCTTCCGCCACACCGCCCGCTTCCGCCGCTGGCGCCCCGACCGGACCCCCGAGAGCTGCACCTACGCCCAGCTGGAGGAGCCGGTGCGTTACGACCTCGACGAGATCCTGGGCTGAACGGCGCGGTGGGGGCCGCTTCAGCGGGACCTGCGCGGTCGGGGCCGCACCGGTCGAGGCCAGGACCGCGACAGGCGGACCCGCGCACCCAGAACCGCACCAGCCGAGCCCGCGGCCAGGACCGCACCGGCAGGACCTGTCCGGCCCGGGCGCACGCGCCGCCCCCCGCCAAGCGAGAACGACGCCGGCCGAACGCGCCGCGGTCGCGACCACACCCAGCCGAGCACCCAGAACCGAAGCAGC
>NZ_JBIAUQ010000022.1:20692-163195 GCF_042893155.1 Streptomyces sp. NPDC001668
GCACCAACCAAGCCCGCGACCGGGAGCGCATCAGTCAGACCCGTCCTGCGGTGAGCGCATCAGCCCGACCCGCCCAGCCAGAACCACGCCAGCGAACGCGCCGCGGTCGCGACCACACCCAGCCGAGCACCCAGAACCGAAGCAGCACCAACCAAGCCCGCGACCGGGAGCGCATCAGTCAGACCCGTCCTGCGGTGAGCGCATCAGCCCGACCCGCCCAGCCAGAACCACGCCAGCGAACCCGCCACGGTCGCCACCGCACCAGCCGAGCACCCAGAACCGAAGCAGCACCAGTCAAGCGCGCGGCCAGGAGCGGATCAGCCGGACCCGTGCGGTCGCGGGCCGCCCCGGTCGAGCCCCACCGGAGTCAGAACCGCACCAGTCGGACCCGCACACCCGGAGGAACCGCACCGACCGAGTCCGCGGGACCGCACCGGCTCCAGCCAAGCCCGCAGTCAGGACAGCACCCGCCGACCCCGCCGGGTCAGGGCCGCATCAGCACCTTGACCGCGCCCTCCTGCTTCTTCTGGAACATCTCGTACGCGTGCGGGGCGTCCGACAGCGGTACGTGATGGGTCGCGAAGTCGTCGACGCCGAGCGGGTCCTCGTCGGTCAGATACGGGATGATCTCGTCGCTCCAGCGCCGCACGTTGGCCTGGCCCATCCGGATCTGGATCTGCTTGTCGAACATGGTGAGCATGGGCAGCGGGTCGGCCATGCCGCCGTAGACGCCGGTGAGGGAGAGCGTGCCGCCGCGGCGGACCAGTTCGATCGCGGTGTGCAGAGCGGCGAGCCGGTCGATGCTGAAGCGTTCGGCGAACGGTCCGCCGATCTTCCTGGGCAGCAGCGCCGAGGCGTTCTGGGCCAGGCGGGCGGCCGCGCTGCCGTGGGCCTCGGTGCCGACGGCGTCGATCACGGCGTCCGGGCCGCGCCCGTCGGTCTCGTCGCGGATCGCCTGGACGAGTTCCTTCTCGCTGTCGAAGCTCCTGAGGTTGTACGTCTCCACGCCCCGCGTGCGGGCCCGGCGCAGCCGTTCGGTCACCAGGTCGACGCCGAAGACCCGCCCGGCGCCGCGCACCTGCGCGACCCGGCAGGCCATGTCGCCGATGGGCCCGAGTCCGAGCACGGCGACACTGCCGCCCTCGGGGACGTCCGCGTAGGCGACGGCCTGCCAGGCGGTGGGCAGCACGTCGGAGAGGTACACGAAGCGGTCGTCCGGCGGGCCCTCGGGAACCTTGATGGGTCCGTACTGGGCCTGCGGGACACGCAGGTACTCGGCCTGGGCGCCCGGTACGGCGCCGTAGAGGCGGGTGTAGCCGAACAGGGCGGCGCCCATGCCCTCGCTGGTGACCTGGGTGGTCTCGCACTGGGTCGGCAGCCCGGTCATGCACATCCAGCAGTTGCCGCAGGCGATCTGGAAGGGCACGACGACACGGTCGCCCACCGAGAGGTCCGGCACCCCGGCGCCGACTTCCTCGACGATGCCCATGGGTTCATGGCCGAGGATGTCGCCCGGTGTCATGAACGGAGTCAGTACCTCGTAGAGGTGCAGGTCGGAGCCGCACAATCCGCTCGACGTGATCCGGATGACGGCATCCGTCGGTTCCTGGATCTTCGGATCGGGCACCTCCTCCACCCGTACGTCCCGCTTGCCCTGCCAGGTCACAGCCTTCATCGCCCGGCACTCCCTCCGTCACGTCGCGTGTCGGTCCTCGGGTAGGACGCCCCGGGTACCCGGCGGGCCCGCACCGAACCGGCGATCCAGGGCCGATCGGCGTACTCGACGCGACTAATCAGAAACAGACGGGTATGGCCACCAATGAACTTATAAGCGCACAATCAAAGACACGAGTCGGGCGGGCATGGTGGGCATGGTGGGTATGGCGGGCAGGGAACACAGGGCGCGGACGCGACGCGCCCGTACGGCGGCGGCACTGCTGACCGCCACGGGCCTCTTCGCCGCGGGTTGCACGGGGCACGGCGGCCCCCGCGTCCCGGCCGACGACGGACGCGGACAGTTCCGCACGGCGCAGCCGAGCGCCTCGCAACCGAACACACCGGAACCCAGTGAAGAGGCGGATCATCCCTCTCCGCTCGCGGTGAAGATCGACAACGTGCGTCCGGCGCGGCCGCAGACCGGTATCGACTCCGCGGACATCGTCTACGCCGAGCAGGTCGAGGGCGGACTCAGCCGCCTGATGGCGGTGTTCGCGACGAAGCTGCCGAAGGCCGTCGGCCCTGTGCGCAGCGCCCGGGAGTCGGACCTGGAGCTGCTGCGGCAGTTCGACGACCCGACGCTCGCCTTCTCGGGCGCCCAGGGCAAGCTGATGCCCCTGATCAACAGGGCGCCGTTGGACGCCCGGACCCCCGAGGAAGCGTCCGGCGCCTACTTCCGCGGCAGCGACAATGCCGCCCCGCACAACCTCTACCTGCGGCCGAAGCGCCTGGTGCCCGTCCCACCGGGCGCGGCCGCGCTGACGACCGGCTTCCGGTACGGCCCCGCACCGGCCGGCGGCACCGAGGACACCTCGGAGACGGTCCGCTACCCGGCCGCCCGTTTCACCTTCACCTGGTCGAAGAGCCGGGAGCGCTGGCTGGTCTCCATGGACGGCACGCCCGATGTGACGGCCGACGGCAAGCGGCTGGCCCCGGCCACGGTCGTGGTGCAGTACGTGAAGATCCGCAAGTCCGCCTACCACGACTTCCTCGGCAACAACACGCCGTACACGGTCACGGTCGGCTCGGGGAAGGCGAAGGTGCTGCGCGACGGCCGCGCCTACGACGTCAACTGGAAGCGGGCGAAGGCCACGGACGGCACGGAGTTCACCACCGAGGACGGCTCTCCGGTCAACTTCGCGAAGGGCCAGGTGTGGGTCGTCTTCGTGAAGGCGTCCTGATCAGCCCTGGGTGACGAGAGGCTCGGCGGGATTGCGGAGCCCCTCCGCCGCGTCCGCGACCCGGCGGATCAGCTCGAAGAACTGGCCCTGCTCCTCGGCGGAGAGCGGGGCCAGGAAGACCTGGTTCATCCGGGCGGTGCGCACGGTCAGCTTGCGGTGGGTGCGCACCCCGTCGTCGGTCAGGCGCAGCAGGAAGCGGCGGCCGTCCTGGGGGTCGCGGACCTTGTCGAGCAGTCCGCGCCGGCCGAGCCTGCTGATGACCTCGGCGATGGTGGACCGGTCGAGTCCCACCCGCTCCCCCACCGTGCGCTGGTCGAGCCCCGGCTCGGCGACGAGGGCGTTCAGGACCGCGAACTGGGGCGAGGTGATCTCCTCGGAGACCATGGTGTTCCACAGCAGGTAGTGCGCCTGCTGGAGCCGCCGGGCGAGGTGCCCGGGGTGGGTGGTGAGGTCCACCGCGGCCATGTGCGCTCCCGAGTCAGGTGGGCGGGTGTTTTTTGGTTGGTGCACTGAAGACTAGTGAGCCTTGACGCCAGGCTGCCACAGTGGCAGCTTAAGAGAAACCTCGCTGAAATACTCAGTGCACTGAGCACTTGGAGAGATGGGGCTACGCGGATGGACAAGGTGGTCGCCACAGCCGCCGAGGCGGTGGCCGATGTGCCGGAGGGCGCGTCGCTCGCGGTGGGCGGTTTCGGCCTGAGCGGTGTGCCGAACGTGCTCATCCAGGCCCTGTACGAGCAGGGCACCAGCTCCCTGTCGGTGGTCTCCAACAACTGCGGGGCGATGGAGTCGGGCCTCGCGGTCCTGCTCGCGGCCGGGCGGATCGCCCGGGTGACCGGCTCCTACATCGGCGCCAACAAGGAGTTCGCCCGCCAGTACCTGGCCGGTGAGCTGGAGGTCGAGATGATCCCTCAGGGCACGCTCGCCGAGCGGCTGCGGGCGGGCGGTGCCGGTATCCCCGCGTTCTTCACCCCGGCCGGCGTGGGCACCCAGGTCGCCGACGGCGGACTCCCCTGGCGCTACGACGGCCAGGGCGGGGTCGCTCTCGCCTCACCGCCGAAGGAGGTGCGGGAGTTCGACGGCACGGAGTACGTGCTGGAGCACGGCATCCGCACCGACTTCGCGCTGGTCAGGGCGGCGAAGGGCGACCGGCACGGCAACCTGGTCTTCAACAGGTCGACCCGGAACTTCAACCCCCTCGCGGCCATGGCGGGCAGGGTCACCATCGCCGAGGTGGAGGAGCTGGTGGAGCCCGGTGAGATCGATCCGGACGCGGTGCACCTCCCGGGGATCTTCGTGCAGCGGGTCGTCGCGCTGACCCCGGAGCAGGCGGCGGACAAGCGGATCGAGCAGCGGACGGTCTCCGCGGCTCCGGCACGGGACACGGTGGGCGACTGATGGCCTGGACACGGGAACAGATGGCCGCGCGGGCGGCACGCGAGCTGCAGGACGGTCAGTACGTCAACCTCGGCATCGGCCTGCCGACGCTGATCCCCAACTACCTCCCCGAGGACGTCGAGGTGATCCTCGAGTCCGAGAACGGCATCCTGGGCACCGGCCCCTACCCCACCGAGGACCAGGTCGACCCCGATCTGATCAACGCGGGCAAGGAGACCGTCACCGTGCTGCCGGGGGCGTCCTTCTTCGACTCGGCGCTGTCCTTCGGGATGATCCGGGGCGGCCACATCGACGTGGCCGTACTGGGCGCCATGCAGGTGTCCGAGGCCGGCGACCTGGCCAACTGGGCCATCCCCGGCAAGCTGATCACCGGGATCGGCGGGGCGATGGACCTGGTCCACGGCGCCCGGACGGTCATCGTGGTGATGACGCACACCGCCAAGGACGGCTCCCCGAAGATCCTCACCGAGTGCGCGCTGCCGCTGACCGGCAAGGCGTGCGTCAACCGGATCATCACGGACCTCGGCGTCCTGGACGTCACCGAGGACGGACTGGTGCTCGTCGAGACGGCGCCCGGGGTGAGTGTCGAGGAGATCACCGCCAAGACCGACGCCAAGCTGACCGTCACGGAGGGCCTCAAGTGAAGAACGTCTACATCGTCGACGCGGTCCGCACCCCGGTCGGCCGCTACAACGGCGGTCTCGCCCCGGTGCGCCCGGACGACCTGGGCGCCCACGCGATCCGTGAACTCCTCATCCGTACGCCCGACTTGGACCCGTCCCGGATCGAGGACGTCTACTTCGGCAACGCCAACGGCGCGGGCGAGGAGAACCGCAACGTCGGCCGCATGGCCGCGCTGCTCGCCGGCCTTCCGACGTCCGTGCCGGGCGTGACCGTCAACCGGCTGTGCGCGTCTGGTCTGGAGGCGGTGATCCAGGCGGCCCGGGCGATCGCCCTCGGGGACGCCTCCATCGCCGTGGCCGGTGGCGTGGAGTCGATGACCCGGGCGCCGTACGTGCTGCCCAAGTCCGACAAGCCGTTCCCGGCCGGACACGCCGAGCTGTACTCGACCACGCTGGGCTGGCGCATGGTCAACCCGCGGATGGAACCGCAGTGGACCGTTCCGCTGGGCGAGTCGGCGGAACTGATCGCGGAGAAGCACAAGATCACGCGTGAGCAGCAGGACGAGTTCGCGCTGCACAGCCATGAGAAGGCGGCCAAGGCGCAGACCGAGGGTCTCTTCGACGCCGAGCTCGCCCCCGTCACCATCCCGCAGCGCAAGGGCGAGCCGGTCGTCTTCGCCGCCGACGAGTGCGTACGGCCGGACGCGTCCCTGGAGGCGATGGCCAAGCTGAAGCCGTCGTTCCGCAAGGAGGGCGGCACGGTCACCGCGGGCAACGCCTCCCCCTTGAACGACGGTGCCGCGGCACTGCTGCTCGTCGACGACGAGGGTCTCGCGGCGACCGGTCGCGAGCCGCTGGCCCGGGTCTCCGCCACCGGGGTCAACGCGCTGGACCCGCACTACTTCGGCCTCGCCCCCGTGGAGGCCGTCAACCGGGCGCTCGCCAAGGCGGGCAAGGGATTCGACGATCTGTCGGTGCTGGAGCTGAACGAGGCGTTCGCCGCGCAGGTGCTGGGATGCGTGGCCGAGTGGCCCGAGTTCGACCCGGCGGTCCTCAACCCGCAGGGCGGAGCGATCGCCCTCGGTCACCCGCTCGGTGCCTCCGGCGCGCGGCTGGCCGGCACGGTCGCCCACCAGCTCGCCCGCAAGGGCAGCGGAGTCGGTGTCGCCACCCTGTGCATCGGCGTCGGCCAGGGCCTCGCTCTCGTCCTCGAACGTTAACGAAAAGCAGGAATTCCCATGACTCTCACCCAGCACGACATCGACCAGGAAATCGCCGCCGAGCACGCCGCCTACGAGAAGCGGCTCGCCGACGGCGGCCCCGTCGAGCACCAGCCGCGGCGCGACTACGCGCCCTACCGTTCCTCGGTGCTGCGGCACCCGAAGCAGCCGCCGATCGGCATCGACGTGTCCAAGGACCCGGAGTTGGTCGAGCTGCACTCGCCCGCCTTCGGGGAGCGGGACATCACCGAGATCGACAACGACCTGACCCGGCAGCACAACGGGGAGCCCATCGGTGAGCGGATCACCGTGGAGGGACGGCTCCTGGACCGCAACGGCCGTCCGCTGCGCGGGCAGTTGGTCGAGATCTGGCAGGCGAACTCGGCCGGGCGCTACGCCCACCAGCGCGAGCAGCACGATGCCCCGCTGGACCCGAACTTCACCGGCGTCGGCCGCACCCTGACCGACGACAGCGGCTTCTACCGCTTCACCACCGTCCAGCCGGGCCCCTACCCGTGGCGCCAGCACCTCAACGCGTGGCGGCCGGCCCACATCCACTTCTCGATCTTCGGCACGGCGTTCACCCAGCGGCTCGTGACGCAGATGTACTTCCCGAGCGACCCGCTGTTCCCCTACGACCCGATCATCCAGTCGGTCACGGACGACTCGGCCCGTCAGCGGCTCGTCGCCACCTACGACCACAGTCTGTCCGTGCCGGAGTTCTCGATGGGCTACCACTGGGACATCGTGCTTGACGGACCGCAGGCCACCTGGATCGAAGAAGGACGCTGACCAGCCATGACGAAGATCGACACCAGCCGTCCGGAGACCGTGCTGCCGACCCCGTCGCACACGGTCGGCCCCTTCTACGGCCACGCCCTGCCCTTCCCCGGCGGCGGCGACATCGCGCCCGTCGGCCACCCGGACACCCTCACCCTCCAGGGCTACATCACCGACGGCGAGGGCGACCCGCTGCCCGACGCCTTCGTGGAGCTGTGGGGCGCCGACCCCGACGGCAACATCCCCCAGGTCGACGGTTCGATCCGGCGCGACCCCGCCAGCGGCGGCTACCTGGGCCGCAACGGCGTGGAGTTCACCGGCTGGGGCCGTATCCAGACCGACGCCAACGGCCACTGGAGCGCGCGGACGCTGCGGCCGGGCGCGCGGGGGCAGAGCGCGCCGTACATCAGCGTGTGCGTCTTCGCGCGCGGTCTGCTGGTGCACCTGTACACCCGGATCTACCTGCCGGACGACGAGGCTGCTCTGACCGCCGACCCGCTGCTGGCCCGGGTACCGGCCGAGCGGCGCGACACGCTGATCGCACGTCGGCAGGGCGATGGCACCTACCGTTTCGACATCCGCCTTCAGGGCGAAGGCGAAACGGTCTTCCTGGAGTTCCAGTGACTTCTCCCGATCCGGACACCGGCCCGGACACCGGTCTGCTCGCCCCCGGGTGGGCGGGCTCCCCCGCCGCCTCCGCGACCTCCGACGGCGCCTACCTCCAGGCGCTGCTGGACGCGGAGGCCGCGCTGACCCGGGCGCAGGCCCGTCTGGGGCTCGCCCCGGACGCGGCGGCCGACGCGGTGACCGAGGCGGCCCACGCGGACCGCTTCGACGTACGGTCCCTCGCCGAGCGGGCACGCGCCGGCGGCAACCCCGTCATCCCTCTGGTCGCCGATCTCACCAAGGCGGTCGGCGAGGAGTACGGCCCGTATGTGCACCGGGGCGCGACCAGCCAGGACATCCTGGACTCGGCGACGATGCTGGTGGCGGGCCGCACCCTGGACCTCGTGCTGACCGACCTCCACCGCGTCCAGCTCGCACTGTCCCGGCTGGCCTCCGAGCACCGGGACACCGCGATGCCGGGACGGACGCTGACCCAGCACGCCGTACCGACGACGTTCGGGCTGAAGGCGGCCGGGTGGCGTTCGCTGGTCCTGGACGCGCGGGACCGGGTCGCCGTCGTACGCAGCTCTCTGCCGGTCCAACTGGGCGGCGCCGCTGGGACCTTGGCGGCCTTCACGGTGTACGGCGCCGAGGACGCCCCGGCCCTCACGGCAGCGTTCGCAGCCGAGCTCGGACTCGGCGCGCCGGTGCTCCCCTGGCACACCCTGCGCGCCCCGGTCGCCGATCTCGCCGGATGCCTGGCGTTCACGGCCGGAGCACTGGGCAAGATCGCCGCGGACGTCCTCGTCCTCGGCCGTACCGAGATCGCCGAGGTCACGGAGGGCAGCGGGGGCGGCTCCTCCGCCATGCCGCACAAGGCGAACCCCGTCCGCTCGACGCTGATCGCGGCCGCGGCCCGGCGCGCGCCCCAGCTCGCGGCCACACTGTTCGGCTCGATGGCCGCGGAGGACGAGCGGCCGGCCGGAGCCTGGCACGCGGAGTGGGAGCCGCTCAGGGATCTGCTGCGACTGGCCGGCGGCGCCGCCCGGGACGCGGTCGCACTGACCGAAGGGCTGAGGGTGAACGCGGCCACCATGCGTGAACACCTGGATCTCACCCACGGGTTGATCGTCTCCGAGCGGCTCTCCGCCGAGCTGGCACCCGTGCTGGGTCGCTCCCGCGCGAAGCAGCTGCTCACGGACCTCGCGAGGCGGACGTACACCGAAGGGCTCTCGCTCGGCGAACTCCTCGCCCAAGAGCCCGACTTGAAGGACGTCGACCTCGACGAGCACACCGACCCCGCCCGCTACACCGGCTCCGCCGGAGCCCTCACCGACCGTGCCCTGGAGCGACGTTGACCGAGAAACTCCTCAACCACCGTGCCGAGGGGCCCGCTTCCGCTCCCCCGCTGCTCCTCGGACCCTCGCTCGGGACCTCGTACGCCCTGTGGGACCAGGTGGCGCCCGAGCTGTCCATCAGCCACCGGGTGATCCGCTGGGACCTGCCCGGGCACGGCGGTTCGGCGGCGGGCCTGATCGGTGCCGGGGCCACCGTGGGTGACCTGGCCGACCTGGTGCTCGCGCTCGCCGACTCCCTCGGCGTCGAGCGGTTCGCGTACGCGGGGGTCTCGCTCGGCGGTGCGGTCGGTCTGCATCTGGCCGTGCATCACCCCGAACGCGTCTCGTCGCTTGCGGTGATCTGCTCCTCGGCCCACTTCAACGGCAGCAAACCGTGGGAGGAACGGGCCGAGCGGGTCCGCCGGGAGGGCATGGGGTGGCTGCTGGAGAGCGCGAACTCCCGTTGGTTCGCGGGGGACTTCACCGTGCCGGAGCTCGTACGGGACCACGCCGAGGCCGATCCGGAGGCGTACGCGGCCTGCTGTGACGCCCTCGCCTCCTACGACCTGCGCGATGGACTGGCCGCGATCTCCGCGCCGACCCTGCTGATCGCCGGCCGCCAGGACCCGGCGACCCCGCCGCCCCATCTGCGGGAGATCGCCGACGCGGTGCCGCGCGCCACGCTCGTCGAACTCCCCGGGGCCTCGCACCTGGCCCCCGCACAGTGCCCGGAAGCCGTCCTCACCGCCCTGCGCGCACATCTCGACGGGGGCGCCGGGCGGGGCATGGAGGTGCGGCGCGAGGTGCTCGGGGATGCGCACGTGGACCGGGCACAGGCCCGGCAGACGCCGTTCACCGCGCGCTTCCAGGACTTCATCTCGCGCTACGCGTGGGGCGAGATCTGGACCGACCCCACGCTCAGCCGCCGCGAGCGCAGCATGATCACGCTGACGGCCCTGGTCGCGCACGGCCACTACGACGAGCTGGCCATGCATGTGCGGGCGGCGCGGCGCAACGGCCTCACGCCGGAGGAGATCGGGGCCGTACTGCTCCAGACAGCCGTGTACTGCGGGGTACCGGCGGCGAACTCGGCCTTCGCCACGGCCCAGCGAGTGCTGGCGGAGGAAGGGGACGCACCGGAAGGGTGACCCCGGCAGGGACAGGCGCGGGGTGGGGCGATGTGCCTACGGTGGGGGCATGTCGACCATCCTGATCACGGGTGCCACCTCCGGGCTCGGCCGCTATGTCGCCTTCGAACTGGTCCGCTCCGGCCACACCGTCCTCGCCCATGGCCGTGACCCGGGCCGTACCGGGAGTCTGGTGGAGGAGCTGCGGCTGGAGGGGGCGGCCGAGGGGTTCGTGGCCGACCTCGCCTCCCTGGCCGAGGTGCGCGAGCTGGGCGCGCGGGTCGCCGAGGCCCACCCCGAGCTCGACGTCCTGGTCAACAACGCGGGCGTGGGCGCGGGTTCGCCCGGATCCAGCCGTGAGGTGAGCGCGGACGGACATGAACTGCGGCTGGCGGTCAATTATTTGGCGCCGGTGGCCCTGACGCACGCCCTGCTTCCGGTGCTGCGCGCGAACGCACCCGCGCGGATCGTCAACGTCGGTTCGGTGGGCCAGGAGCCGATCGACTTCGACGACCCGGAGTTCACCCGCGGCTACGCCGGTTTCGCCGCGTACTGCCGCGCCAAGTTCGCCCTGGCGGCCCACACCTTCGCGCTGGCCGAGGAGTTGGCGGGAACGCAGGTCGCGGTCAACGTCCTGCACCCGGCGACCTTCATGGACACGGCCATGGTCCGCGAGGGCGGGGTGGCCCCGTGGTCGACGGTCGCGGACGGGGCCCCGGGTGTACTCGCGCTGGCCACACAAGACCTGGGGTCTGGAGGCTACTTCGACGGAACGAGGCTGGCGCGAGCACATGAGGGGACGTACGACAAGGAAGTACAGAAGCGTCTGCTGACCGTCACCGACCGACTGCTGGCGCCCTGAAGGGGCGCGGGGAACCGCGCGACCAGCCCCCACAGGCCCGCAGACCGGGTCACCGCAGCCCGCGCCCTGTCTCCAGTACCTCCCGGGCATGCGCCACCAGCCCATCCGCCCCGCATGATCGCGCCAGTGCCAGCCCCCGGTTCAACTCCGCCACGGACCGCGCGGCGATCCCGTACTCCACCCGGGCCGCCGCATGCTCGTACTGACAAGGCGACGCCTCCAGGTACGCCACCGCCTGCGCGGCGAGCCGTACCGCCCGCTGCCCGGTCTCCAGCGCGGCGGCACACCTGAGCGCCTCACCGATCGCCGTGTCCGTGCCCAGCCGCTCGGCGTGCCGCCGGAGCCGGGTGGCCAACTGGTTGGCCCGCACCGGGTCTTCGACCGCGAGCGCCCGGGCGAGGTCGACAGCCCACGGCACCAGCACGGGATTGTGGTGCCCCCGGACCTCCGCGGCCTTCTCCGCCGCGTCCAGTTCGTTGATCCCGTCCTTGGTCCGGCCCACGGCCAGCAGCAGGCGTCCCCGCACGGACCGGGGGTCGGGCAGCACGATCGTGGACGGGTACGGCGGCGCGAACCCGTACTGTTCGGCGATCGCCCACGCCTCCTCGACGTGCCCGCGCGCGAGCAGCGTGTCGACGAGGTTGCAGGTCGCCGACCAGTACAGCGGCAGCCCGCGCCCGACCCGCTCGGCGAGCCGCAGTGACTCGCGCAGGGAGGTCTCCGCCTCCCTCAGCCGGCCGCGCCGACGGTGGTTGAGGCCGACGTAGGCGTGGGCGAGCGCGAGGTGGCCGCCGCTCCAGCCGGCCGACTCGTAGGTGCGCAGGGCGTCGGTGTACAGGGCCTCGGCGCGGTCGAGCCGGTCCGTGAAGGCGTAGGCGCTGGCCAGCATCAGGGGCAGTTCGAGGCCCCACTCGGTGTCGGTCCAGCCGAGTCCGGGCGCGAGGCGGCCGTTGACGAGGGCGCGGTCGCACACCTCGGCGATCTCCTCGGCGCTCTCGCCACGGGCCATCGCGTCGAAGCCGCGCAGGATCAGCAGGGCGCGCTCGGAGTTGTCCCGGCCGGTGCAGATGGCGGCCAGGTCGGCGAGGCGCTCCGAGCGCCCCGGGGAGGTGGCCTCGCCGGGGTAGAGCCCCTCCCAGGTGTACTGCACGGCTTGGAGGCGGAGCCGGGCGGGGCCCTCGTCGTGCCGGGCGGCCTCCGCCTCGACCGTGCGGACCGCCTCCTCCAGCTGGTTGTTGTGCATGAGCGCCTGGGACAGGCGGATGACGGCGTCCACCCGGGCGGAGCCCTCCAGGCCGGGCATGGCGAGCGCGGTCTGGAGGTGGCCGATGGTCTTGGCGGGGGCGGTCAGGAGGGTGGCGCAGCCGAGTTCGAAGAGCACGCGCGCGTGGACCTCGGGTGTCGGGGGCTCCACCAGGGCGCGCTCCAGGCAGCGGCGGGCCGCGTCGGGGGCGCCGACGAGAAGGTGTTCGCGAGCGGCCTCGCGCAGCTGCTCCACGAGTTCCTCGTCGTCGTCCGGGTGGACCTTGAGCAGGTGCCGGGAGGCGGCCGCGGCGCCGAGCCCGGAGTCGGTGACGAGCTGGGCGGCGATGCCGTGCATGGCGGTGCGCAGGGCGTCGGGGATGGACTCGTAGACGGCGGTGGCGATCAGCGGGTGGACGAACTCCAGCTCGCCGTCCTCCGTCCCGGAGTCGGTGAGGATGCGGGCGTTGCGCAGCAGTTCGGCGCAGACCGCCGCCTTCTCCGGCTTCAGCGTCGCGAGTCGGGCCGCCAGGCCGACGGAGATGTCGGTGCCGAGGATCGCGGCCGCCCAGGCGAAGCGGGTGGCGTCGATGCCGAGTTCCTCCAGGCGGGCGACGAGTCCGCCGCCACGGGCCGAGCGGTTCAGCTCGCGCAGTTCGTTCGCCGAGGCCTCGCTGGGCTCCATCTCGCTGTCGCGGACCTTGGCGAGGAGTTCGACGGTCTCGTACGGGTTGCCGCCGGTGACGGCCCACACCTCGCGGCAGAAGGGGGCGTCGGCGTGCTCGCCCAGGGTGGCGCGGGTGAGCCCCGCGGTGGCGTCCGGGGTGAGGGCGCTGAGGTTGGTGACGGGGCGGCCCGCGGCGGAGGCCACGGTCTCCAGGAGGCCGGCGCTCTCGGTGGTGGCCTCGCCGGGGCGCCGGGCCACCACGACCAGGACGGACAGGTCGTCCAGGCGCTCGGCGAAGGCGGCGAGCCAGCGCAGGGTCTCCTGGTCGGCCCAGTGGGCGTCGTCGACCAGCAGCACCAGCGGCCAGTCCCGGCGGGCCAGCCGGCGCACCGCGGCGACCAGTCCGTCGCACACGCCCTGCGGGTCGGCCTGGCGCTCCCCCGGGTCCGCGATGCCGAGGGCGGGGCCCGCGATGTCGTACCAGTCGCCGAGGTACTCGCGGGCCTCCTCGGGCATCAGCGACAGGAGGGCGGGCTGGAGGAGTTGTCGTACGACGTTGAAGGGGACGGACCTGAGCGTCTCGCCGCCGCGGGCCGACCAGACGGTGCACCCGCGGGCCTCGGCGATACGGCGGGTCTCGGCCAGCAGGGCGGTCTTGCCGAAGCCCGCCTCGCCGCGGATCACCAGCAGACTGCCGGAGGACGCGCGGCCGGCGCACAGGGAGTCGATGGCCCTTTCGACGGCGGTGAGTTCCTCGTCGCGCTCCCACAGCGAGGCCGGGGCGGCCGCAATGGGCCGTACCTCCGTCATCCCGCTACCTCCCCAAGTCGCCCGAACGACGTACAGATCTCGAGCGTAGCCGTCCGGGTGCGGAAGCGGAGGGCGCTCGGGGTACCTGTTGCCTTGACGGGTGACCTGCGGTACACGCAGGCGACGCGCCCTGCCCGTGACCTGCCGTCGACAAACCTGACCATCGGTCAGTCGTGGGTCAGGGAGCGCCTGGAGGCGTGCCCCTCTTCACCACCGACAGTTCGGGGTGGTCGGTCACGGCGTACTCGGTTCGATCACCCCCGGCCGGCGGGAACGGCCGGTGCGGCTCGCACCGGAGGGACCGTCGGCGCCGTGCGGGGGCCTCGACCGGGAATCGGCCGAAGCCCCTCTCATCCCTCTTTCACCGAGGGCTCATACGGTGGGGGCATGACGCAGGAGACTCCCCCCGGGTGGTACCCCGATCCCGGGCAGACAAGTGACGGTCCCGCCTCCGAGCGCTGGTGGGACGGCAGGGCGTGGACGGAGCGGACCCGGCCCGCCGGATCGGCCGCCGCATGGGGTCCCCCGGAACAGGTCGCGAGCCCCGGGGACGCCGGGGTGTACCCGGCTTATCCGCCGTATCCCGCCCAGCCGCCCACGGGGTCGCGGCGCGGCCGTACGGGCATAGCCGTGGCGGTGGCCGTCGTGGTCCTGGCGAGCATAGGCGTGGGTGTGTACGCGCTGACCCACAGCGGCAACGGCAACGGCGACACCGCCAGCTCGCAGGGGCCGGGCCCCGGTGGCACGGGCGGTCAGGGCGGGCCGTTCGGCGGCGACGGAGGGCCCGGCGGCAACGGCGGCAGCGGGGGTTCCGGGGGCCCCTCGCCCTCCCCGCGGGGGTCCGAGGCGCCGAGGATCGAGAGCGGTGCGGTGACCGACTCGATCGACGGCATCAGCCTGCCCATCCCCGACGGCTGGTACGGCCAGGAGGTCCCGGCCGGCGCGTCCGTGACCTCGAACGACTCCTACCCCTGCCCCGGCGACACCACCAAGACGTGCACAAAGGGCGGTGCCTACTCGGCGCCCGCACTGGCACTGCGCACCAAGGGCAGCACGCCCGAGCAGATCGCCAAGGCCGACATCGCGGCGAACGCCGAGCAGTCCTACGGCGGCAAGACCTACGGTGCGATCACCTCGCACGACGTGCTCGAGTCCGAGGCCGTGACCGTGGCCGGGCAGAAGGGCTACCGGGTCCGCTGGCAGGCGGTCACCAGCAAGGGCTCCGACGGCTATGTCGAGTCCCTGGCGTTCCCGTCCCCGGCGAACCCGCGGCAGATCGTCGTGGTCCGCTTCGGTGTCGACGTCGCCGAGGGCCAGAGCGTGATCGACGACATCACCAAGGGGATCAAGGTCTCGACGGGCGGCGGCAGCGGCCAGGGCGTCTGACGGCCGGTCCCCGGACACCGGTCGGCCGGGTGGGGCGCCTCTCCGCTCAGGAGGAACCCCACCCGGCCGGGGGGTGCGCGCCGCCCCCGTCCCCACGGTGCGGCGCGATCAGGTCACCGTCCAGTCATCCCGTGGACGGCGGCCCGAATCTCAGGTCAGGCCGAGTGCCGGCAGTACGGCGGCCTCCACGAAGCGGACCATGTAGTCCGGGTCGGCGTACTCCCCGTCCACCACGCGGCGGGCGCGGACGACGCCGAACAACTGGACCGGGACGTACTCGAGGGCCGGGTTTCCGGTGGCGATCTCACCCCGGTCGACCCCACGTTGGAGAATGTGCCTCAGTGCGGCGATCTCCGGGTCGACCAACGCCTCACGCAGGGCCTGCGCGAGTTCCGCGTCCTGGGTGACGGCGTGGCCGAGCGCCTGGATCATCTTGGTCTCCTGCATCGACCACCGGCCCGCGGCACGAGCGGCCTCGCGCAGGTCCTCGGCGAGCGATCCGGTGTCGATGCCGTCGAACTTCGACGTGCGGCAGGAGCGCAGCGCGGCCACCACGAACTGGGGCTTGGTCTTCCACTGCCGGTACAGGGTGGACTTGCTGCAGCGGGTGCTGGCGGCGACGCCCTCCATGGTCACGGCTTCATATCCGCATTCGCGGATCTGTTCGAGCACGGCGTCGAAGAACTCCTGCTCACGCTCGGGCGTGATCTTGGAGCGGCGCGAGGCGGCGACCGTCTCCGGTCCGTCCGCGGCCTGCGACGTCATCGGCTCTCCCCTTCCCTCGCTCCGGCGGCCGGCCTGCTGCACCGGCGCCGCGTTTCATTCCCGGATTCCAGTGTGTCGTATGTCTATCGATACGCCAGTGTACCGGTACCCGACCGTATCGGTACACTGGCGTATCGGTACGATGTCGTACCGATGAGTTTCGGAATCCGGACGAGTCATCACCTTGTTCGGATTCAGTACCAGCACCACCGCCAGCGAAAGGGCCGGGGGAATGAATGCCCGCACCGAGCCTTCAGAAGCGGAGCCGAGCGCCACAGCGCGGCCGCCGCTCGTCCGTGAGCTCCTGCTCGTCGTAGGACTCTTCCTCGTCTACAAGTTCGGCCGGCAACTGGTCACGGGTCACACCCTCGAGGCCTACCGCAACGCCGACCGCGTGTGGGACTGGGAACGCGCCCTGCACCTGCCGGGAGAGGGCTCGGTGCAGTCGCTGCTGCTGCACGGCGACACCCTCGCGCACATCGCCAACACCTACTACGCGACCGTCCACTTCCCGGCCACGGTCGCCTTCCTGGTCTGGCTGTACCTCAAGCGGCCCGCCCACTACGTCTGGGCCCGCCGCGTCCTCGCCGGCCTCACCGGCGCCGCCCTGGTGCTGCACCTCGTCTTCCCGCTGGCCCCGCCGCGGATGCTGGCCGCGGCCGGCCTGGTCGACACCGCCAAGGTCTACGGCCCCTCCGTGTACGGCCCGCCGCAGACGGACACCCTCTCCAACCAGTTCGCCGCGATGCCCTCCCTGCACTTCGGCTGGGCCCTGATGGTGGCGATCGGCCTGATCGCGGCCACCCGCTCGCACTGGCGCTGGCTCTGGCTGCTGCACCCGCTGGTGACCCTGCTGGTCATCGTCGGCACCGCGAACCACTACTGGATGGACGCGGTCGTGGCGACGGCCCTGCTCGGCATCGCCCTCGCCGTCATCCACCTGCCGCACCGTACGGCCACCACGGCGGGCCGGGCGCAGGAGAAGCTCGCGCCGGCCGAAGCCACCGAGCCCCAGAAGAACGTCCTGGTCGGAGCGGGCCGATGAACGCCACCCTGCTCGCCCTCGCGCTCTCCCTGCTCTCCTCCGTCGCGTACGCGGCCGCCGCCGTCGCCCAGGAGCGCCTCGCCTCCCGCGACCCCGGCTCCGGTGTGCTGCGGATGCTGAGTTCGGGCGCCTGGTGGGGATCCGTCGGCCTCAACGCGGCCGCCGCGCTGCTGCATGTCGTGGCCCTCAAGTACGGCCCCCTGACCGTGGTCCAGCCGCTGGGCGCGCTCACGCTCGTCGCCGCGGTGCCGCTGGGCGCGCGGATCGCGGGGCGCCGGGTCGGCGCGACGGAGTGGCGGGGCACCGTGTACACGCTGGCCGGCCTGGCCGCGATCCTGGTGGTGGCGTCGGGCTCCGAGCCCGGCAAGGTGCTGAGCACGTCCGAGGCGGTGGCGGTCGCGGCCGTGACGGCGGCCCTGATCGGCCTGCTGGCCCGGCCCGGTGCCCGGCCGGGGATACGGCACGCGTCGGCGTCCGGGGTCGCCTCGGGAGTGGCCTCCGCGCTCACCCAGACCGTGACCGTGGCCGCGACCGACCGTTCCGAGTCACTGCTCAGCGTCCAGGTGATCGGTGTGGCCCTGCTCGTCGCGGCCTTCGCCGCGGGCGGGCTCCTGCTCTCCCAGACCGCCTACCGTGACGGCCTGGGCGCCCCCTTGGCGGTGGTGACCCTGGCCAACCCGCTGGCCGCGGCGATCATCGGCCTCTCCCTGCTGGGCGAGGGACTGCGGGGCGGCGCGGCGGGCGTACTGCTCGCACTGGCCGGGGCGGGCCTGGCGGCATGGGGTGTGGTGCTGCTGACCCGGACGCCCCCGGTGCCGGTGGACGACGACCATCCGGTGGCGGCGGTCCTGGCGCTGGAGCCGTCGACCGCGTCCGTGGAACCGGGGATGCGGGACATGACAGTGCCCCGGCAGCCGGAGCCGGGGCACCTCACACCGCTGTAGGCCGGCTCAGCCGAACCCGCGGGCGTCCTGCTTCAGCGCGGTGTCGACCGTCAGCGCGGTGGCGACGACCAGGCTCAGCAGCGGCTCGGGCAGCTGGTAGTGGATCTGCAGCACGTAGTTGTCCGCGGTGGTGAACATCGTCTTGGCGAGTCCCTCCCACGTCTTGGTGATCCGGGCGACCTCGTTCTCGGTGTGGTCGACGATCGCGAAGTTCCAGGCCCGCCAGTTCTCCGCCTTGATCGCGCCGACCTGCCGGCCGTTGACCATCAGCGCGAAGTTGATCTTCCCGATCATGTTCTGCTGGACGATCTCACCGACCGGCGAACCGTCCGGACGCTCCACGATCACCCGCGACTTGAAGATCTTCCCCGGCCGGGTCAGCAGCATGACCGGCTGCCCGTAGGAGTCGCGGATCTCCAGCTTGATCTTCATGAACTGATCGATGCTGTAGAAGAACCGCACGATCTTCCGGAAGGCGCTCTGCCCGACCTGGGTGACGGAGCCGACCTGGTTGCCGTTCTGATCCATGACCTTGTACTCGTTGGTCAGCTCGATCAGCTTGGCCTTCTGGTTGACCACGAGCACCGGCTCGGAGAACAGCGTGCCGCCGCCGGGGCCGCCCCCGGTGACCCCGGCCTGCTGCTGCACCTGACGCTGCACGCGCGGGTCGGGGCCGGCCGACTGCTGGGGGATCTGCGGCACCTGCTGGACCGGCGGGGCCTGCACGGCCGAGGCCTGGGCCTGCCCCGCCCCCTGCTGGTCCTGGTGCGTGTGCTGGGTCCACTGCGCCCCGTCCCAGTAGCGGAGCGTCTGGGCCGCTCCGTGCGGATCCGGGTACCAGCCTGCAGGTGTGTTCGAATGCGTGGTCACCGGGGCACACTACCCCGGGACCACTGCGATCCGGCCAGGTGTACGACCTCTCCCCTGCGGCTTTACCTGGTGATTACGGCCGGGTCGCTCACTCCGGGGCGCCCGTTCTCGACATGTCCGGCGAATCGCCTGAGGAACGCCGGTTCGGCGTCGGACGTGACCGTCAGGTCGTACCAGCGACGGCTCTTGGCGAGACCGAAGGTGTGCCGGACGGTGGTACCGGCCCGCACGGTGAAGGTCCTCGCGGGGTCGCCGTAGCCGCTCACCACCTTCAGACGGGCCGTGGAAGACCCCCTGTTGGTGAAGGTCAGCTCGATGTCGTCGCCGCAGTGACGGGCGGTGACCTCGGGACCGGCGCTCTTGTTCGGCCCCTTGAAGACGCGCAGGAACCCTGCAGGGCCGTGCACGGTCAGGTCGTACGACCCCTTGGAGTACGCCGAGTTCCAGGTGTCCGAGACACTCTTGCCGGCCTCGGTGGTGTAACTCCAGGGCCCGTCGGTGCGGTTGCCGGAGGTCACCAGGAAGGCTCCGCCGGCCTGGGCGCCGGAGGCGAAGGTGAGCGTGAACGTGCCCTTCTTCGCGTCCACCGAACCGTCCACGTGCGGGGCGTACTTGAGCGGGCGGGCGGGGCGCGAGCCGCGCTCCTGCCTCGGCAGGGCGCCCACGGCGGGCGGGACGGGGACGTAGTCGGGGTGGCGCTCGCGGTCCGGCGGCTCGTAGCCGTCGGTGTCCGGGAGGGCGACCGGCTTGGTGTCCTTGCGGGAGAAGTCGAAGGCCGAGGTCAGGTCGCCGCAGACCGCGCGCCGCCAGGGCGAGATGTTGGGCTCGTGGACGCCGAAACGGGTTTCCAGGAAGCGGATGATGGAGGTGTGGTCGAGCGTCTCGGAGCAGACGTAACCGCCCTTGCTCCAGGGCGAGACGACGAGCATGGGCACGCGCTGGCCGAGTCCGTAGGGGCCGGCCGGGTGGCTGCTGTCGCCCTTGTACACGTCGAGGGCGGGGTCGACGGTGGACTTGCCCTGGGCCGCCGAGCCGGGCGGGAAGGCGGGGACCACGTGGTCGAAGAAGCCGTCGTTCTCGTCGTAGGTGATGAACAGGGCGGTCTTCGCCCACACCTTCGGGTCGGAGGTGAGCGCGTCCAGGACCTGGGCGATGTACCAGGCGCCGTAGTTGGCGGGCCAGTTGGGGTGCTCGGTGAACGCCTCGGGGGCGACGATCCAGGAGACCTGGGGCAGCTTTCCGGCCTTGACGTCGGCCTTGAGCTGGTCGAAGTAGCCCTCGCCCTTGGTGTAGTCGGTGCCGGTGCGGGCCTTGTCGTACAGCGGGTCGCCGGGCTTGGCGTTCCGGTACTGGTTGAAGTAGAGCAGCGAGTTGTCGCCGTAGTTGCCTCGGTAGGCGTCCTGGATCCAGCCCCAGGAGCCGTTCGCGTCGAGGCCGTCGCCGACGTCCTGGTAGATCTTCCAGGAGACGCCGGCCTTCTCCAGCCGCTCGGGGTAGGTGGTCCAGCCGTAGCCGACCTCGTCGTTGCCGAGGACCGGGCCGCCGCCCTGGCCGTCGTTGCCCGTGCAGCCCGTCCACATGTAGTAGCGGTTCGGGTCGGTCGAGCCGATGAACGAGCAGTGGTAGGCGTCGCAGATGGTGAAGGAGTCCGCGAGGGCGTAGTGGAAGGGGATGTCCTCGCGGGTCAGGTACGCCATGGTCGTGGACCCCTTGTTCGGGACCCATTTGTCGTACTTGCCCCCGTTGAAGGCGGCGTGTCCGTCGTTCCAGCCGTGCGGGAGGTCCTGGATGAACTGCATGCCCAGGTCGTTCGCCTCGGGCCGGAAGGGCAGGATGTCCTTGCCGTTCCTGTCCGTCTGGTGCCAGACGGACTTGCCGTTCTCCAGGGTCACCGGGCGCGGGTCACCGAAGCCGCGGACTCCCCTGAGCGAGCCGAAGTAGTGGTCGAAGGACCGGTTCTCCTGCATCAGGACGACGACGTGCTCGACGTCCTCGATCGTCCCCGTGCGGTGGTGGGCCGGCAGGGCGGCGGCGCGCTGGATGCTGTTCGACAGGGCGGTGAAGGCGGTGGTGGCGCTCGCGAGTTGCAGGAATCTGCGCCGGTTGACGTCGGACATGAGTGAGGGGACCTCTCAATCCTGCGCATCGATGGCCCGAAGATGACGGAAGGTGCGCGCAGCGAGTGTTCCAAGAGCAACAAACGTCAGGGAAGGGTCCGGTGGCGCTGGTGTGAAAGTCATGGGTACGGGAGGTGTGCCGGACGCCGATCGGGGGATGGTCGCGATCATGACAGAGACGACACCCGCGGACGCGCCGCCCACGAAACGGCCCGTGCGCCAGCTTCTCGCCGCCTCCGTCGGCAATGCCGTCGAGTGGTACGACTGGTACGCCTACACGTTCTTGGCGACCTACATCGCCGACGCGGTCTTCCCCAAGGGCGCGGACAACTCGCTGGTGCCGCTCCTTTCGACGTTCGCGGTGTTCGCCGTGGGGTTCTTCATGCGGCCGGTCGGCGGGCTGCTGATGGGGGCGATCGCGGACCGGCACGGGCGGCGGGCCGCGCTGACGGTCACCATCCTGCTGATGGGCGGCAGCAGTCTGCTGGTCGGGCTGACGCCGACGTACGCGGCGGTCGGCGTCCTGTCCCCGGTCGTGCTGGTGCTGGCCCGGCTGCTCCAAGGGCTGTCCGTGGGCGGGGAGTTCGCCGCTTCGACGACCTTCCTGGTCGAGTCGGCCGGGCCCGGCCGACGTGGGCTGTTCTCCAGCTTCCAGTACGTGTCGACGACGGCCGGGCAGCTCGTCGCGTCCGGGGTCGCCACGCTGCTGGTGGACACGCTGAGCGAGGGGCGGATGGAGGGCTGGGGGTGGCGGGTCCCCTTCGTGCTCGGGGCCGTGCTGTCCCTGGTCGGTTTCTGGATCCGGCAGGGGGCGCAGGAGACCCGCAGCGAGGAGCAGCGGCGGGCGCCGCGTCCCGGGCTCCTTGAGGGGCTGCGGCGCCATCCGCGCGAGTCCCTGCTGATCTGCGGGATCACGATGGGCGGCACCATCGCCTACTACACGTGGACGTCGTACCTGCCCACGTACGCCGAACTCAACGCGGGGGTCGACAAGTCGGACGCGTTGCTCGCCGGGACGGTCTCGCTCGCCTTCTTCGGAGTGCTCCAGCCGCTGGGCGGACTGCTGTCGGACCGGTTCGGGCGGAGGCCGCTGCTGCTGTTCTTCGGGCTGGGTTTCGCGCTGCTGAGCGTGCCGCTGCTGCATGCGCTGCGCGACTCGTTCGTGGTGCTGCTGCTCGTGCAGTGTGCCGGGATGGTGCTGCTGACCGGGTTCACATCGATCAGCGCTGCGGTGAACGCGGAGGTGTTCCCGGCGCGGGTGCGGGCGGCCGGGATCGGGTTCCCCTACTCGTTGACGGTCGCGTTGTTCGGGGGAACGGCACCCTATGTGGGCACGCTCTTCAAGGAGTTGGGGCACTCGGGACTGTTTCCCTGGTACGTGGCCGTGCTCTGTCTCGGCTCGTCACTGGTCTATCTGCGGCTCCCGGAGACCGCTCACGCACAGCTGCGCCGCTAGCGCCCGCTTCGCCACCGCCGTCCCCGACCTCAGCGCGGCCACCGGATCGGCGGCCTCGTCCAGTTCGACCAGGACCGTGTCCGCGCCGGGCGTACGGGACATCGCGTCCGCCCAGCCCGGCCAGTCGACGATGCCGGCGCCCAACTCCGTCATGTACGGCCGCTGTTGTGCGTACACCGTGTCGTCGATCGTGAGGTGGACGTCGATCGGGGCGACCGCGTCCTTCCAGTGGGCCAGCGCGATGCGCGGGGCGTGGCGGCGGGCCACGGCGACCGGGTCGCCGCCGCCCAGGGCGATGTGGCAGGCGTCGGGGCACAGCCACACATAGCGCGGGTCGGTGAGGGCCATGAACAGGTCGATGTCCCGCTCGTACCAGAGGGTGCTGTGGGACTCGGTGTGGAAGGCCAGCCGCACCCCGTGCCGGGAGACCGCCTCACCCACCGCGTGCGCGATGTCGGCCATGCGTGTCATGTAGGCGGCGTCGACGAAGAAGGGCGGCCGGGTGCCGTACGTCGTCCTCATGGGCAGCCCGGTGACGAGGACTTCGGCGCCCATCTCGGCGAGGAAGGCGGCACGGCGCTCGGCGTCGGCCACGATCGCGGGGAGGTGGTCGGCCTGCCGCCAGTCGGGGGCGTCGCTGTCGGCGACGAAGGCGCTGACCACGGCGAGGCCCCGCGCGGACAGGGCGCGGCGGAAGCCCTCGGCGCTGCCGAAAGCGCGCAGGGCCGAGTTCATGTCCCCGGGCGCGAACGTCAGCTCGATACCGGTGACCTCCGTCTCGGCGAGGGTGTCCATCACCCGCTGCCAGAAGCGGTCCGGGTGCTCCGCGGCCCAGGCGCGGACCGCGTCGGCCGAGTCCAGGCCCCAGAATCCGGGGTGGTAGAAGGTGATGACGTCCGTCGCGAGACGAGGGCTCATTCCGCTCCCCCGCGCGCGTTGTAGACGACGACTCCGTCGGACTCGTCGACCGCCTTGCGGTAACCCCGGAACACGGCCAGCGCCTCGTCCCGCAGGACGTCTCCCACGACCTCGATGCCACGCGCCTCGAACTGCTCGGCCCAGTCGGAGCGGACCGGGCCCTCGTCGAACGTGGTGATCTCCTCCAGTTCCGGGCCTTCCCCGGCGACCACCAGGCCGCGTACCCCGGACCACATCGTGGCGCCGTAACACTGCACGCAGGGACGCCAGTTGACGACCAGCTCATGAGCGGGCAGGCCCTCGCCGCCGAGGTCCCAGCTGCCGGTCGCCGTCTGGGCGAGGCCGAGTGCGACGACCTCGGCGTGCGCGCTGGAGACCCCGGTGGACAGGACGACGTTGACGCCGACGGAGACGATCCGGCCGGACTCGCGCTCGGCGACGAGGGCCGCGAAGGGGCCGCCGTTGCCCTCGCGCCAGTTGCGGTCGGCGAGCCGGTGCACGAGACGCATCCGGTCCTCGCGGGAGGGGACGGTGCCGGGCACATCGGCGAGTTCGTCGTCGATCCAGGCGGGCAGGGCCACGCGGTATTCCTTGGCGATGTCGATCACTGTGCTGTTCCTCTCGGGTGGTTCAGGTACGTGCGGTGACGGCACGGGCGGCCCGTACCGCGGTGACGGCGCCGGTCAGGGTGACGTTGGCGGCCATCGCCGTGGGAACGACCCCATTGCCCGCCAGATACAGGTTGTCGAAGCCCCACACCCTTCCGTCCGGGTCGACCACGCTGGTGCCGTCGTCGGTGACGCCTGCCCGGACCGTGCCGGTGAGATGCAGTGACGATCCCGGCGGCAGCACCGCGGACTCGGTCGCGGGGTCGAACGGTCCGAACTCCCCGGCCACGGAACGGACTTCGTCCAGCGCCCGCCGGATCAGCGTGCGGTCGGCCTCGGAGTAGCCGAACTCGACGCGGATCCTGGGCATGCCGGCCAGGTCCGTCTCGCGCGCCGAGAACACCAGCCGGTTCTCGGGGCGCGACTCGACGGGGACGTACAGCGACAGGCCCACGGAGTGGGCGAGGGGCCGTCCGGCCTCGTCGACGTAGGTGCGGTTCATGATCTGGCCGTGGAAGGGCTGGGCGGGGCCGTTGCACGGCAGCCACAGCGAGTCCGTGCTGAACTCGCCGGGCCGCGGCAGGGGCAGGGCGCCGAGGTCGAGGCCGAACCGGTCGAGGTCGAGCAGGACGCGGGCGGTGACGAAGGCGTGCTCGTTGAGGTGACGGCCCAGGGCCTGGGGCCGGATGCCGGAGGCGAACAGGAGTTGCGGGGTGCGCAGGGCGTCGGCGCACACCACCACGGCGTCGGCCTGGAGTTCGGACTCCGTGCCGTCGGTGACACGGCGCAGGCGGGCACCGGTGACCCGGCCGGCGTCCTGGACGAGGGCGGTGACGAGGGTGCCGGTGAGCAGGGTGAAGGCCGGGTCGCCGCCCGCCGCGAGCGCGGGCAGGATCGTCGCGGGTGCCGTGCGGGGCATCGGGCCCGAGGGTGTGGGGGTGACGGCCATGGGCATGGGCTGCGGGCCCCGGTCGGCCGGGCCGGCGGCGCCGTAGCGTCGGCGCAGGACGTCGAGGACGAGTTCGCCGACCTTGGTCGGGCCGATCGCGGCGGGTGTGACGGCGAGGAGCCTGCGCGCGGTGTCGAGGTCGGCCGCCCAGGTGTCGGGGTCGCCGAAGTCGAAGATCTCCTCCGCGGCCGGTGACGGGGTCGCGGCGGTCCAGTGCACGCCCATGCCGCCCGCGTTCCAGGCGAGCGCGGCCCGCGGCATCGCCTCGGCGTCCTCGCCGAAGGCGAGCGCGTGGAACATGCCGGGCGTGAGGTCGGCGAGACCGGCCGCGACCTCGCGGACCACCTCCGCGCCCGTGTACATGCCCTGGATGCCGGTGGCGACCTTCTCGTTGTAGCGGGACCACAGGTCGGGGTCGTCGAGGTCGTGCAGGTGCCTTCCCGGTGTGCCGCCGATCGGGGTACCGCCGTCGGCCATGGTGATGTGCAGCGCCGGATCGCTCTCGCGCAGCAGGCGGGCCACGAGGGCTCCCATGATGCCGCTGCCCACGATGAGGACGCGGGTGCGGGGGGTGTGGGTCAACTGGGGCTCCGAGTAAGAGTGTCGTGGGGGTCAGTCGACCGGGACGAGCGGGCCGAACAGCTCGGTGTCCATGCGGTCCAGGGCGAGCTTCACGGCGCCGACGAGCGGGGCGTCCTGGCCGAGCGCGGTGGCGCGCAGTTCGACCGCGGGGGCGCGGGCGGCCTTCAGCGCGGCCCGCACGCGGGGCAGCAGGACGTCGGCCGCGTCCTCCAGGCCGCCGCCGAGGACGATCAGCGAGGGGGCGACCGTCCAGGACAGGGTGGTGAGGATCGACGCGATGTTCTCCACGAACTCGTCGACCTCGGCGAGCGCGGACGCGTCACCGGCCCGTGCCGCCTCGAACCGGGCGAGGGCGAGGGCGCGTTGGGCGGGCAGCGGTGAGGTGAGTGCGGCGACGGGCCGGTCCTCGACCGACCCGGCCGGCAGCGACGGTGCCTCGACGATCTCGCCCGCGGCGCCGTCGAGTCCGCGGTGCACGGCCCCCCGGATGAGGATCCCCAGGCCGGTCCGGTTCCCGAGCATCGCCCAGACGACGTTGTCGTGGTCGGTGGCCACTCCCCGCCAGCGTTCCGCCAGCGCACCGAGGTTGGTGTCGTTGTCGGCGAACCAGGGCACCGGGAGGCGGCGGCCGAGTTCCTCGGGCAGATGCACGCCCTCCCAGCGGGTGGTGTGCACCAGGCGCCGTACGACGCCCTCGTCGTCGATGGCACCGCCGCCCGCGACGGCCCCGGCACGCAGCCGGTCCAGCGAGCCGCCGGCGTCGTCGAGAGCCTCGAGGACGAGTTCCGCGGCGTCGTCGAGGGTGGTGCGCGGGTCCTTGTAGGCGCGCAGCGGCCGGTGCGCGCGGCCGAGGATGTGGCCGCGCACGTCGGCGACGACGGCGGAGACATCGACGGTGGTGATGCGCACGGCCGCCAACAGGGCGTGCTCGGCACGCAGTTCGTAACGGCGGGCCGGGCGTCCGGCGCAGCCGCTGATCGGCACCCGGTCGAGCTCGGCGACCCAGCCCGCCTCGACGAGCGAGTCCAGGATCAGCTCGACCGTGCGGCGGGACAGTCCGGTCTGCCCGGCGAGTTCGGTGAGTTTGCGCGGTCCGGCCGACACCGCCAACGCCCGCAGGATCACCGCGGTGTTGACCCGTCGTACGGCGCTCTGGTTCATCCCGGCGGTCAGCACGTGTCCGCTCCCGTCACGGGGTCGTAGCAGCCCCGCGTGTCGGCCGCGAGCGGTCGGCCGTAGGTACGGGCCGGGTCGCCGGTCCTGCCGGCCGCTCGCCCCCAGGACGGCGTCTCGCCGCGGACGAAGGCGACGAGGTCGGCGTGCATCCGGGCGGCCAGTTCGGCGGGCGGGTTCGGGCCGAGCGCCTGGGGGACGCCCGGTGCGTCGAGCAGGTCGAAGAAGAAAGGGAGGTCGACACAGTGGACCGCGCCGCCGAGGGTCGGTGAGGGCCATTCGAAGGAGTACAGCCAGGTCCCGGCGGGGGCCTCACGGCGGGCGGCCGCGGTACGGGGGCAGGCGGAGCGGAACAGGGTGTCCGTGATCCGGGTGCCGGCGGCGCGCGCCTCCTGATCGCTGTCGCCGTCGAACTCGTCCCCCGTGGCGCCGAGCAGCAGCGGCACGTCCTGTCCGTGCACGGCCAGCCCCTCGGTGAGCCGCTGCGGCAGGATGTCGTCGCCGACGACCGGGCCGAGCACGAGTACGTCGTCGGCGCCGCGCAGGTCGAGGACGCCACGCTGGAGCGACTCCAGTGCACAGGTGGCGAATCCGGCCCGCGTGGGCGGCACGCCCAGTCGCGCACCGAGCCGTGCGAGGACGTCACGCACCCGGGTCGCGTCCACCTCGAAGAGGCCCCCGGACAGACTCACCGCCCGCTGGAACCGGCCGCGCCCGGCGGGCGACGACAGCAGCGCGAGCACCGCCGCTCCCCCGGCCGACTGCCCCGCGACGGTGACCCGGTCCGGATCCCCTCCGAACGCGGCGATGTTCCGCCGCACCCAGTCCAGCGCGAGCAGCAGGTCCCGCAGCCCGAGGTTGGTGGGGACGTCGTCCAGTACGGCGAACCCGTCTACGCCGAGCCGGTGGCCGACGGTGACGGTGACCACCCCGTCACGGGCGAAGGCACGGCCGTCGTACCAGGGGCTTGCGGGGCTCCCGGCGAGGAAGCCGCCGCCGTGGATCCACACGAACACCGGGCAGCCGTCCGCGTCGGGGGCGGTGACGGAGACGTTCAGCACGTCGTCGCCCGGTACCGACGGCTCGGGGATCGTGGTCGTGGCGTACAGCGGCACGCGTTGCGCGGTGGCACCGGGGCGGGTGGCGTCGTACGGCTCGGTGAAGCGTCCCCGCGGGACCGGTGCGGCGAACCTCCGTGGCCCGGTGGGCGCTTCGGCGTAGGGAATGCCCAAGAAGCGCCGTACGCCCTCACGTTGGTGCCCGACGACCGTGCCCGCCGGTGCCTGGACGGTGACCGTCGTGCTCATCGCAGCCCCGTCCCCGCGATGCCCTGCACGAAGTACCGCTGCAGGAAGAGAAAGAGCACGAGGACCGGCAGCATCACGACGATCGCTCCGGCGAGCAGCAGGCCGTAGTCGGTGACGTGGGCCGCGGCCTGGCTGGTGGCGGCGAGGCCGACCGGGAGGGTGTAGGTGGACATGCTCTGGGCGACGACCAGCGGCCAGATGAAGTTGTTCCAGGAGTTGAGGAACGACATGATCGTAATGGTGGCGACGGCGGGACCGGCCAGCGGCAGGAAGACCCTGAAGAAGATCCGGAACTCGCCCGCGCCGTCGATGCGGGCCGCTTCGAGGAGTTCGTCGGGGACCGACAGGGCGTACTGGCGCATGATGAACACGGACAGCGGAAGGGCCGCACCGGGCAGGGCGATTCCGGCGAGGGTGTCCGCGAGGCCCAGGTCCACGGTGATCACGAACTGGGTGACGAACACCGCGGTGAACGGCACCATCATCGCCGCCATGACCGCACCGAACGCGAGCCGCCGGCCGGCGAAGTCGAGCTTGGCCAGCGCGTAACCCGCGGCCGACGCGGCCAGGATGTTCCCGGCCACCACGATCAGCGCGACCACGACGCTGTTGACCAGGAACCGGCCGAAGCCCTGGGTCTCGAACAGCCGGGTGAAGTTGCCGAAGGTGAGGTGGTGCGGGAGCAGGGCGCCGGGGTCGGAGCGGATCTCGTCGAGGCTGCGCAGGGAGCCGCTCACGCCCCACACGAAGGGCAGCGCCGTGAGCAGGGCGCACAGTACGAGGGCCGCGTAGAGCGCGGGGCGGGCGATACGGATCATGTGCGCGGCCTCCGGGCGGTGGGCATGGCTCATGTGCGCGACCTCAGCAGCCGGAACTGGACGACGCTCACCACGGTCACCAGCGCGAGCGTCACGAAGGACGCCGCCGAGGACATCCCGAACTCGCCCGCCCCGAACTGGCGGTAGGTGTACAGCGCGACCGACTCGGTGGAGCCGAGCGGCCCGCCGCCCGTGAGGAGGTAGGGCTCGTCGAAGACCTGGAGGTAGAAGACGGTCAGCAGGACGGAGACCATCAGCGTGGTGGGCAGCAGCAACGGCAGCGTGATGTGCTGGAGTTGACGCCGACGGCCGGCGCCGTCGAGGGCGGCGGCCTCGTAGACGTCCCGGGGCACGGCCTGGAGGCCCGCGAGGAACAGCACCATCGCGATGCCGAAGTTGCGCCACACACCGAGCAGGATGACGACGGGCATCGCCAGGTTCGGGTCGTCCAGCCAGTTCGGTCCGGCGAGACCGACCCAGCCGAGCAGCTTGTTGACGGTGCCATCGATGTGGAAGGCGTACTGCCAGATCAGCGCGACGGCCACGACGTTGGTGACCACGGGCGCGAAGAAGACGGTGCGCAGGACACCGCGCAGCCGTCGGATGCCGGAGTTCAGCGCGAGGGCGAGGGTGAAGCCGACGCCCATCGTCAGGGGTACGCCCACGGCCACGAAGAGGGCGGTGTTGAGGATGTCCCGTACGAAGGTGTCGTCCTGGAACAGCCGGAGGTAGTTCTCGACACCGGTGAAGTCGACGGCGAACGGGGTGCGCAGGTCGGCGCCGCGGATGTCGGTGAGGCTCAGGGCGAGTGCGGAGACGGTGGGGATCGCCGTGTAGACCAGGAAGACGAGGGCGAAGGGGGCGAGGAAGAGCCAGGCGACGGCCGTACGCCGGGCCCGGGACCTCCTCGGCGAGGCTGCCTTCGGGGCCGCCGCGGTCTCCCGCGGCGCCCTGACGAGAGTCGTCGCCATCACTTCGTACCGGTGCCGACGCTCTCGGCGTACGCCTGGATGTTCGCGGCCGCCTTCGCCGCGGTCTCCTTGCCCTTGGCGACGGCCTCCATCTCCTTGCCCAGCCGGGTCGCCACCTGCTGCCAGGTGCTGACCTGCGGGAACGCCCGGGTGTTCTTGAGCTGGGTGAAGAAGGCGTCCAGGAGTGGCTGGCCCTTGATGGCCGGGTCGTCCCAGGCGGAGATGACGGCCGGCAGCGAGCTGTACGCCTTGTACTGCGCGACCTGGGTGCCCGGCTTCGCCAGATACCGGACGAGCTTCCAGGCGGCGTCCGTGTTGCCGCTGCCGGCCAGGACGCCCCAGGTGCCGCCCGCGGAGAAGGAGACGCTGCTCGACGCTCCGGCGGGCAGCGGGGCGGTGGCCACGTGGGAGGCCGTCCAGCCGGTCTTCTTCGCGGCGGCGTCGAGCTGGCCGATCACCCAGGGGCCGGTGATCATGCTGGCCGTCTTGCCGGAGACGAAGTACGGCTGTGCGTCGAGGAAGGTCGGCCCGGCGGTGTCGGCGGTCCCGGCGGTGAAGAAGGCCGCGTTGTACTTGAGGGCGTCGACCATCTGCGGCGTGTTCAGGTTCCACTTGCCGTCGTCGCCGACGAGGGAGCCCCCGGCCTGCCAGGCGTACATGGCGACGTCCTGGCCGTTGAAGATGTCCCACCCGATGTCGGCGCCGAGTCCACGGGCCGCGCCGGCGCCCTGGAGCGCCTTGAGGAAGGGCTCCATGCCGGCCCAGTCGGCCGGCGCCTGGACGCCCGCCTTCTTGGCCAGATCTGATCGGTAGACGAGCGCGTACGTGTACGCGTACCAGGGGACCGTGTAGGCCACGTCGTCCACGACTCCGGCGTCCCACAGGCTCTTGAAGAAGCCGTTCGGATCCACCAGGCCGTCCGGCACCGGGTGCAGGGTCGACGGGTCGAGGAACTGCGCCTGCGACTCGGGGAAGAACTGGGCGACGTCCGGCCCCTTGCCCGCCGCGATGGCCGCCTGGAGCTTGGTGTAGTACTCGGCGTTGGGGATCAGCGTGGTCTTGACGACCAGGTCCGGATTGGCGGCCTTGAAGGGCTTGACGACCGTGCCGAGCACGTCGGCGTCGCCCTGGGCGGCCCAGACGTCGACGGTGCCGGTGGCCGGGGACGTGCCGATCTTCTCGGCGCTCTTCTTGGCGCCGGAAGCGGCGGCCGCGTCGGTGTCGCGCCCGCAGCCGGCCAGGGGAAGCGCGGCGCCGAGCGCCATTCCGGCGGTCAGCCGCAGGGCGGTGCGGCGGGAGAAATGGGGCACGGGGACTCCTGTGACACGGGATGCCTCACGAGTACGGAGGGCAGTGGCGTGGTGTGTCCCGACGCTATGAACCGCGTGTTTCGGCCACGTGGCGGTCCTCGCCCCGAATAATTTCGGAACTTGTAGCGAAATCGGCGCGGCGAGGGCCCGGCGCGCGTGATGCGCGCCGGGCCCTCGTCTGCCGGGTGTCCGGCGGGGTGTCCCGCTACTGGTTCCCTCCGCTCGTGAACTTCTCGAAGGCGTGGCTGAAGGCCCAGGTGTCCTGGGCGATGCCGGAGCAGGAGTCGGAGCCGCCGGTGCCCGGGCAGCCGCCGTTGTCGCGCTGGAGGGCCCAGAAGGAGAGCGTGTTGATCCTCTTGGCCTCGGCCCACTCCTCCACCGCGAGCGCGTTCTCGACGGTGAAGGTCTCCTCGGGACCGTAGTCGTCGATGCCGGGCATCTCGATGATCCCGATCATGCTCCACAGCCTCGCGGAGGTCTTGCCCGGGTAGAGCGCGGCGAGCTGGCCGTGCAGGCCCGTGGCGGCCGTCTCCGTGTCGGCCGCCATGTCGTGCGTGGCGCCGTCGTAGTAGTCGAAGGTCATGAGGTTGACGACGTCCACGCGCGCGTGGTTGTCGACGGCGTTCTGGAGGACGGCGAGGCCGTTGGCCTCCAGGCCGTGTGTGGAGGTCGGCAGGGTGTAGGAGAACCGCACGGTGCGGCCGGTGCGTTCGGCCCAGCGCTGGACCTCGGCGATCGCCTTGTTGCGGCGGTCGATCCCGGCGGTGTTGTTGATCGAGTCGCCCTCGACGTCGAGGTCGATACGGGTGATGCCGTACGTCGTGACGAGGCTCTTGAACACGTCGGCGATGGCGTCGACGTCGGTGCAGCTGTCGGCCAGTTCGGTGCCGGTGGTGTCCGCGGACCAGCCGCCGAAGGACGGGATGACATTGCCGCCGCGGGCCTGGATGGTGGCGATGTCATGGCCGAAGGCCGCCTTGGAGACCGGCTGATCGGTCTGGCCGTTCCAGTAGGCGGTGCACGAGCCGGGCGCGGCCGTCTGGAGGAAGGCCAGGGTGAGGTACTTGTTTCCGGAGGCCGCGGCGAGTGCGGCCGGGCTGCCGCCGGTCCACGACTCGAAGTAGGGCGCGGCCACCTGAGCCGGCAGGGGCTTGCCGAAGGCCGTGGGCGAGGGGGACGACGAGGGCGCCGCGAGTGCGCTCCCTCCCCCGAGTCCGACGAGTCCGGCGGACAGGGCGGACACGCTCAGACAGGACAGCAACGCACGGAAATGACCAGGTCGTCTCACTGACGCTCCCAGGGGAAGGGCACGCGGGAAGTGCGGAATGACAGAACCGCGGGGCGAACCGTGCCCATAATTGGACTAGACCAGATAACTGTCAAGGTTCTTTACAGTTCGCTTGCGAACGAGGGGCGTGCACTCCCGAGCCGCGTGACGGTGTGGCGGACCGCACCCCCGGTGGTGTAGTCCGCTACACCGTCGCCCGGCTCCCGGTCGCCTGGCGTGGCGGCATGTGGAAAGCGATGCGGCAGGCCGGACGGGCCACGGTCCACCTGGCCCTCGCCGCCGTGATGGCCTTCGGGCTGTATCTCTTCATCACCGTTCTGCTGATCACCGCCACCGGCACGCTCGCGGTGGTCGGAGCGTGGCTGCTGCCGGAAACCGTGCTGCTCATCCGCCGTATCGCCGGCGCCAAGCGGCAGATGACGGCCGCGTGGACGGGCCGGCGGATCCCCGAGGCGTACCAGTCCCTCACCGGCCCGCTGCGGCAGCGGCTGCGCATCGCGGTCCACGATCCCGGGACCCGTACCGATCTGCTCTGGATGCTCGCCTCCTGCCTCTACGGCGCTCTGGTCTTCCTGGCACTGCCGCTGTGGCCCCTCGGGCTGGCCGTCGACGGAGTGTGGTGCGGTGTGCTGCGCCGCGAAGCCGTCGTCCTTCCGCTGATCACCCGGCTCGCCGACCTGGAGGCACGCTGGTCGCAGGCCCTGCTCATGCCCTCCCCCGAGGCGCTGCTCGCCGCCCGGGTGAAGGAACTGGCCGCCACGCGCGCCGACGCGATCGCCGCGCACGAGGCCGAGCTTCGCCGTATCGAACGAGACCTGCACGACGGCGCCCAGGCCCGCCTGGTGGCCCTGTCCATGCGCATCGGCCTGGCGCAACGCGCCTACGACCGCGACCCCGAGACCGCTCGCAAGATGCTCGCCGAGGCCCAGGACCATCCCCAGGAGGCCCTCGCCGAGCTACGGCACGTGGTGCGCGGCATCCACCCGCCGATCCTCACCGACCGCGGACTGGTCGGCGCCGTGCGGGCGCTGGCGGCGAGCAGCGGGCTGGACGTCGACGTGCACGTGGCACGTGACCTGGAGGAGGGACCGCGGCCCCCGGCTGCGGTGGAGGCGGCCGCGTACTTCGCGGTGGCCGAGGCGTTGACCAACGCGGCCAAGCACAGCGGCGGCCGCCGGGCTGCCGTTCGTCTCCAACGCCTGCGCGCCGGGCTGCGGGCGGTCGTCCGCGACGAGGGCGCGGGCGGCGTGGACGAACACGGCGGCTCCGGCCTGCTGGGCATCCGCCGCCGGGTCGCCGCCCTCGACGGCACGGTGACCGTGACCGGCCCCGCCGGGGGCCCGACCGAGATCGAACGTCAGCAGGGGCAGCCCTGCCGCCGCCATCGACCCGAAGGTGATCAGCAGCACCAGCGCGGCCACGGCGATGCCGATCACCTCGGTCATGCCGCCCGCCGCGGGCTGCTCGGCCAGAGCGTTCCCGCCGACCTCGACGGTCAGCCCGGTGTCGCGAGCCTGCTCGACGGCTCGCTCCAGGTGCTTCTTGCTCGTGCCGGACAGGTCGTCGGCGGACACCTTGAAGGTCGCCGTCGCATACGCCGTCGTTCCGTCCCTGCTCACCGCATCGGTCTGGAAGGGGTCCACGGCAGCGGCGACCTGCGTGCCGTCGGCGGCCTCGTCGACGAGGTGCTCGATGGCCTCCTTGTTCTCGGTCGCGGTCACCTTCTCACCGCCGCGCGCGACGAACACGATCCGGGCGCTCGCGGCGTCGGCGACGGAACCGGGGAAGCGCTGCTCCAGCAGGTCGAACGCCTTCTGGGACTCGATGCCGGGCGCGGTGAATCCCTCGTCCTCGGCCGTGGACGCCTGCGAGGCGGCGAAGCCGGCGCCGCCCAGTACGGCCACCCACAGCAAGGCGACGAACCATCGCCGACGGAAGGCCACCCGGCCCAGGTGATAAAGGAAAGTTGCCATGGCGGGAGGAGCCTCCACAGTGGATCGGACGTCGGTGCCCACCACGATTCCTCGGGACGGTCTCCGCCACGAGGGAGAGTCCTCCCCGGTCAGAGGTGTAGCCCGCTACACCGTTGCTCCGTCCTCTGATCAGCCCCTTCACACAGACGCTTCCGCCTGGCAGAAGCCGCCTTGCGCGGCAGCCACCGCCGTCAGGAACCTGTTCCCAACCACGGCACGCGGGGCGACGCAGCCCCGCCGACAGGGACGGGAACCCCATGCCTCACACGACCGCCTTCGCCAGGAACCAGTGGTACGTCGCCGCCTACAGCCACGAGGTGGGGCGCGAGGAGTTGCTCGGCCGGACGATCCTCGGTGAGCCGCTCGTCTTCTACCGGACCGAGGAGGACGGGACGCCCGTCGCGCTCGCCGACCGGTGTGTGCACCGCCGGTTCCCGCTGCACGAGAAGCCGAGCCGGCTCGACGGCGACCGGCTCGTGTGCGGGTACCACGGGTTCACCTACGACCAGACGGGCACCTGCGTGTACGTGCCGGGGCAGAAGCGCGTACCGCGCACCGCGCGCGTCGCCTCCTACCCCGTCGCCGAGCTGGACTCCCTGATCTGGGTGTGGATCGGCGACCCCGCGCTCGCCGACGCCGACACCATTCCGCGCGCCAGGCACCTCGACTCCCCCGGCTGGGTCACCGTGCGCGGCATGGAACCGATCGACGCCGACTACGGCCTGCTGGTCGACAACCTCCTCGACCTGTCCCACGAGACCTATCTGCACGGCGGCTACATCGGCACCCCCGAGGTCGCCGAGACGCCGATCACCACGGAGGTCGACGAGGGCGCCGGCATCGTACGGGTGAGCCGGCACATGGACGACGCCGAGTGCCCGCCGTTCTACGCGAAGTCCACCGGCATCGAGGGGCGGATCACGCGCTGGCAGGACATCGAGTACCACGCGCCCTGTCTGTATCTGCTGCACAGCCGCATCGCCCCGGTCGGTGTGCTGCCCGAGGCCGACGGCAGCGACCCGAACGGCTTCCACACCGAGATCACGTACGCCATCACGCCGTCCAGCGACGGTCACGTCTACGACTTCTGGATGGTCTCGCGCGACTGGGCGACCGAGGACGCCGAGGTCACCGAGTTCCTGCGGGGCAACAACCACACCGTCGTCATGCAGGACGTCGACGCGCTCAACCTGCTCCAGAGGACGCTCGGCACCGAGCGCTCCGGCTACCAGGAGCTGAGCATCAACATCGACACCGGTGGCCTGGCCGCCCGCCGTATCCTCGCCCGCCTGGTCGAGGAGGGCGACAAGCCGGTGGAGAAGGTCCTGTGAGTGCCGGAGCCACCGGGGAGATCTACCGCATCGACTGGCTGCCGGGCACCGACACCCTGCACGGCACCTGTCACTGCGGCCGCGAGCACACCTCGCAGGACCCGATCGAGATGTGGGAGTGGATGCTCGCGCACCCGAACGGGCACTCCCCGCAACAGGACGAGCCACCAGGACACGAGCCACAGGGACACGAGCCGCAAGGACACGAGCCGCGAGGAAGCACTTCATGAGTGACGCCTACGAAGCCGAACTCGTCGTCGACCGCAGGGACTTCGCGGCCGACGGCGTGCTCGCCCTCACCCTGCGCCACCCGCTGGGCGAAGAGCTCCCGGCCTGGGAGCCCGGCGCCCACATCGACGTGATCCTCGGGCCCGGGCTGGAGCGCCAGTACTCGCTGTGCGGCGACCCCGCCGACCGCACCGCCTGGCGGATCGCCGTGCTGCGCGAGCCGGCCGGGCGCGGCGGGTCCGCCCATGTGCACGAGCAGGTCGAGCGGGGCGGCAAGGTCCGGGTGCGCGGTCCGCGCAACCACTTCGCCCTGCGCCCCGCGCCCCGCTACCGCTTCATCGCGGGCGGCATCGGCATCACCCCGATCCTGCCGATGCTCGCGGCGGCGGAGGCCGAGGGCGCGGAGTGGACCCTGCTGTACGGCGGACGCACCCGCGCGTCCATGGCGTTCGCCGGGGAGTTGAGCCGCTACGGCGATCGCGTCACCATCGCCCCGCAGGACGAGACCGGTCTCCTGGACCTCGCTCCGGTACTGGACGACGTGCCCGAGGGCACCCTCGTCTACTGCTGCGGACCCGGACCGCTGCTCGACGCCGTGGAGGCGCGCTGCCCGGCCGGACTGCTGCACGTGGAGCGGTTCACGCCCAAGGAGCAACCGGCGGGCGAGAACACGGAGTTCGAGGTCGAGCTGGCCCAGACCGGCACGACGATCACCGTCGCACCGGACGTCACCGTGCTCGACGCCGTCCGCGCCTCGGGTGTCGAGGTGCTGTTCTCCTGCACCGAGGGCACCTGCGGCACCTGTGAGACAGACGTTCTCGACGGCACCCCGGACCACCGGGACTCGGTGCTCACGGACGAGGAGCGGGAGGCCGGGGAGACGATGATGATCTGTGTGTCCCGGTGCCGGGGGAAGAAGCTCGTCCTGGACCTGTAGCCATCCGCAGATCGGCCTCGATACCGGCCACGGTCTCCAGCAGGGCCGGCAGCAGGTCCCGCCGTACCGCGGCGAGTGTCGTACGGCCCGCCTGCACGGGGATGTTGACCGCCGCCACCACCTCGCCGCCCCGGTCCCGCACCGGGGCGGCGATCGAGCGCAGCCCCTCTTCCAACTCCTGGTCGACGAGGGCGTATCCCTGTCTGCGCACCCGCTCCAGTTCGGCGCGCAGCAGGTCGGCGGAGACGATCGTGCGGGTGGTGAGCGCAACCAGCTCCGCCCGGACCAGCCGCACTTCCAGCTCATCGGCGGGCAGGTGCGCGAGCATGACCCGGCCCACCGAGGTGACGTGCGCCGGGAAGCGGGTGCCCACGGTGATCGCCGCGGTCATGATGCGGCGCGCGGGCACCCTCGCCACGTACACGATGTCGTCGCCGTCGAGCACGCACAGGGACGACGACTCCCTTGTCCTGTCGACGAGTTGCTCCAGATGCGGTTCCGCCAGCTGGGCCAGCGAGAAGCTCGACAGGTAGGAGTAGCCGAGCTCCAGGACGCGCGGGGTGAGCCGGTAGCTGCGTCCGTCGGCGCGGACGTATCCGAGATCGGCCAGCGTCAGCAGGAAGCGGCGGGCGGCCGCGCGGGTCAGTCCGCAGGTCCGGGCCACCTCACTCAGGCTCAGCTCCGGGTGGTCGGTGTCGAAGGCGCGGATCACGGCGAGGCCGCGCTCCAGGGAGCGGACGAAGTGAGGGGCGCGGTCTGCTTCGGACATCGTCGCCTCCGTCGAGGAAGTGTCAACAATATTGTCAGCCAAAGGAGTTGACCCCGTCCCGCGAGACCAATACCTTTCGCCCTGAGCACCACTGTGCGGTCTGCGCACAGCCTGTCGTAAGCACAGCCTGTCGGAACAACGAAGTCTGCACAGGAGGAGCCATGCGTCGTCTGCTCGCCGCCCTCGCGGCCGGAGCATTCCTGGTCACCGCGTCGGCCTGTGGCTCGTCCGGCGACTCGGGAGCCTCGGACGGGGGATCCTCGTCCGGCGGGACCACCACCGTCAAGCTCGGCCTCATCCCGATCGTCGACGTCGCGCCGGTCTATCTGGGCCAGAAGAAGGGCTTCTACGGCAAGCACGGCCTGAAGCTCGAGATCTCGAACGCGTCGGGCGGCGCGGCGATCGTGCCCGGAGTCGCCGGCGGACAGTTCCAGTTCGGCTTCTCCAACGTCACCTCCCTCCTGATCGCCCGGTCCTCCGGGGTGCCGGTCAAGGCGGTCTCCAACGGCATCGCCTCAACGGGCGTGGACGGCAAGGACTTTGCCGGCATCGCGGTCAAGAAGGGCAGCCCGATCAAGTCCGCGAAGGACCTGGAGGGCAAGAAGGTCGCCATCAACACCCTGAAGAACATCAACGAGTCCGCGGTGCGCGAATCGGTGCGCAAGGACGGTGGCGACCCGGACAAGGTGAAGTTCGTGGAGCTGCCCTTCGACCAGATGCCCGCCGCGCTCGACGGCGGCCAGGTCGACGCGGCGTGCGCGGTCGAGCCCGCGCTGGCCACCATCAAGGGCCAGGGCGGCCAGGTGATCGCCTCACCGATGGTGGACGTGGCCGCGAACACCACGGTGGCCATGTACTTCACCTCGACGCGGTACCAGCAGCAGCACGGCGACGTGGTGAAGAAGTTCCAGGAGGCCACCGCCGAGTCCCTCGCCTACGCCGACGCGCACCCGGACGAGGCCCGGCAGATCATCACGACGTACACCAAGATCCCGGCGTCGGTCCTTGAGCAGGTGACCCTGCCGAAGTGGCCGGCCGACCCGAACAGGGCCTCCATCGAGGCGCTGGCGAAGCTGGGCCAGGAGGACGGGTTCTTCAAGAAGACCCCCGACGTGGACGCGCTGCTTCCGTGAGGCTCCCCAACGCGGCGCTGGGCGCCGCCGGGCTCGCGGCCTTCCTCGCCCTGGGCGAGGCGGTGCCGCGGCTCGGTCTGGTCAAGGAGGAGTACTTCCCGCCGACCAGCCGGATCGCGCGCGCCCTCGCCGACGAGCTCTCCGACGGCGCCTTCTGGACGGCGCTCGGTGACACCCTCACCGGCTGGGCCCTGGGACTGGCCATCGCCGCCTCGGCGGGGATCGTCATCGGGGTGGTCGTCTCGGTCGTGCCGTATCTGCGCGAGGCGACGGCCTCGACGATCGAGTTCCTGCGCCCGATCCCCTCGGTCGCCCTCATCCCGCTGGCGGTGCTGCTGTACGGCAGCGAACTGCGCTCGGTGCTGCTGCTCGTCGTGTACGCCAGCTTCTGGCAGGTCCTCATCCAGACGCTCTACGGCGTCCAGGACGTCGACCCCGTCGCCGAGGAGACGGCGCGGTCGTACGGCCTCGGCACCTGGGCGCGGATCCGCCATGTGCTGTGGCCGACCGCGCTGCCGTATGTGTTCACCGGCGTCCGGCTCGCCGCCGCCGTCGCGCTGATCCTCGCGATCACCGGTGAACTCGTCATCGGGGCACCGGGGTTGGGCTCCAGGATCGCGGTGGCGCAGAACTCGCAGGCCGTCCCGGAGATGTACGCGCTGATCGTGGTGACCGGTCTTCTGGGACTGCTCGTCAACGTCGGCGCGCGTACCGTGGAGCGACGGGCGCTGGCCTGGCACCAGTCGGTGCGCGGGGAGGTGGCGGTGTGAAGCGCTTCGCACTCCAGCTGGTCTTCGTCATCGCGCTGCCCGTTCTGCTGGTCGCGGTCTGGTGGCTGGCCTCGGCCGACAGCACCAACGTCTTCTGGCCGCCGCTGCGCACCATCATGCGGACCTTCCCGGACGTGTGGACCGCCGACCGGCTGCGCGACGACGTGCTGCCCAGCATCTGGCGGCTGACGGCCGGTTACGCGCTGGCCGCCGTCGCCGGGGTGGCGCTCGGCACGGTCATCGGCTCCTACCGGCGGGTGCGGGCGCTGTGCGAACCCGTCCTGGAGTTCCTGCGGGCGATCCCGCCACCCGTCCTCATCCCGGTCATCATGCTGTTCGCGGGCATCGGCGACACCATGAAGGTCACGGTGATCGCGAGCGGCTGTGTCTGGCCGATCCTGCTCAACACGGTCGAGGGCGTCCGCGCGGTCGACCCGGTGATGCTGGAGACGGCCCGCTCCTACGGCATCACCGGCCCGTCGCGGCTGCGCCACCTGGTGCTGCGCGCGGCGAGTCCGCAGATCTTCGCGGGCCTGCGCCAGGCCCTGTCGATCGGCATCATCCTGATGGTGATCAGCGAGATGTTCGCGGCCAGCAACGGCATCGGCTTCACCGTCGTCCAGTTCCAGCGCAGTTTCGCGGTCCCCGACATGTGGACCGGGATCATCGTCCTGGGGCTGCTCGGCTATCTGCTCTCCGTCGTCTTCCAGCTGGTCGAGCGGCGGGTCCTCGCCTGGTACCACGGCCTGCGCGCCTCGGCCCGGCGGTCCCCGTGAGTCACCCGAACGCGAAAGGGCGGTCCATGCTGGACGTACGCGGCCTGAAGAAGGTCTACGAGGGGTCGGGGCGGCGGGTGGAGGCGGTACGCGACCTCACCTTCACCGTCGAGGCGGGCGAACTCGTCTGTCTCGTCGGCCCGTCGGGCTGCGGCAAGACGACCCTGCTGAAGTGCATGGGCGGCCTGCTCAGCCCGACCGCCGGCGAAGTCCACCTGGCGGGCCGCAAGGTCAGCGGTCCCCCGCCCGGGATGGCCTTCGTCTTCCAGGAGTACGGACGCAGCCTCTTCCCCTGGATGCGCGTCGCCGACAACATCGAACTGCCGCTGAAGCAGAAGGACCTGAGCAAGGCGAGACGACGCGAACTGGTCGCCGACGCCCTGGAGTCGGTGGACCTCACGGAGGCGGCCGGGGCGTACCCCTGGCAGCTCTCCGGCGGCATGCAGCAGCGCGTGGCGATCGCCCGCGCGCTCGCCTACGAGCCCGAAGTCCTGCTGATGGACGAGCCGTTCGCCGCGGTGGACGCCCAGACCCGCGCAGACCTGGAGGATCTCGTACGACGGCTGTGGCGCGAGCGCGGCATCACGATCCTGTTCGTCACCCACGACATCGACGAGGCGGTCTACCTGGGCGAGCGCGTGATCGTGCTGTCCGCCTCCCCCACGGTCGTGCGGGAGCAGCTGAAGGTCGATCTCCCGGACGAGCGCGACCAGTTGCACACGCGTGTGGCCCCGCGCTTCGCCGAACTGCGCACCCATGTGTACGAGCAGATCCAGGCGGCGAAGCGCGGGGTGGTGCGGGACGCCCCGGTCACGAAGTCCGATACGCCTCCACTTCACTGAACTGCCCGGCGGGCGAGCCGGTGTTCGCGCTCACGGAGAGGCGGAGGCAGCGGAGGCCGGTGCCGCCCAGCACGGGTGGCTTGCGTTGTCGCGGCCCTGCTCCATGAGGACCCCCATGAGGACCCCCATGGGTACTTCCATGGGGACCGACAACTACTGACGAGGCGCCGTCGACGACCTGAACGCCGACGGTGCCCGTCAGGCCTGGGGGGCGGGCACCACCGTGAGGTGGTTCGCCGTGCGCCGCGGGCGGCGCCTGGTGGGAGCCGGGCGCAGGACCAGGGTCAGGCGCGTGTATCCGAGGTCCCGCAGGGTGCGCGGGGTCTCGTCGACGACCCGGCAGTCGGTGGCGCCCCAGCGCGGGTCGGGGTGCACCAGGGGCCGTACGGCGCCGTCGTGCTCCACGGCCTGTTCGCCGACCGCGCGGATCCAGTGCGGCAGGCCGTGCCGGTAGGCGGCGTCCATGATCGGGTCCTGGGCGATGTCCCGGCGGATCGCCTGGAGGCCGTGGTCGTGGTCGTGCCGCTCCACCGCGGCCGCGAAGTGCGCGAGCATCGGCAGGCACCAGCGCGACTCGTGCTCGCCGAGAACGCTGCCCGCGTCCGGATGGAAGAGGACGAACCGGAGGAAGTTGTCGCCCGGCATGGCCGTCGGATGCGGACCCACGGCACGGAAAAGTGACGCGAAAGCGGTGTTGGCGAGGACGACGTCCCAGCGGTGGTCGAGGACGACGGACGGGAACGGAACGGCTTCCAGGAGCGTCGCGTAGTCCTCGAGATACGCCTGGGCTTCGAGCCCTTCGGGGACGGGCCGCAGTTCCGACCGCTGCCCACCTGCCTGATGTGCCATCGGGAGGTCACCCCTCTTGCCTATGCGGCCTTCACGCGGCGCCTTGATCCTGCTTCCCCGGAGCGCGGCGTGTCAACTATCGTGGCATTCCGTAGCTGTTGACGGCTGAAATTGGCCACAGTTGTGGCGAGACCTGGATGCGAGTTCGAACAAGGGTTACTCTCCGGGAAGTTCACGGCGACCGCCTGTGAGAAGTCGGGTGAGAGACGTAGGAGATCTGTCGGTGTCGGATGGCTTCGGGAGCCCGGACGACGCGGCAACGGTCGTGCTGACGGCCGTCGTCGCCCGCGTCACCGCACTCGCCGACCGGCTGGGCGTACCGCACGCGCACGTCTTCGACACCGGACGGCTCTCCGTCGCCTCCGGCGTCCCCGAGCCCGTGGTCAAGGCCCTGCTGAGCGGGCGCCCGGCGGGTGAACCGGACGTCCAGGCACGGTTCCTGCAACGGCTCGACCTGTTGCGCCGTACCCGGCTCAAGCCCAACGGGCGCAAGTACACCCAGCAGGAGATCGCCGACGGCGCGGGCATGTCCCGGCAGCAGGCGGGCGCCCTCATCAACGGCGACCGGCGTCCCACCATGGAGCACTGCGACGCCATCCAGCGCTTCTTCCGCGTGCACGCCGGATTCCTCACCGCCGAGGACCCCGAGGCGCTCGCGGGTGCGCTCCAGCACACCGAGCAGGAACTCCTGCACAAACTCGCCGGCCGGGAGCGGGAAGCCGCGGCGGCCGCCCGCGACCCGTTGGAGCGGCTGCTCCAGGACCACGGGGTGCGCGGGATCGCCTGGCGGGCCGCGCAGCTGCCCACCGACCAGCACCGTGACAAGGTCGCCGAGTGGCTGGACATGCTCCTGGAGAGCGTCAAGCGGCCCGAGTCCTGATCCGGGAGAAAACTGTGGGCATCGGTAAGCACATGCGCCGCCTGAGCGGCGAGTTGGTGGCGGAGCTGGAGCTCGACGCCCCGGCACGGCCCGAGGACCTCTACGGCGCCCTGTGCGACGCGATGAGCAGACGCCGGGGCCGCCCGGTCCACTTCCGTACGGCACCCTTCCCGCCCGGCACGGCCAGCGGGCTGTGGCTCGACATGGCGGACCAGGACCTCGTCGTGATCGAGGAACGCACCGCCCCCGACCACCAGTTGGTCATCCTCGGCCACGAGCTGTGGCACATGAACGCCGGCCACTGCTCCCACCACGTCGAGGGCGCCGCGGTCGCCGCCCGGCTCCTGCACGACGAAGCCGACCTCCAGGCCACCGTGCTCAAGGTCGCCGCCCGCAGCCGCTTCGAGCTCGACGAGGAGCGGGAGGCGGAGAACTTCGGACTGTTACTCGCCAGCAAGTGCCGTACCTGGCTCGCCGGTTCACCACTGCGGGGTCCGGTGCAGCGGGACCGTCTGGCGGGGCGGATCGAGGCATCGCTGGGGTATCTCGGGCCGCAGGGTTGATCTGACCGACGGTCACGTGGCACTGCGCTCGCTGGCCTGCCTCAACTCCCGCTCCCCGCCGCCCGCCCGCGGGTTCCCCGGACTGCCCTCCCGCAGCAGCTCCCTCCAGTGCTCGCGGCTCCAGTCCGCCGGGGCGGTGGTGGCGGTGAACTCCTCGACCAGCGAGACGAAGCGGGCGGGGTCGGTGTGGAAGGGGAAGTGGCCCGCGCCCTCGAAGATCTCCAGACGGCTGCCGGGCATCGCCTCGTGCGCCCCGAAGGCGTGCCGCACGGGCACCACGCTGTCCCGGTCGCCCCACAGCAGCATGGTCGGCATGCCCTCGGTGAGATAGCAGCGGTCGAGCATGGTGACGACCTGGCCACGCCAGTCGACGACCGCGCGCAGGCTGCGGATGAAGGCGTTGCGGGAGGTCTCGTCCGGCAGGGCGTCGACGAGGTTCAGCAGGTCCGGGGCGTCCTGGCCGAGGTCGGTGTCCAGGAGCTTCATCAGGCGGACGGCGAGGCCGACTTGCAGGCGCATGCCGGGCAGCCGCAGCGAGGAGAGCATGAGATGGGCGCCGGGCAGGGACACCAGCCGCAGCACGGGGTTGACCTCACGGCCCACACCGCCCGCGCTGACCAGGATGAGCCGCTCCGTGCGCTCGGGGAACTGGTAGGCGAACTGCATCGCCACTCCCCCGCCCAGCGAGTGTCCGACCAGGGTGGCGGACTCGATGCCGAGGGTGGTGAGCAGATCACGGATGCCGTTGGCGTACGCGGCCACCGAGTAGTCGGCGCGCGGCTTGTCGGAGTCGCCGTGGCCGAGCAGGTCGGGGGCGATCACGGTGTGGGTGCGGGCGAGGTCGGGGATCAGTTCGGCCCAGGTCGCCGAGGAGTCGCCGATGCCGTGGATGAGGACGAGCGGCGGCCCCTCGCCGGCCATGCGGAAGGCACGGCGGTATCCGTGCACCACGCGGTGCTGCAGCTCCAGTTCTCCGTCGCCCACCGGGCGCAGCCGGACGGCGCGCACCGGGCGCCGGCGCTGGTCGTCGACCACGTGCTCGCCCTCCCGTACTCCTGGCCGCCACGCGGCGGCCGAAAGCCCTTCCTCCCAGCGTAGGACTGCTTTCCCCACGCTGGTTTCGAGGAGGTTTCGCCTCCGCTAAGCGGGCGAAGGAACGGGCGCGGAAGCCGGATTGTCAGTGGCGGGCGGCAAGCTGGAGATGCACGCCCGTGCGGTGTGCGACCGACGTGCCCCGATGGGGGGTGCGACCGACGCCGACCTGGGGAGAGCCGCCGATGCCCACCGCCGTACTGACCGACCGTGAGCGCACCGCCGTCCAGGCGTATCTGCGGCTGCTGCACACGGTCCGAGCCGCCTTCGACACCGCGTCCGGACCGCCCGACACCGCCCGGCCACCGGTCGTCCCGCCGGCGGTCCTCGCCGAGGCCGAACAGGCCTTGGCGGCCGCGGGCCTCGCGGGCAACGAGGAGGCGTTCTTCAGGCTGCTGCAGAGCTGGTGCCCGCCGGAGGCGTAGGGGCCGGGGAGAGACGGGGGACCGTGCCGTGCGTTCAGGCGTGCGGCACGGTCACCGAGGTGGCGACCAGGCCGTCCCGGACCGTCCAGCGGCCCTCGAGGACGCCGCGACGCTCGCCGCCCACCAGCGGGCCGGGGACGAGGAGTTCGGCGCGCAGCGTGCCGCCGGAGGGCTGTCCGGGGCCGACGACGATGTCTATGTCCGCCTCGCTGAAGTCCAGCCACTTGCCGGTGAGCGGGAACCACGCCTTGTAGACGGACTCCTTGGCGCTGAACAGCAGCCGGTCCCAGTGGACGGCGGGATGCGCCCCGGCGAGCTCCCGCAGTCTGACCCGCTCGCCCGGCAGGGAGACGCTGTCCAGCACGCCCTCCGGGAGCGGCCCGTGGGGTTCGGCGTCGATGCCGAGCGAGGCCAGGTCGGCGGCGCGGACGAGGGCGGCGGCGCAGTAGCCGTCGCAGTGGGTCATGCTGCCGGTGAGTCCGGCCGGCCAGCGCGGGGCGCCGCGTTCCCCGGGCAGGACCGGCTGCGGCGGCACCCCGAGCTTCTCCATGGCCCGGCGGGCGCAGGCCCGTACGACGGCGAACTCACGCCGGCGCTTGGGGACCGCGAGCGCGACGAGCGCGGCCTCCTCGGGGTACAGCGCGGCGTTCTCCGGCTCGTCGTGGCCGTACACCTCGACGGCCACCACCGAGTCCGGCACCAGTTCCTCGATCACAGCGCGCCGACCTCCCTGGGCACGATCCGGCGCAGCCGTCCGGGCGGTTCCGGCCGCTTGCGCCACTCCCGCGGATAGCCCACCGACACCTCCTCGAAGCGGACGCCCTCGTGCCAGGTGGTCCGCGGGATGTGCAGATGCCCGTAGACCATGGTCTCGACGCGGAACCGGCGGTGCCAGTCGGCGGTCAGTGTGGTGCCGCACCACATCGCGAACTCGGGATACCACAGGACGTCCGTCGGGTGCCGGTCCAGCGGGTAGTGGTTGACCAGGACGGTGGGCAGGTGGTCCGGGATCGCCGCGAGCCTGCGCTCCGTCTCGGCGACCCGGGCCCGGCACCAGGCCTCGCGGGTCGGGTAGGGGTCGGGGTGCAGCAGGAACTCGTCGTTGCAGACGATACCGGTGCCGTGCGCGTACTCCAGGCCCTGCTCCTTGGTGGTGCAGCCGGCCGGGAGGAACGAGTAGTCGTACAGCAGGAACAGCGGGGCGACGACGACCGGGCCGCCGGGGCCCTCCCAGATGGGGTAGGGGTCCTCGGGGGTGAGGACGCCGAGTTCCCGGCACATCTCGACGAGGTGCTCGTAGCGGGCGACCCCGCGCAGGGTGACGGTGTCCTTCGGGTGGGTCCACAGTTCATGGTTGCCGGGGGCCCAGACGACCCGGCGGAAGCGGCCGGCGAGGGTGCTGAGGGCCCAGCGGACGTCCGCGACGGTCTCGGCGACGTCACCGGCCACCAGGAGCCAGTCGTCGTCGGACCCGGGGCGCATCGCCTCGACGAGCGAGCGGTTCTCGGGATAGCCGATGTGCAGGTCGCTGACGGCCAGAAGCTGTGCCGTGCCACCGGCTGCAGACGTCACCTCTCGCCCCCTCCGAGCACCCGAGTGGCACCACGAGATCACATTTGGTTTCCCGGTACAAGAGTGACCCCGGGGAGGCGGAGCCTCATGATCGGGAATTCCGTAACACGGGTGTTGCACGCGTGCCCCCTGGAAAGCCGTATGATCGCCCCAACACCACCGCATGAACTTCCCTTCGCAAGGGGCGGTTTGGTGTCCCTCCAACCACCCTGCCCGGGCACGGGCCCGCTTCCCCCTGCCCGAAAACCCGAAAGGCGGCCTGAATGCTTTCTCGCGTACGCGTCTGGCTCAACCGCACGTACGCGGAGAACGTGTTCTTCATGGATCAGTTGCGGCGAAATCCCAGTGACAGAGCCGTCGAGATCCACGCGACGCACGGCGACGCCGACTCGCCCGTGCTGGCCGCCGCCGACACCGCCGAGCTGGAGCCGGAGGGGCTGTCCCCGGCCGCCTATGTCGAGTTCGCCCTCGACCAGTGCCAGAAGCGCGGCATCGACGTGTTCGTGCCCCGGCTGCACCAGGCGGCGATCGTCGCCCACCGCGCCGACTTCGCCGCCGTCGGTACGGCGCTGCTCGCGCCGCCGCCGGAGGCCGTCGCCGTCTTCCACGACAAGGTGATCGCCTACGAGGCGGTCCAGGCGGTCGGTGTCCCGGTGCCGCCGTGGTGGCGGGTGCGGACGGCCGAGGAGCTGGTCGCGGCCGTGGAGAAGCTGGAGGCCGACGGCCACAAGGCCTGCTTCAAGCCCGCGTCCGGCGCGGGCGGGGTGGGCTTCAGGATCATCACCCGCGCACCCTTCTCTCTGTCGCACCTCAACGGTTTCCCCAGCCCGTACGTGTCGCTCGACATGGTCGTCGCGGCGCTGGAGCAGGCCGAGGAGCCGGTGGACTGGCTGGTCATGCCGCGCCTCGAACAGCCGGAGGTGTCGGTGGACACCCTCACCGGGACCGACAACCGGGTGCGGCTCGCGATCGGCCGCACGAAGAACGGGCGCCGTCGCGGGTTCACCAGGGACGAGCAGTGGCTGGAGCCGGCGCGGCTGATCGCCGAGGGGTTCGGGCTGCACTACCTGTCCAACATCCAGTTCCGGATGTTCGGCGACCGGCCCGTGCTGATGGACGTGAACACGCGGCCCGCGGGCGGGCTGCACCAGCTGTCCCTCTGCGGGGTCAATGTGCCCTGGGCCGCTGTGCAGTTGGCGCTCGGTGAGGAGACCGGGGCGATCGAGCCGCCGTTCCTGGGACAGGACTACACGGTGGTGTCGGGTCCGCGGCAGTTGCGGCCGGTGTCGGTGCCGCACCAGCGGGCCGAGGAGGTCGAACCGCTGCTGCCCTCGGTCCCGGCGCCCGCCCCTGCGGTGGAGGCGGCCCAGGCACTGCCGCTCTAGTCCCGAACCGGTATGGACCAATCTCGCTGTGCTTCTTGACACCGCGATTGGTCCATACCAACTTGGTTGCGCACCTGCACCACCTCTCTGCACTCCCGAACACCCCCATTTCTTCAGGGAGATCGCGTGCGCAACCCACTCAGACGTCCCAGACTTGTCGCTCTCCTCGGCTCCGCCGTTCTCGCGCTCGCCGGGGCCATCGCGCTTCCCGGCACGGCCGAGGCGGCGAACGTCCTGTCCAATCCCGGCTTCGAGTCCGGCGGCCTGTCCCCCTGGACCTGCACCGGCAACCTCGGTTCGGTCGTCTCCTCGCCCGTGCACGGCGGCTCCAAAGCCCTGGCCGGTGCGGTGAGTTCGAGCGACAACGCGCAGTGCAGCCAGACCGTCGCCGTGCAGCCGAACACCACCTACAGCCTCAGCGGCTGGGTGCGCGGGTCGTACGTCTACCTCGGCGTGAACGGCGGAGCCTCCACCTGGACGACATCGCCGTCGGCGTACAGCCGGCTGTCCGTCTCCTTCACCACCGGCGCCTCGCAGACCAGCGCCACCGTCTACGTCCACGGCTGGTACGCGCAGGGCACCTACTACGCCGACGACATCAGCCTCGACGGCCCCGGCGGCGGGGGCTCGGACACCCAGGCGCCGAGCGCGCCGAGCGGGCTGGCCTCCACGGCCAAGACGTCGTCGAGCGTGTCACTGAAGTGGAACGCCTCGACGGACAACGTCGGTGTCACGGCCTACGACATCTACAGCGGCTCCAACAACGTCCTCACCGTCTCCGGGACGTCCGCCACCGTCAGCGGGCTGTCCCCCAGCACGTCGTACACCTTCACCGTCAAGGCGCGGGACGCGGCCGGCAACACCTCCGGGGCGTCCAACTCCGTGAGCGTGACGACCGACGCGGGCGGCCCGGGCGGCACCGGCTTCAAGCAGGCCGCGCCGTATCTGTACGAAGGCTGGGGCGATCCGCCGAGCCCGAGCACGGTGATGAGCGCGACCGGCGTCAAGTGGTTCACCATGGCGTTCGTGCTGGACTCCGGCGGCTGCAATCCCGCCTGGGACGGCAGCCGGCCGCTGACCGGCGGTGTCGACCAGACCGCCATCAACCAGATCCGGGCCGCCGGCGGTGACATCGTGCCCTCGTTCGGCGGCTGGCAGGGCAGCAAACTCGGCGCCAACTGCTCCTCGGCGAGCGCGCTCGCGGCCGCGCTCCAGAAGGTGATCGACGCCTACTCGCTCAAGGCGATCGACATGGACATCGAGAACACCGACGAGTTCGAGAACGAGGCCGTGCAGGCGAGGATCCTGACCGCGCTGAAGACGGTCAAGGCCAACAACCCCGGCCTGAAGACCATCGTCACCTTCGGCACCTCGACGACCGGCCCGACCTACTACGGCAACCGGCTCATCGAGCAGGCACAGTCGCTGGGCGCGAACATCGACGTCTTCACCATCATGCCGTTCGACTTCGGCGGCGGCTCCGACATGTACGGCAACACCGTGAACGCCGCGGAGGGGCTGAAGGCCAAGCTGAAGTCCACCTTCGGCTGGGACGACGCGACGGCCTACGCCCACATCGGGATCTCCGGTATGAATGGCCTCTCCGACCAGCAGGAGAACACGACACCGGCGATCTGGACCCAGATCCGCGACTGGGCCAACACCCGTCACATCGCCCGGCTCGCCTTCTGGTCGGTCAACCGCGACCGGCCGTGCCCGGGCGGTGGAGTCGTCAGCAACTGCTCCGGCATCAGCCAGAACAACTGGCAGTTCACCTCGATCACGGCCGGCTTCACCGGCTGACCCTCAGCCGGGCCAAGCGAAACGAACTGCCCCCGCTCCCGCGCCGACTCGGCGAGGGGTGGGGGCAGTTCGGCGCGGGAGCGGCGAGCCGGCCGCGGGGCTACGGCAAAGGGCGGGGAGGCTGATGAAGGAGCCGGTGCGCTCGGCGCGGTCGTCATCTCCCCGACCGAGAACCGGAGCGGGCCGCCCGCGCCCTGCGCCGTGGGAGAGCGCCACGCTCGACCACGGCAGCAAGAACCTCGGTGCCCCACGGCTCCCCAGGGCTTGACGGACATCGCCGTCAGAACCGGCCCGCCCCTCGGTACAGCTCCACGTCCCCGTCCAGTTCGACCTTGAGCACCGTGGCGTACAGGTCGAGGTCGGCCTCGGTCGGCGGGTCGATCCACAGGACACCCACGGCCTCGTGGAGTCCGCCGACGACCTCGTGGCCGAGTTCGGTTCCGGTGCCGAGGACGGTGACCCTGCGGACCGGGGTGACCAGTCCGCGCAGTCCGATCTCGGCGCGCGGTGCGTCGAAGAGGACCAGATAGAGGGTCCGGCCGTCCGCGGACAGGGTGCTGGGTCCGTAGTGGTGCCCGGCGGGCAGCCCGCGCACGGTGCCGTACACCGCCTCGGAGTGCTTGCGGATCCACTCCCCCAGCCCCTCCAGGCGCTCGACCTGCGGCGCCGGGATGGTCCCGTCCTCCATGGGGCCGACGTCCAGGAGCAGGTTGCCGCCCCCGCCGATGGTCTCGGTGAAGTAGCGGATCAGCTGGGCGAGGGACTTGTGGTGGTGATCGTGGTGCTGGTAGCCCCACGAGTCGTTGATCGTCAGGCACAACTCCCAGGGACCGGCGGGCGGTTCGATGGGAGCGCCCTGTTCGGGCGTGGCGTAGTCGCCCTCGCTGAGCATGCGCGCGTTGAAGACGACGTCCGGCACGTACGAGCGGATGAGCGCGGCGAGTTCGGGGATGCGCCACTGCTCCTCGCTGCGGTCCCACTCGCCGTCGAACCACATCAGGTCCGGACGGTAGCGGGAGGCCAGCTCGCGGATCTGGCCGTCCCGGTAGGCGATGAACCGCTCCCAGGCCGCCAGGTCCTCGTCCTCGGCGGCCACCTCGGAGTAGCGGTTGTCCTCCTGCTCCGGCGGGCGGCCCGGCTTGCGCGTGGAGGCATAGTCGGGGTGGTTCCAGTCGGAGTGCGAGTAGTAGAAGCCGACCTTGAGGCCCTTCTCGCGCAGCGCCTCGGCGTAGGGGCCGACGTAGTCCTTGCCGAGGTTGAGGTCGCCGAACTCCGTGTCCCACAGCGCCACACCGTCATGGTGACGGGTGGTCAGCACCGCGTACCTCGCGCCCGCACGGGCGAACAGGTCGGCCCACTCGCGCGGGTCGTACCTGGCGCCCGTGAAGCGCTCCAGCTGGGACATGTACCGGTCGTGCGGGACGATGTCGTCGTAGAACGACCAGGACTCCTGGACGCCGTCCACGGCGTAGATGCCCCAGTGGATGAAGATCCCCAACTTGGCGTCGGTGAACCAGGGTTGCATCGGCACGGGTCATCCCCTCCGCAGCCGGAGCGTCAGCACCTGGAAGGGCCGCAGCGAGACCTGTACGCCGCCGTCGGCGACCTCGGCCGTCTCGTCCTCCAGCGGGCGCTCCAGCAGGTCGGTGACCTGGGCGCCGGCCAGCGGGAAGCCGGTGCGCAGGACGCCCTGGGCGCGGCCGCCGCCCGACTCGTAGAGACGGACCACCACATCACCGGAGCCGTCGTCGGCGAGCTTGACCGCCTCCAGGGTGACGCCCTGGCCGTCGACCGACACGACCGGTTCGGGGGCGCCGGCCGCGTCCGCCAGCCGGAGCGGGAGGTTGAGGGAGTAGCCCTCGGCGACGGCGTCCTCGATGCTGGCGCCGGGCAGCAGCGAGTAGGTGAAGCGGTGCCTGCCCTGGTCGGCCTCCGGGTCCGGGATGCGCGGGGCGCGGACCAGGCTGAGCCGGACCGTGGTCGTCGTACCGCCGTCCTCACGGACCGTGCGGGAGACGTCGTGGCCGTAGGTGGAGTCGTTCAGGACGGCGACGCCGTAGCCGGGTTCGCCGACGTGCACCCAGCGGTGCCCCGAGACCTCGAAACGGGCCGACTCCCAGCTGGTGTTGGTGTGCGTGGGCCGCTGGACGTGGCCGAACTGGATCTCCGCGGAGGAGTGTGCGGCCCGGACGTCCACCGGGAAGGCCGCCTTGAGGATCTTCTCGGCCTCGTGCCAGTCGATGTCCGTCTCGAAGTCGATGCGGGGGCTGTCGGCGCGCACAGTGATGGTCTGGGTGATCGTGGAGCCCTTGCCGAAGGCGCGGGTCACGCGGATCGCGCCCAGCAGCGGGTCCTCGGAGACGACCTCGACCGAAGTGGGCTCCAGGAGGTCCGTGTAGCGGTTGTTGTAGTGCTTGTCGATGTCCCAGGCGTCCCAGTAGTTCGGGAGATCGGTGTGCAGGCGCAGCAGATTGCCCTTGTCGCCGAGGACTTCGCGGCCGGCCCGCAGGTCGTACACGGACGACAGGGTGCCATCCTCCGCCACCTCCACCCGCACCAGGCCGTTGTCGAGGACGTGACCGGAGACGCGGACGGGCTGCGCGGGCTCGGCGTCCGCCAGCGGCGCGCTGCCGTTCGCGGGCACCTTCACATACGCCGTCGCGCCGTCACCGGTTCGGACCACCTCGGCCCGGTCGAACGGGCTGGTGTTGAAGACCCGGGTGCCGCCGGCGCCCAGCGCGGCCACCGCCTCGGCGGTCAGCGCCTCCAGCTCCTCGGCGACACGGGCGTATTCGGCCTCGGCCTCGCGGTGCACCCAGGCGATCGAGGAGCCGGGCAGGATGTCGTGGAACTGGTGCAGCAGGACCGTCTTCCACAGGCGGTCGAGCTTCTCGTACGGGTACGCGTAACCCGGCGCGTGCAGCGCGGCCGTCGTCGCCCACAACTCGGCCTCGCGCAGCTTGTGTTCGCTGCGCCGGTTGCCCTGCTTGGTGCGGGCCTGGGAGGTGTAGGTGGCGCGGTGCAGCTCCAGGTAGAGCTCGCCGACCCAGACCGGGGCGTCCGGGTACTCGGCGCGGGCCTGGGCGAAGAAGTCGTCGGGGTGCTCGACGACGACCTTGGGCGAGCCCTCCAGGTCGGCGAGGCGCCGGGCCCGCTCCATGATCTCGCGGGTGGGGCCGCCGCCGCCGTCGCCCCAGCCGAAGGGGGCCAGCGAGCGCGTGCCGCCGCCCTTCTCCGAGTAGTTGCGGACCGCGCGGTCCATCTCCTCGCCGCTGAAGCGGGCGTTGTAGGTGTCGACCGGCGGGAAGTGCGTGAAGATGCGGGTGCCGTCGATGCCCTCCCACCAGAAGGTGTGGTGGGGGAACTTGTTGGTCTGGTTCCAGGAGATCTTCTGGGTGAGGAACCAGTCGTTGCCGGCCAGCTTGGCGAGCTGCGGGTAGGCGGCGGTGTAGCCGAAGGAGTCCGGCAGCCACACGCCCTTGGTCTCGACGCCGAAGTGCTCGATGAAGAACCGCTTGCCGTGGATGAGCTGGCGGGCGATGGCCTCGCCGCCGGGCAGGTTGCCGTCGGCCTCCACCCACATGCCGCCGACCGGGGCCCACTGGCCCTTCTTCACGGACTCCTGGATGCGGGCCCACACGTGCGGGTAGTTGTCGCGCACCCACTCGTACTGCTGGGCCTGGGAGCAGGCGAAGATGAAGTCGTCGTACTCGTCGGCGAGCGCGGTGACGTTGGAGAAGGTGCGGGACGTCTTGCGCTTGGTCTCGCGGATGGGCCACAGCCACGCGGAGTCGATGTGCGCGTGGCCGACACCGGAGACCGTGTGGGCGCTCGCGTGCGCGGGCTTGGCCAGCACCGGCGCGAGGACCTCGCGGACGGCGGCCGCGCTGCCGGAGACGTCGTCCAGGTCGAGGGCGTCCATGGCCCGGTCCAGGGCGTGCAGGATCTCGTGGCGGCGGGGCTCGTGGTCGGGGAGGTGGACCATGAGCTCGCGCAGCACCTGGAGGTCCAGGTCGAGGTGGAAGACCTCCTCGTCGAGGATCGCCAGGTCGGCGCGCTGGAAGGTGTAGAGGGGCGCGGAGCCGGCCGTGAGCTTGTCGCCCATCGGCGTGATCTTCGAGAAGTTGTCCTTGAGGATGTCCGGGTTGGACGCTGCCTCGACCAGGTAGTCGATCTGCTCGCCGCCGGCCGCCGGGTTGGCGATGGGGACGTACTGGTTGAGCGGGTTGACGGCCTTCAGGGGACGGCCGTCGGCCAGGTGGACCAGGGCCTCGGCCTGGTTGCCGGGCCAGTCGCCGACGAAGCCGAGGTCGATGACGGCCTCGACGCGCTTTCCGGCCCACTCGGCGGGGATCTCGCCACGCATGCGGAACCAGGTGGTGCCCCAGGGCGGGCCCCACGGGGTGTTCATCGCGAAGGGCGTGTAGCGGGCGGCCGCGGCCTCCTCGAAGGAGACCGGCTCCCCGGGCGCCTGCCAGGCCTCGACCTCGAAGGGGACGGTGGCCGCGTAGACGGCCGGCTTGATGCGCTGGTCGTGGGCGCGCTGGACGCGCTCCTCGATGCGGCGGCGTTCGTCGTGCATGAAAGGTCTCCAGGGAGGGAGAGGGCGAGCTGGGAAGAGTGGGACAGCGTCTTAGAAAGCGCTTTCCGGAACCCGTCGCTACTTAAGGTACGCGAGCCCCGGGTGCACGGAGGTGTAGCCCTCGACCAGCTTGCGGGCCACATTGACGGAGTCGACCAGCGGGTGCAGCGCGAAGGCCTTCACCGCGGTCGTGCGCGAGGCCGACTCGGCGGCGGCCAGCACCTCGCGCTCGACCGCCTTGACCGAGCAGACCAGGCCGGTGGCGTGGTCGGGCAGCGGGGCGACGGAGACCGGGTGGGCGCCGTTGGCGTCGACCAGGCAGGGCACCTCGATGACGGCGTCGCCGTCGAGCACCGAGAGCGTGCCCTGGTTGCGGACGTTGAGGATCAGGGTGGTGCGCTCGTCGCGGGCGATGGCCCGCATCAGGGCGAGGGCGACCTTCTCGTAGCCGCCGGAGAGGTCGTCGGCGTCGCGCTCGCCGGCGCCGGCCGTCTCCCGGTTCTCGGACATGTAGGTGGCCTCGCGCTCGGCGCGGGTGCGGTCCCAGGCGTCCAGCGCCTTCACACCAGGGGTGCCGACCTCGTCGTAGAACCGGGCCTGCTGGTCGGCGAGGAAGGCGCCGCGGGTCTTCTCGGCCTGCTGGTAGGCGCGGACGGCCTCGCGGTTGAAGTAGTAGTAGTGCAGGTACTCGTTGGGGATCGCGCCCAGCGACTGGAGCCAGTCGACGCCGAAGAGCTTGCCCTCCTCGAAGGAGCCGAGCAGGTCGGGGTCGGCGAGCAGGCGCGGCAGCTCGTCCCGGCCGGCGATCTTCAGGCCGCGGACCCAGCCGAGGTGGTTGAGGCCGACGTAGTCGATCCAGGCCTCGTTGGGGTTGGCGCCGAGCACGCGCGCGATGCGGCGGCCGAGGCCGACCGGGGAGTCGCAGATGCCGATGACGCGGTCGCCGAGGTGGCGGGACATGGCCTCGGTGACCAGTCCCGCCGGGTTGGTGAAGTTGATGACCCAGGCGTCGGGGGCGAGGCGCGCCACCCGGCGGGCGATGTCGACGGCCACGGGCACGGTGCGCAGGCCGTAGGCGATGCCGCCCGCGCCGACCGTCTCCTGGCCGAGCACGCCCTCCGCGAGGGCCACCCGCTCGTCGTCGGCACGGCCCTCGAGACCGCCGACGCGGATCGCCGAGAAGATGAAGTCGGCGCCGCGCAGGGCCTCGTCGAGGTCGGTCGTGGCGCTCACCCGTGGGGCGTCCTCGACGCGGGCGGCCTGCTCGGCGAGGACCCGGGTCACCGCGGAGAGCCGGCCGGCGTCCAGGTCGTGCAGCACGACCTCGGTGACCCTGCCCTCGCCGCGGTCGCCCAGGAGGGCGCCGTACACGAGCGGCACGCGGAACCCGCCGCCGCCCAGAATCGTCAGCTTCACTTCTGCACCTTTCCTGCCTCGACCACCTCGACGCCCGCCTCCTCCAGGGAGGAGCGGGTCACCGGGTCGGCCGGAGCGTTCGTGACCACCACGTCCAGGTCCTCGGGATCGCAGACCTTCGCCATGCCCGTACCCGGGAACTTGGCGGCGTCGGCGAGCAGGACGACCTTGTCGCCGGCCTTGATCATGGCTCGCTTCACCGGAACCTCGACGACCGTCGTGTCCATCACCTGCCCACCGGGGCGCACTCCACTGGTGCCGAGGAAGAGCCAGTCGGCGTGCAGCTGGCGCAGGTTGTCCTCGGTGAGGAAGCCGACCAGGCTGCGGTACTCACGGCGGAGCATGCCGCCGAGCAGCACCAGCTCGATGCCCTCGTCGTCGGCGAGCTCCTCGTAGACCACCAGGTTGCTGGTGATCACCGTGAGGCGACGGCCGTGCAGCTGGCGGGCCAGCCGGTAGGCGGTGGTGCCGATGTCCAGCAGCACGGACTGGCCGTCGGCGACCATGGCGGCGGCCCGCTCGGCTATGGCGTCCTTCTCGGCCACGCGCACCTCGGCGACCTCGGCGAAGGGCTGGTCGCCCTCCTCCACGACGGCGCCGCCGTGCACGCGCGTGAGCAGCCCGTCTTCCTCCAGTTTGACCAGGTCTCGCCTGATAGTGGCAGGGCTCACACCCAGCTGCTCGGAGAGATCGGTCACGGATGCGGGGCCACCGGAGCGCAGGGCCCGCAGGATGAGTTGGTGTCGTCGTTCTGCCAGCACGGCGTGAACACTACTCGTCATCTTCAATCAAATCCATGCTCAGTTCTGCTCGGGTATTGACCAATCTCGCGGATCAGCGCACGATTCCCGTCATCGAAATTGACGAGTTTTGACGAGAGGCTCTTCGCGTGGACGACGACAGGCCCGACGTGCTCCTGACCGGGCTGCTCTTCTACGACCTCGTCCTCACCGGCCTCGGGAAGCCGCCGACGCCCGGAGAGGAGATCTGGACGGCCGGCATGGGCTGCGGCCCCGGCGGCATCGCCAACCTGGCGGTCGCCGCGTCCCGCTTCGGTCTGCGCACCTGGCTGGCGGCGGCCTTCGGCGACGACTTCTACGGCGAGTACTGCCGGGACGTGCTGTGCGACCAGGAGGACATCGACCTCTCGCTCTCCCGCACCGCGGACGGCTGGCCCACCCCGGTCACCGTCTCCCTGGCCGCCGGCCACGACCGGGCCCTGGTCACCCACGGGCAGGAACCGCCGTACTCCCAGGACGCGCTGATGGGTGACCCGCCCGAGGCGCGTACGGCCCTCGTCCACCTGGAGGCCGAGCCCCGCGCCTGGCTCTCCAAGGCCGCCGCCAACGGCACGCAGATCTACGCGGACGTCGGCTGGGACCCCACCCAGGAGTGGTCGAAGGACCTGCTGGAGCAGCTCGCCCTGTGCCACGCCTTCCTCCCGAACGAGACCGAGGCGATGGCCTACACCCGCACCGACAGCGCGGTCGCGGCCCTCGGCACGCTCTCCGAACTGGTGCCGGTCGCGGTCGTCACCCGCGGCGGTGACGGCGCGGTGGCCGTCGACCAGATGACCGGCGAGTACGCGGAGGTCCCGGCCCTCCCCGTCGACGTCCTGGACGCGACGGGCGCCGGTGACGTCTTCGGCGCCTCGTTCGTCGCCGCCTCCTTGGGCGGCTGGCCGCTGGAGGAACGGCTGCGGTTCGCCGTCCTCGCGGCCGGACTCTCCGTCCGGCACCACGGGGGCGCCCTCGCGGCCCCCGGCTGGTACGGCGTCGACCGCTGGTGGCGCTCCCTGACCGACCCCGACCTGCGCAAGGCGTACGGCTTCCTGGCCGACCGCCTGCCGGCGGACGTCGGCCCGCCGGTGCGCCACGCCCCGGTCACCCCGCCCCGGCACCACTGACCCTCACAACGCCCCCACAGTCCCACGCCCCTCAGCACCACGAACAGGAACAACAGGAGTGACCCGTGGACCTTTCACGTAGAGGCTTCCTCCAGGCCGCCGCGCTCACCGCGGCCGCCTCCGGACTGACCGTCGCCTGCGGCGGCGGCTCGGGCTCGGGCGGCACCAAGAACGGCAAGAACCTCACCCTGTGGTACTGGGGCGGCGCGCTCAGCGACAAGGTGGTCGCGGAGGCGAAGACCCACTTCAGCAGCGAGATCAAGCTGACCACGGCGTCCATCGGCGGCGACTTCAAGCAGAAGCTCACCACCACCCTCGCGGCGGGCACCTCCGTGCCCGACATCACCGGCATCAAGGGCGAGGACATCGCGTCCTTCCTGCCCAACGCCAACCGCTTCCTCGACCTCAACGACCTCGGCTTCAAGAAGCTCGCGCCGCAGTACCTGGACTGGAAGACCAAGCTCGCCCAGACCGAGGACGGCAAGCAGATCGGCTTCCCGATCGACATCGGCCCCACCGCGCTCTTCTACCGCGAGGACTTCTTCGCCAAGGCCGGGGTGGACACCGACCCCGCCAAGGTCGCCGCCCTGGTCAAGACCTGGGAGGACTACTTCCAGCTCGGCGTCGAGCTGCAGAAGAAGAACCCCGGCACCTATCTGATCAACAACCTCGGCTCGATGTTCGACATGACCGTCGGCCAGGGCACCCAGCGGTTCATCGACAAGGACAACCACTTCATCGGCGACGGCGACCACATCCGCGCCGCGTGGACCACGTCGGTACGCCCCTACACCCTCGGCCTCGACGCCAAGATCAACGACAACACCTGGAACGCCGCCATCGGCAAGACCCTCCTCACCGAGCTCGGCGCGGCCTGGCACGCGCTGGACATCGAGCAGGCCGCCCCGCAGACCAAGGGCAAGTGGCGGGTGTGCGCGATGCCGGTCGGACCGGCCAACCAGGGCGGCTCCTACCTGGCCCTGCCCAAGCAGTGCCGCAACCCCGAAGAGGCGTTCAAGATCATCAGCTGGATCCTCAGCCCCGCCAACGACGCCCGCGGCTTCACCGACGCCGCCATCTTCCCCGCCGCCCCGGCCGCCTACACCACGCCGGCCATGACGGGCCCCGACGCCTTCTTCGGCGGACAGAAGATCATCGAGGTGTTCGGTCCTGCCGCCAAGGCCGTTCCGCTCGCCTACGAGGCCCCGGCCGACGCCGCTGTCATGGCCCCGTACAAGACGGAACTGACCAACATCGAGGCCAAGGGCAAGAAGCCCGACGACGCCTGGAAGGACGCGGTCAGCCAGGCCAAGCAGATCGCCCGGCGGCAGGGGGTGAGCTGAGGTGACGTCACCTCCGGTCACCGGTTCCGCCGAGGTGCCACAGCGCCTCGGCGGGCCGGGCCCGGCCCGGTTCCGCCCGCGGCGCGCGACGCCCGTGGGTATCGCTCGGCCCAAGCGGCGCGGGGTGCTGTCGTACTGGCGGCAGTACCTGGCGATCTCGCCGTTCTACCTGATCTTCGCCGCGTTCTCGTTCTTCCCCGTCTTCTACTCCCTGTACCTGGCCTTCCAGCGCTGGGACGGCATGGGCACCATGCAGTTCGTGGGGCTCCAGCAGTTCCGGTTCCTGTGGGACGACCCGGTCTTCTGGCTGTCGATCCGCAACACCCTGGTGATCTGGGTGCTGTCCACCGTGCCGACCCTCTTCGGCGCCCTGATGCTGGCGACGCTGCTGCACTCGGTGCGCCGCTTCAAGGGCTTCTACCGCATCGCGCTGTACGTGCCGAACGTGACCTCGATCGTCGCCGTGGCGATCTTCTTCGGCGCGGTGTTCAGCAACAACTTCGGTCTGGTCAACGCGATTCTCGGCGTGGTCGGCATCTCGCCGGTGCCGTGGCTGAGCAACCCGTGGCTGATCAAGGTGGTCATCTCGCTGCTGATGACCTGGCAGTGGACCGGCTACAACATGATCATCTATCTGGCCGGTCTCCAGGCGATCCCGGGCTCGATCTACGAGGCGGCGAAGATGGACGGCGCGGGCCCCATCCGCACCTTCTTCCAGATCACCATCCCGATCATGCGGCCGATCATCCTGTTCACGGTCATCATCTCGACCATCAACGGCCTGCAGAGCTTCAGCGAACCGCAGGTCCTGTTCGCCAGCAACGCCGCCAACGCCAACCTCGGCGGCCCGGGCCAGGCGGGCCTGACGACCTTGCTGTACTTCTACCAGTCGGCCTTCCTCAACAACGACTACGGCTACGGCGCGGCCATCGTGTGGGCCTTCTTCGTACTGATCATCATCCTCGTCGCCGTCAACTGGCGCATCACCACACGAGGGAGGAAGGCATGACCGCGGTCGACACCGCGCGGCCGGCCACGGGCGGCAGGCGACTTCGCCGCCCCAAGGGCCTCACCGCGCACATCATCCTCACCGTGGCCGTCCTGATCTCGGTCTTCCCGTTCGCGTGGACGATCGTCATGGCGACCAACACCACGCAGGACATCTACAAGAGCCCGCCGAAGTTCACCTTCGGCTCGCACCTGCTGGAGAACATCCGGCATGTGCTCAACACCATCGACTTCTTCGGGTCGATGCTCAACACGGTGATGGTCGCGACCGTCACCACCGCCCTGGTGCTGTTCATCGACTCCCTGGCGGCCTTCACCTTCGCCAAGTTCGACTTCCCCGGGCGCAAGATCCTCTTCGGCACGCTGCTGCTGTTCATGATGCTGCCGCTCCAGCTGGCGATCCTGCCGCAGTTCATCCTGATGTCGAAGATCGGCTGGGTGGGCATGCTCAAGGCGCTGGCCCTGCCGTCCCTCGCCAACGCCTTCGGCATCTTCTGGCTGCACCAGTACATCCAGAACGGCGTGCCCGACGAACTCCTCGACGCCGCGCGCATCGACGGCGCCGGGTTCTTCCGCCAGTACTGGAACATCGCCCTGCCGATGATCAGGCCCGCGCTGTCGTTCCTCGCCATCTACGCCTTCGTCAACTGCTGGAACGACTACATCTGGCCGCTCGTCGTGCTCACCGACCCGGGCCACGTGACCCTCCAGGTGGAGCTCGCCCAGCTCAACGTCGGCCACACCACCGACTACAGCATGGTCATGGCCGGTGTGCTGATGGCGGCGCTCCCGCTGGTCATCGTGTTCAGCATCTTCGCCCGCGGGTTCATCGCGGGCGCCACCGAGGGAGCGGTCCAGGGCACCTGACCCGGTGCCGGGAGAAAGGGGGGTGGGCGGTGAGCCACACCATCGGCAAAGTGCTCGTCGTCAGAAGGGACGGCCCGCGCCGCGCCCACACAACCGGTGCACCGCCCCACGGCCGCGCGGACCACCCCGCCCCGGCCAGACCACACCCCAGAACAACCTCCACCGAGCCCGGACCGGCCCACCCACAGCCGCGAGAAAAGGGGTCGGCGGTGAGCCACACCATCGGCAACGTGCTCGTCGTCAGCAGGGACGGCCCGCGCCGCGCCCACACAACCAGTGCACCGCCCCACGGCCGGACGGAACACCCCGCCCCGGCCAGGCCACAGGCCAGGACAACCTGCACCAAGTCCGGACCGGCCCACCCACAGCCAGGAGAAAGGGGTGGGCGGTGAGCCACACCATCGGCAAGGTGCTCGTGGTGGGCATGGACGGGCTGCGCTACGACCTGCTGTCCCGTGCGACGGCCACGGCGCCCGTCCTGCACCGCCTGATGGCGGCGGGCGCCCACGGCACCAGCCTGCTGCCCTACGGCGAGGCGGACGGCCAGGCCCCGGACGGGCCGTCCACCAGCATGGCCTACACCGACTCCGGGCCCGGCTGGTCGAGCGTGCTGACCGGGGTCTGGCCCGACCGGCACGGCGTGCGCGGCAACGACTTCGCCGGGGCCGACTACGCCGGCTACCCCGACTTCCTGACCCGGGCCGGCACCGCCCGGCGCCGGCTGCGCACCGCGGCGGTGGTGTCCTGGCCGGAGCTGATCCGGCGCGGCACCCTCGGCCCCGCCATCGGCCGACGGGTCCGCTACGACGGCGAGACGGACGGATACGACACCGCGGACCGCCTCGTGGCCCGCACCGCGGAGCGCTGGCTCAGCCAGGAGGATCCCGACGCCGTGTTCGTGTACTTCGGCGCCACCGACGAGGCCGCCCACGCCACGGGCCCGCACAGCCCCGCCTACGACCGGGCCCTGCTCACCCAGGACACCCACCTCGGATGGCTCCTTGCGGCCATCGACGCCCGGCGCTCGGACCCGGCCCGCGCGCGGGAGCGCTGGACCGTGCTGGTCACCACGGACCACGGGCACCTCGACACCGGCGGCCACGGCGGCGACACCCGCGCCGAGCGCGAGGTGTTCGTCGTCCTGGCCGAGCCCGGCCTGCCCGGCGGCACCCGGCTCGACACACCGCGTCTCATCGACATCGCTCCCACCGTCCTGGACCGGCTCGGCGTCCCCGTCGACCCGGCCTGGGGCCTGCAGGGCCGGGTCCTGCACGGCCACGGACCGTCCTGCCACGCCCCGGCGCCACCCACCGCACCTCCGACCCCGGAACGGTCATGACCGACGCACCCCGTCCCACCGATCCCCTCCTGGCCCTGCGCCCCTGGGAGGCACCCGAGGTGACCTCCTGGGGGCGGCTGCCCATGAACGCCGTCGACCGGCGCTCCGGAGCACTCCCCCTGGACGGCGACTGGAGTTTCCAGCTGCTGCCAGCTCCGGACGCGCCGGTCGGCGGTCCCTGGTCGTCGGCCCACGTCCCCGGCGTCTGGACGATGCAGGGCACGGACGACCTGCCGCGGTACCTCAACGTCCGCATGCCGTTCCCGGAGTTCCCGCCGCACTCCCCTGCGGCGAATCCCACGGGCGTGTACGAGCGTGAGGTCGACGTCCCCGCCGAGTGGGCCGGACGCCGGATCGTGCTCCAGGTCGGGGCCGCCGAGAGCGTCCTGCTCGTCCATGTCGACGGGCGGCCCGTCGGGATCTCCAAGGACTCCCACCTGGCGGCCGAGTTCGATCTGACGGGACTGGTCCGCGCCGGCGAGCGGGCCGTCGTACGGCTGACCGTCGTCAAATGGTCGGACGCCTCGCACATCGAGGACCAGGACCAGTGGTGGCACGGCGGGATCACCCGGTCGGTGCTGCTGTACGCGACGGATCCGCTGCATCTGGCGGACGTGACCGTACGGGCGTCCTTCGACGGCTCGCTGCGGGTCGACTGCCGGGTGCGGGACGCGCGGGGCGCGCTGCCCGGGGGGTGGTACGTCAGCGGGGAGCTGGACGGTCTCGAGCTCGCGCAGGACGCCGAGTTCGACCGGTTCAACGCCGAGGACGAGCGGGTCTCCGACTTCCTCGGCGAGGCCAGGATCCGCACGACCGTAACGGGCGTGCGCACCTGGAACGCCGAGACGCCCGAGCTGTACGACCTCACCGTCCGGCTGCACCGCGCCGACGGCACGGTCGCCGACACCTCACGGCACCGGATCGGCTTCCGGGACGTCGAGATCGCCGGCCGGGACCTGCTGGTCAACGGCGAGCGGGTGTTCGTCCGGGGCGTCAACCGGCACGACTTCCACCCCCTGACCGGGCGGACGGTGTCGTGCGACGACATGCGCGCCGACCTGGTCACGCTGAAGCGCTTCGGGTTCAACGCGATCCGTACCTCGCACTACCCCAATGACCCCTCCCTGTACGACCTGGCCGACGAGCTCGGCTTCTACGTCGTCGACGAGGCGGACATCGAGTCGCACGACCACGCCCACGAGATCGCCGACGACCCGCGCTATGTGAACGCCTTCGTGGACCGGGTCTCGCGGATGGTGCTCCGGGACAAGAACCACCCGTCGGTCATCATCTGGTCGCTCGGCAACGAGTCCGACTACGGGGCCAACCACGACGCGGCCGCCGGATGGGTGCGCCGGCACGATCCGACGCGCCCGGTCCAGTACGAGGGGGCCGCGAAGCTGGACTGGGCGGCGAGCGGCGACGCCACCGACATCGCCTGCCCCATGTACGCCTCGCTGGAGGAGTGCGTCGAGCACGCGCTCTCCGGACGGCAGACCAAGCCGCTGATCTGGTGCGAGTACTCGCACGCCATGGGCAACAGTAACGGCACGCTCGCGGACCATTGGGCGGCCATCGAGTCAACGCCAGGTCTTCAGGGCGGGTTCATCTGGGAGTTCTGGGACCACGGCATTCTCCAGCGTGTGAACGACGGCAGACCGGTCGGGCGTGGGGGCGCCGGGCTCTATGACAACGGTGTCGCCGCGCCCGGACATCGCTGGGCGTACGGCGGCGACTTCGGCGAGCCCGACCACGACGGTGCCTTCATCGCGGACGGTGTGGTCTTCCCCGACCGCACGCCCAAGCCGGTGATGTACGAGCACCGGGAGATCGCGGCGCCGGTGCGCATCGAGTGCTTCCGGCACGAGGGCATCGTGCTCGGCAACCACCAGCACTTCCGGGGCCTGGCCTGGCTGGCCGGCGAGTGGGAGCTGTCGCTGGCCGACGGCCGGACCCTGACCGCGCCCGCAGAGCTGCCCGATCTGCGGCCCGGCGAGACGGCGGCCGTACCGCTGCCGTTCGAACTGCCCGAGGACGGCGGCGAGGCGTGGCTGACGCTGCGGGTGACGACCGCGGAGGACGAGCCCTGGGCGCCGCGCGGCACGGTGGTGTGCGTGCCGCAGGTCAGGCTGCGGGAGGCGGTGCCGCAGGCTCCCGCGCCCGTGCGGAATCGTTCCGTCAAGGTCGACGACGACGGACTCCTGGTCCACCCGCTGCTCACCTCGGCCCCCACGCTCTCGCTGTGGCGGGCGCCCACCGACAACGACGAACTGGGCGGTATGGCACCGCGCTGGCGTGGCTGGGGTCTCGACACGCTGGTGCGGAAGGTCGCGCACATCCGGCAGACCTCCGGACGGGTCACCGTCCGTGCCGAGTACGCCTGTGACGCCGGCGTCGTCCGCCATGTGCAGGTCCTCACCGCCGTCGAGGGCGGAATCCACGTCGAGGAGTCGGCCGAGCTGCCGGAGGAGCTCCACGACGTGGCACGGGTCGGCTCCGTGTTCGAGACCGTCGCCGGGCTCGACCTGATGGAGTGGTACGGACAGGGCCCCTGGGAGTCCTATCCGGACCGCAGCTTCGGGGCGCCGGTCGGCCATCACGCGGTGCCCGTGGACGCGTTGTTCACCCCCTATCTGCGCCCGCAGGAGAGCGGCGGCCGGCACGGTGTCCGGCACTTCACGCTCTCCGCGCCGGACGCCACCGGCCTCACGGTCGTCCTGGACGAACCCCGCCAGGTCGCCGTGACCCGCTATCGCGCCGCGGACCTCGCCGGGGCGGCACACCACGACGAACTCACCCCGCGGGCCGGCTGCGTGGTGCACATCGACGCGGCCCACCGCGGCCTCGGCACCGCCTCGTGCGGCCCCGACACCTTCGCCTCCTATCTCGTCGCGCCGGGCGTCCACCGCTGGAGCTGGACCCTGCGCGCGCTCTGAACCCCCTTACGACTTCCCCTTGTTACGGAGCACACGTGTGTACTTCGCATGACCACAACCAGAGCGAGGCCGAGGCCGCGCAGGCCGGTGCCGGACGGCGCAGTTTCCTGCGCGCGACGGCACTGCTGGGCGCGGCCGCCACGGCCGGGGTCGCGCTGCCCGCGGTGGCCGAGGCCGCCTCCGGTCCGTCCTGGCGTCCCGACACGGAGAGCCGGCGTTTCACACTCGCCGTCATGCCCGACACCCAGTACCTCTTCGACGGGCCGAGCATCGACAAGGCGCCCTTCGAGGCCTCGCTGCGGTATCTGCTGGAGCACGGCAAGGACGAGAACATCGTCTTCCTGTCCCACCTCGGCGACCTCACGCAGAACGGCGCGGTGGCCGAGTTCGCCGCGATCGGCGACGCGTTCCGGCTGCTCGACCGGCGGGGCGTCGGTTACAGCGTCCTCGCCGGCAACCACGACGTGAAGTCGTCCACCACCGACCAGCGCGGCGCTACGCCGTACCTGGACACGTTCGGGCCCGACCGGTTCAAGGGGCACAAGACCTTCGGCGGTGCCTCGCCGGACGGCTACAACACGTACCACCTGTTCAAGGCCGCGGGCCGCGAGTGGATGGTGCTCGCCCTGGACTGGCGGCTGTCGGACCAGGGGTACGCCTGGGCGAAGAGCGTCCTGGCCGCCCACCCGAAGACCCCGGTCGTCCTGACCACGCACGAGCTGGTCGTCGAGGACGACACCCTGTCGGACTACGGTCAGCAGCTGTGGGACAAGCTGGTCAAGGACCACGACCAGATCTTCCTCACCCTCAACGGCCACTACTGGCCGGCCGGCCGGGCGACCCTGAAGAACGCGGCGGGCAACGACGTTCACCTGCACCTGACGAACTACCAGAACCGGTACTTCGGCGGCGCGGCCATGATCCGCCTGTACCGCTTCGACCTCGACCGCGGTGTGATCGACGTGGAGACGGTCTCCCCGTGGATCCTCGGCCGGGCCGCCAAGGGGCTCAACGAGCTGGAGCGGCAGGAGATCGAACTCAGCGGCGACGCCGACCGCTTCTCGGTCGACATCGACTTCGAGCAGCGCTTCGCCGGGTTCGACCCGGTGCCCGCGCGTCCGGCGCGTCCGGTGTCGACGATGCTGATACCGGGTACGGCCGCCTACTGGCGGTTCGATTCGGCGGTCGACGGCACGGTCCGTGACCTGTCGGGCCGCGGCAACGACCTCACCGTGGTGTCGGTGGGCGGTGGCTCGCTCGGCTGGTCCGCGGACCACCACCCCGACCAGCCGGGCCACGGCAGCCTGGAGTTCCAGGGTTACAAGTCGCCGCTCAAGGGCGCGTACCTCCAGACGGTCGACAAGGCGCCCCTCAACTCGGCGGTCTTCAAGGACGGTTACACCATCGAGGTGTTCTACCGCATGCCCGCCGACTGGGACCCGGACCACAACGCCTGGGCGGGACTGGTCAGCCGACGGGGCACGGGCGGCGCCGCGGGCAAGACCGCGGACGACCCCGACGAGCCGCTCGCCACGCTGTCGCTGTCGAACGACCGTGAGCCGCAGTGGGCCATGCGCCCGCTCAACCAGCAGGGCATCGCCACCAACTGGGGCCAGGAGACGCCGCTGGAGACCTGGTGGCACCTCGCCGTCGTCAACGACGGAAAGCACACCACGCTGTACGTCCAGGGCTGCCCGGTGGTCCGCAACCCGAAGGCATCGGCCGTCGGGATCACCTCGGTCGGCGCGCCCTGGCTGCTGGGCGGCTACACCTACGCGGACAAGATCGACCAGATCTTCCACGGCCGGCTCGGTGATGTCCGGATCGTGTCGCGGGCGCTGCCCGTCTCCTCCTTCATGACGCACTGAACCGACTCACCCGACTGGGACCACCATGACCGAGCAGCAGCTGCCCTCCTGGGCCGACCCCTCCGTCCATCCCGCCGACCTCGACGCGCAGGGCGTGTCGAGACGCGGACTCCTGCGCCGCGCCGGCCTGTTCGGGGCCGCGTTCGCCCTCGGCTCGGCGGCGACCCCCGCGCTGGCCTCCTCGCGGCGCCCCGGCTTCGGCGGCGAGGACCCGCGCCTGGCCTACCTGGTGGGCGACCACCATGTGCACTCCGTGTACAGCCACGACGCCAAGTACACCTTCTCCCAGCAGGCGAAGGCCGCCGCGAAGTACGGCCTCGACTGGATGGTCTTCAACGAGCACTCCAACTTCGGACACGCCCACTACGGCGCCGAGCTGGAGCACGCGGAGATCGTCAAGGCCCGCGCGGAGAACCCTCGTCAGCTGATCTTCCAGGGCCTGGAGTGGTACATCCCGGCCGCCGAGCACTGCACGGTGTTCGCGGCTCCCGGGCCCCACGAGACCGACCTGCTCACGCAGTTCGAGCTGGCCTACGACGGCAAGCTGCTGAACTACACCGAGGGATCCGCGGGCGCGGCCGACACCGCGCGCAACGAGGCCCACGCCGTCAAGGCGATCAAGTGGCTGGCGGAGCAGCGCCGTTCGGGCTACGTGGACGACGTCCTGGTGCTCGCCAACCACCCGCTGCGCCTCGGCATCGACTCCCCGCACGAGCTGCGCAACTGGCGCGACGCGGCCCCCGAGATCATGATCGGCATGGAGGGCGCCCCGGGTGCCCAGGGTGCGGCGATCCCCGGCTGGCGCGGGGCGACCTCGATCCGCGGCGAGTACGAGAACAAGCCCTCGGCGCAGTCCTGGTCGGGCTATCCCGCGGACGCGTATCTGACGTACGGCGGCTTCGACTGGGCGACGGCGACCGTCGGCGGGCTGTGGGACTCGATGCTGGCCGAAGGCAGCCTGTTCTCGATCACCACGAACTCCGACAACCACCGCACCGTCTTCGACACCTGGAAGAACGGCGACTGGCCGGCCGGGCAGAACTTCGACAACACCGGCAAGCTGCCCGACCCGGTGAACACCGACACCCCGCAGCCCGGCAGCGACTTCTGGCCCGGCGAGTTCAGCCGCACCCACGTCGGAGTGACCCGCTACGGCTACCGCTCGGTCATGGCGGGCCTGCGGGCGGGCCGGGTCTGGGTGGACCACGGGCATCTGCTCGACGGACTCGACGTGCGCGTGAAGCGGGACTGCGACCCGGGCCGCGGGGTCACCCTGGGCGGGCGGCTGCGGGTCCGCAAGGGCGAGCGGATCACGCTGTACGTCACCGTCACCAGCGCCTCGCGCCCCAACCCCCAGGGAATCCTGCCCGAGTTGGCGCACGTGGACGTGATCCGGGGCGCGGTGCGCGGTCCGGTGAGCGACCGGGACGGCTGGCAGGCGCCCGACACCAGGGTCGTACAGACGAAGGACGTGTCCGGGCGCAAGGGGACGTACACCCTGCGTATCCCGCTGACCGCCGGGGACGAGTCGTTCTACGTCCGGCTGCGCGGCAGTGACGGGAAGCGGCACGGTGCCGGGTACCTCGGTGCCTCGGTCGACCCGCACGGGCCGATTCCGCACGAGCCCGGCAACGGCGACCCGTGGGCGGACACGTGGTTCTACTCCAACCCGGTCTTCGTCGACGTCACCGGCTGAGGCAAGCGCCCCGAAGGGGGCGCGGGGAACTGCGCGACCAGCCACAACGGTCGCGCAGTTGCCCACTGCCTCCGCATGGCACTTTCTAGGCGTAGAACCGGGAAAGGCTCTGCAGCACCGCCGCCGGCTTCGCCCCGCCCTCGATCTCGATCGCCCCGTCGACGGTGATCTGGACACCGCCCGGGACCTCCTCGACGTCGGTGAGCTTGGCGACGAGACGGATGCGGGAGCCCACCTTCACCGGGGAGGGGAAACGGACCTTGTTCAGGCCGTAGTTGACCTTCGTGCTGACGCCCTGGACGTCGAGGAGCTCGGTGAAGAGCGGGATGAACAGGGAGAGGGTGAGATAGCCGTGCGCGATGGGGGCGCCGAAGGGGCCCGCCGCGGCCTTCTCGGGGTCCACGTGGATCCACTGGTGGTCGCCGGTGGCGTCGGCGAAGGTGTTGACGCGCTCCTGGGTGACCTCGATCCACTCGCTGGTGCCGAGGTCGCTGCCGGCGAGCTTCTTCAGTTCGTCGAGGCCGTTCACGGTGACGCTCATGTAGCTGTCCTTGTCTAGGAGTCGGAGCCGTAGCGCTTGCGCACCCGGGACTTGAGGAGCTTTCCGGAGGCGGTGCGCGGGAGTTCGTCCGCGACCACCACCGACTTGGGGATCTTGTACTTGGCGAGCCGGCCGGCCAGGGAGGCCAGGATCTCGTCGGGGTCGGGCGTGGCGCCCTCGCGGGGGACGACGACCGCCCGCGGCACCTCGCCCCACTTGTCGTCCGGGACGCCGATGACCGCGCACTCGGCGATGTCCGGATGGCCGAGGAGCAGGTCCTCGATCTCGGCGGGGTAGATGTTCTCCCCACCGGAGATGATCATGTCCTTGATGCGGTCGACGATGAAGACGTAGCCGTCCTCGTCGACGCGGGCCGCGTCCCCGCTGCGGAACCAGCCGTCCGCGAAGGAGGCCGCGGTCTCCTCGGGCAGCCCCCAGTAGCCGGGCATGACGTGCGGGCCGCGGAGCACGACCTCGCCGGTCTCGCCGGTGTCGACGGGCGCGAGGTCCGGCCGGACGACCCGGACGTCGCTGAAGAAGTGCGGTACGCCCGCCGACCCCGCCTTGCTGATCGCGTGTTCGGCGTCCAGGAACAGGGTCCCGGGGGACGCCTCCGTCATGCCGTAGCCCTGGAGGAAGGTGAGCCCGCGCTCCTGGTACGCGGCGATGAGAGGCGTCGACACCGGTGAGCCGCCGCAGGTGAGGATCCGCAGCGACGACAGGTCCGCGTCCGCCCAGCGCGGGTGCCGCGCCACCTGCTCGAACATCGTCGGCACCCCGAACATGAAGGTGATCCGGTGGCGTTCGATCAGGTCGAAGGTCGCGTTCGGGTCGAAGGCCTCGACCAGGACGCAGGTCCCGCCCTTGAGCAACACCGGGAGCGTCAGCATGTTCAGCCCCGCCGTGTGGAACAACGGGGCGGACACCAGGGCGCGTTCGTCGGCGAGCAGGTCGTGGTCGATGAGGACGTTGATCGCGTTCCAGGTCAGGTTGCCGTGGGTGAGCATGGCGCCCTTGGGACGCCCTGTGGTGCCCGAGGTGTACATGATGATGCAGGTGTCGTCCGGCAGCACCGGCTCGTCGATCGGCTCGGCCGGCGACTCGGCGAGCAACTGCTCGTACTCGGCGCCGACTTCGACGTACGTCCGCACGTCGGTGCTGCCCGGCAGTCCGGCGACGAGCCCCGCGTGCGAGGGGGCGTAGACCAGCGCCCTGGCCCCGGAGTCGGAGAGCTGGTAGCCGATCTCCGGTCCGGCGAGGCGGGTGTTGAGGGGCACGAAGACCGCGCCGAGGGTGCCGGCCGCGAACAGCGTCTCCAGGTAGGAGGGGTGGTTGGGGCCGAGGTAGGCGACCCGGTCGCCGCGCCGGATGCCCCGGGCGCGCAGGGCGTGCGCGAGGCGGGTGACACGGATGTGCAGATCGGCGTACGACAGTGTCGTGTCGCCGTGGATCAGGGCGGTGCGGTGCGGGGTCTTGCGGGCCCGGCGTGCGGGCCACGAACCCAGTCCCTCGTTGCGCATCTGGGGCCCCTTATGGCTTGGTCAGCCCGAGCAGACGGGCGGCGTTCTCCTTGAGGATCTTCGGCTTCACCTCGTCCTTGATCGACAGCTTCTCGAAGTCGGCGAGCCAGCGGTCGGGGGTGAGGACGGGGAAGTCGGAGCCGAAGAGGACCTTGTCCTTGAGCAGGGTGTTCGCGTACTGCACGAGCTGCGGCGGGAAGTACTTCGGCGACCAGCCGGACAGGTCGATGTGGACGCCCGGCTTGTGGGTGGCGACGGCGAGGGCCTCGTCCTGCCAGGGGAAGGACGGATGCGCCAGGATGATCTTGAGGTGCGGGAAGTCGGCGGCGACGTCGTCGACGTGGAGGGGGTTGGAGTACTTCAACCTGATTCCCCCGCCGCCCGGGACCCCGGCGCCGATGCCCGTCTGACCCGTGTGGAAGAGGGCAATCGTGCCCGTCTCCTCGATCACTTCGAAGAGGTCGTATGCCACTGCCCTGTCGTTGGGGAAGAAGCCCTGGATGCTGGGGTGGAACTTGAAGCCCTTCACCCCGTACTCCTCGACCAGGCGGCGGGCCTGCTTGACGCCCGCCTTGCCGCGGAAGGGGTCGATGGAGGCGAAGGGGATCAGCACGTCGGAGTTGGCGGCCGCGGCCTCGGCGACCTCCTCGTTCGGGACCGGCGCGGTGCCGGTCGCGGACTCGGCGTCCACCGTGAAGATCACGGCGGCCATCTTCCGCTCGCGGTAGTACGCGGCCGTCTCTTCCAGGGTGGGCTTCCGCTTGCCCTCGACCTTGAAGTAGGCGGATGAGGCGTCGTGCAGGTCGTCGTCCAGCGAGGAGTGGCCCTTGGAGGAGACCTCCGCGTGGGTGTGCACGTCGATGGCGACCAGGTCGTCGACGCTCATGGGGGGCCTGGCGGGGGTCTCCATCACGCCTCCGGAAGCTTCGGTGCCGGGATGCCGACGGTCTGCAGTTCGGCGCCGACCGACGTGGGGAAGGCGTCGGCCAGGGTCTCGGGGGTCCAGCCGCCGTCGGCGTAGGCCGTCTTGATCTCCTGCGGATGGGACCAGAGTGCCACCTTGTCGCCGCCGATGCCGATCGCCTGCCCGGTGATGCCCCGGGCGGCCTCGGAGGCGAGGAAGGGGACGAGGGCCGCGCAGTCCTCGGGGGTGCCGAAGCCCTCGCCCTTGCGCAGGAAGTCCGGCAGCGGCTCACCGTTCCGCATGGCCTCGATGTACGGGGCGAAGGCGGGGATGGTCTCGGTCATCGCGGTGGCCGCGACCGGCACGATCGCGTTGACGGTGATGTTCGCGCGGCCCAGCTCCATGGACCAGGTGCGGGCGAAGGCGGCGATGCCGGCCTTGGCGGCGGCGTAGTTCGTCTGCCCGAAGTTGCCGCGCTGCCCGGCCGGGGAGCCGACCAGGATCAGGGAGCCGCCCTCACCCTGCTCGCGCATCCGGACCGCGGCGGCGCGGGCGCAGGTGAAGGTGCCCTTGAGGTGGGTGGCGATCACCGCGTCGAAGTCGTCGTCGGTCATCTTCCACAGCACCTTGTCGCGCAGGATGCCGGCGTTGGTGACCAGGACGTCCAGTCGTCCGAACTCCTCCACGGCCCGGTTGACCAGGCGCTCGGCGGCCTCGGTGGTGCCGACCGGGACGACCTCGGCGACGGCGGTGCCGCCCGCCTCGGTGATGGACTTCACGGCCTGCTCGGCGACCGCCTCGTCGACGTCGTTGACGACCACGGAGGCGCCGTGGGCGGCGAGGGCGTGCGCGTAGGCGAGGCCGAGGCCCCGGCCGCTGCCGGTGACGACGGCGACCTTGCCGGTGAGATCGATGCTGGGCACGAGCGGGTCCCTTCACATGGGTTCACATGGGGTGCGGCTACGAGATCGAAGCTAAGAGCAATAATTGGTGACGTCAATAGTTGTTGGCGACCTTCGGGTGCGTCATGCTGGAATCTCCCTGACACACCGAGCACGAGGAGCCCGCCATCACACGCCAGCACGTCACCCCGAAGCCCATCGACTCGGAGGAGCCGTGGATGCGCGGGCTGCACGCGGACACCGGTTACCTGCTGTACCGCCTGGGTCTGCGCTCGGGTCAGCTCTTCAACACGTTCCTCCAGGAGTCGGGCCTCAGGCTGCGGCACTACGCGGTGCTGCGGTATCTCGCCGGCTCCGAGGGCGCCCTCCAGCGGGAGCTGAGCACCCGGCTCGGTTACGACCCCAGCGCGATCGTCGGCCTGGTCGACGACCTGGAGAAACTGGGCCTGACCGAACGCCGCCCCTCCCCCGACGACCGGCGCAGCAAGATCGTCATGCTCACCGAGAACGGCCGGGCCTTCCTGCGCGGCACCGACGAGGCCGGCCGACGGGTCACCAACGACCTGCTCGCCCCGCTGGACGCCGCCGAACGCGAGACGCTCCAGGCCCTCCTGCTGAGAGTCGCCGACCAGCCATGACCGTGCGTTCCGCGCCGGACCGGCTGCTGTCCGTGCTCGCCGCGTTCGACCATGACCACCCGGCGCTGTCCCTGACCGACATCAGCCGGCGGGCCGGGCTGACCCTGACCACCACGCACCGGCTGGTGGGCGCGCTGACCGACTGGGGCGCGCTGGAACGGGACGAGGCCGGCGTCTACCACGTGGGGCTCCGCCTGTGGGAGGTCGCCGCGCTCGCGCCGCGCGGGGTGGCGCTCCGCCAGCTGGCGCTGCCGTATCTGGAGGACCTGTACGAGGCCACCCACGAGAACGTGCAGTTGGCGGTGCGGGACGGCTCGGACGTCGTCTACATCGAGTGGATCTCGGGGCGTTCCTCGGTCGGCGTGCACATCCGGGTCGGGGCGCGCTGGCCGCTGCACGCCACCGGGGTCGGCCTGGTGTTGCTGGCGCACTGCGAGCCGCGGGAGCAGGAGGAGTACTGCGCGGCCCCGCTCGCCGTGTTCACGCCGTACACCCTCGCCGAACCGGCGAGGCTGCGCCGGGTCCTGGCCGAGGTCCGGCGCACCGGCGTGGCCGTGAGCAGCCGTCAGGTCACCGACGACGCCCTCTCGGTGGCCGCCCCGGTGCGCGGACCGGACGGCTCGGTGACCGCCGCCGTCTCCGTCGTCGTACCCCAGGACGACGCGCAGGTACCGGTCCTGATCCCCGCGGTGCGGCTCGCGGCGCTCGGCATCTCCCGGGCGCTGGGCTGGCAGCCCGCGGTCACGCCCCACTCGGGGACGGAACATCCCTCGCATCGGTGAGGCCACGGCCGCGTCGGGGTCGTGTCCCTGGAACGCCCACTGGCTGATCCCGGCGATGCGGCGCGTGGCGCCCGGCCCCCCCGGCGCCGGATGCCCCTCGCACCGGCGAGGCCACGGCCCCGTCGGCGTCGTGTCGCTGCAACGCCCACTGGCTGATCCCGGCGGCGCGTGGCGCCCGGACCCCCGGGCGCCGGATGCCCCTCGCACCGGCGAGGCCACGGCCGCGTCGGGGTCGTGTCGCTGCAACGCCCACTGGCTGATCCCGGCGATGCGGCGCGTGGCGCCCGGGACCCCCGGGCGCCGGATGCCCCTCGCACCGGTGAGGTCACGGCCGCGTCGGCGTCGTGTTGCCGGCACTTCCCCTGCCGGCCCCCGCGGCGCCCCAGATCCCCGGTCCCTGGACCGACAGCCCGCGAACACTCCCGTGCCCGGCGCCGGATGCCCCTCGTACCGGTGAGGCCCCGCGGCACCGAGTCGATGCCCAGCCGCTGGCCCCCGCCGCACGTACCTCTTACGCCCCCACCCTGCTAATCCCCGCGATGCGGCTCGCACCGCTCGGGACCCCGTGCCCGGGACCACAACCCGCGATCACGCTCCCGGCCCGGCGCCGGATATCCCTCGCACCGGTGAGGTCCCGCCCCCTGCGCCCTCGTGATACTGGAACGGCCCCGGCCCCGAGGAGCCGCTCATGCCCGCCGCACGGTCCTGGTACGCCCCCGCACTGACCCGACTGAGGACGACGAACCCGTACGTCGTCGACGGCGCGCTCGCCGTGCTGGTGCTGTTCGCCGCGTCTCTCCAGTGGATGTTCCCCGACGAGGGGGACGACCCGCTGAGCCTGGTGGGCTGGCTGCTGGGGGCCGCCACCGCCGTCCCGCTGGTCTGGCGGCGCCGCTTCCCCTACGCGAGCGCGCTGGCGGTCTCGGCGGCCACCACGGCGATGGCGTACTACCACGCACCGCCGCCCGACGTGCTCTACGGCGGGTTCGTCGTCCTGTACACCATGGCCGCCGTGGGCCTGCCCTGGCAGCGCCGCAGCATGCTGGCCAGCTGGCTGCTCGGGGCCGTGCTGACCATGCAGCACAAGGAGCACTCCGAGCCCTTCGAGTACGCCTTCCACGTCACCGGCATGATCTGCGCCTACGGCCTCGGCGTGCTGGCCCGCGTCCAGCGCGCGTACACCGCCGCCGTCGAGGACCGCGCCCGCCGGCTGGAACGGGAGCGGGCCGCGGAGACCGCGCGGGCCATCGCCCAGGAACGCTCCCGGATCGCCCGGGACATGCACGACATCCTCGCGCACGCGGTGAGCCTGATGGTCGTCCAGGCGGAGGCCGGACCGGTCGTGGTGCGCAGTGATCCGGCCCGCGCCGAGGCCGCGTTCGACGCGATCGCCACCAGCGGCCGGGACGCCATGGCCCAACTACGGCGAATTCTCGGTGTGTTGAAGGAGGAGGAGCGACGCAGCGGCGCCACCCGGCTGCCTCAGCCGGACCTGTCCGGGCTCCCGTCCCTGGTCCGGCAGGTCTCCGAGTCGACCGGACTGCGGGTCGAGTCGACCACCCGGGGCAGGCCGCGTCCGCTGCCCCCGGACACCGAGGTCGCCGCCTACCGCGCGGTGCAGGAAGCCCTGACCAACACGGTGAAGCACGCGTACGCTTCCTGCGCACAGGTGGAACTCGACTGGTCGGAGGACGAGTTGACCCTCACGGTGACCGACGACGGCGGCGGCCCTGCGGGCACGGGCGGCGGACACGGGCTGATCGGCCTCAGGGAGCGCGCGGCCGCCTGCGGGGGCAGCGCCGAGACCGGGCCCGGTCCGCAGGGCGGCTTCCGGGTCGTCGTACGGCTGCCCGTCACCGCGGAGCGGGAAGCGGCCCTGGGGTGAGCATCCGGGTGGTCGTCGCCGACGACCAGGAACTGGTCCGCAGCGGCTTCAGCATGATCCTCGAGGCGCAGCAGGACATCGAGGTGGTCGCCGAGGCCGGGGACGGCGCCGAGGCGGTGGACGCGGTGCGCCGCCACACGCCGGACGTACTGCTCCTCGACATCCGGATGCCCGTCATGGACGGCCTGGAGGCGGCCCGCCGGGTGTGCGCCCAGTCCAGCTGCAGGGTGGTCATGCTGACCACGTTCGACCTCGACGAGTACGTGTACGACGCGCTGTACGCCGGAGCCAGCGGCTTCCTCCTCAAGGACGTGCGCCGGGACGACCTCGTGCACGCCGTCCGCGTGGTCGCGGGCGGTGATTCGCTGCTCGCGCCGGCCGTGACCCGCCGCCTGGTCGCGGACATCGTGCGCCGCCGCCACGAGGAAACCGCCACCGGGCCCGCCCCCGACCGCCTGGACGTCCTGACGGCCCGGGAGATGGAGATCCTGCGGATGCTGGCGAGGGGCCTGTCCAACGCGGAGATCGCCACGACGCTGTTCGTGAGCGAGCACACGGTGAAGACCCATGTCAGCAATGTGCTGGGCAAGTTGGGGCTGCGGGACCGGGTGCAGGCGGTGATCTGCGCGTACGAGACGGGTCTGGTGGTGCCGGGCTCCGCCTGAAGCGTGCTTGTTGCGGGTGGTGCGGGAACGGGCGGCAACGGTCCTGGCGGCGGGCGGCCGTGGTGCCGGCCGTTGGCAGATCGGGCGCTGCTGGTGGCGGTCTGCTACCGCACCAACTTGACCATGCGACAGCTCGCGCCCCTGTTCGCCGTCTCGCCGTCTCGCCGTCTCGCCGTTGACGGTGTGCCGGGTCATCCAGCGGCTGCGGCCCCTCCTCGCCCTTGAGCGGGGTCTGGCACAAGTTCCGTGAGCCGCTCACACCTTGCGGTGGTTGATCTTCATCGAGCGGTACGGTCGACCGAGCCGCGCCTACGCCGCGAGTGTGTCCAGGACTTCTGTGACGGAGGCGGGATCCAGAGGGCCTATGTGCGACGCCTCGGGAAAGTCATGTACGCGGAAGCGGTTGCCGGGTGTGAGTGCGTCGGCCTCCGCGACCATCCTGTCCTGCAGTGCGGTGGCGATCGTCCGGTCCCTACCGAAGCGCAGGTAGGTGCGGGGAATGCGTCCCCAGCTGTCAGCTCGGCCGACCGCTCGGCCCGCATAAGCGGTGATGGGCTCGTCGGTCTGCATGCCGGCCAGTATCCGGCGGAAGTCGGCGTCGGGGTGGTCCGCGCAGATCATCTCCTTCAGGAGGGCCAGTTCACGGCTGTCACCGGTCCGGAAGTTCAGCCGCAGCACCCCGAGCTCGTCCAGGTCACCTACCATCAGCTCGACCGGGCTGACGGCGTTGGCGTTCTCGGGTGCCGCCGTGCAGGCGTCCGCTGTGGGCAGGGCACGGCTGGGGCAGAAGGCCGCCATGTAGCAGATGTGGTGCAGCAGATGCGGGACGGCGTTGCCGACACGGCTGACCGATACGCCGCCCAGGCTGTGCCCGACCAGCACCACCGGGCCGTTCCGCGCCACGCGCCGCACGACGCCCGTGACGCGCGCCTCGTACTCGTCCAGCCCGAGTCCCTTCAGCGGGGACGGCTCCACCGCCATCGCTTTGAGGTCCTGCCGCTGATACGACTCCGGGACGAAAGCCTCCGCGCCATGCCCCGGCTGGTCCACCATGACGACGCGGTGGCCGCGCAGCGTCAGCTCCCGCGCGATCGGCATCCAGAACGCGCCGGCGCTGTGGGTACCGTGCACCAGCACATAGGTGGTGGGCCCGCGACGTGGCTCCGCCACCGCTCGTGAGGCTCCGAGGCCGCCGGCCAGAGCCATGCCCCCCACCGCGAGCCCCAGACCGCGCAGCGCCGTCCGCCTGGTGGTACCCGTTCGTTGTTCGTTCGTGGCATCCATCATGTTCCGACGCTATGAGCGGCCCCCTGAGCGCACCAGCGGCCCAGCACCCCTGCGGGGGTGGGCCTGGCACCACCTCCGAACGCCAGGGCTAGGTCGTTGACTGGCCATGACGTCCTTCTTTGGGATCCGGCACAGGTTCCGGGGGGATCATCGACGTCGCCGATGACGCCCACATGGATCACGCGTGCATCGGCGCGCTGCTCTCCGCTGAAGGACTGATCTTCTGCGGAGCAGACACCGCGCCACGTCACGCGGTCACTCCCGCCACGCCTCCGTCCGTTCCCCGGAGCGGTACGCGCCGCACGTCGCCGGTCAATCGGCACCGCACAAAACGGAGTTGATCAAACCCCGCAAACCCTGGCACGGCCTCGCCGACGTCGGACTCGCCACCGCGGAATGCGGCGACTGGTTCAACAACAGCGAGCCTCCGCCGATCCCTGAGCACGCGGACCTGTGGTTATCCCCAGGAGGAAAACTGAAGGTGGCAGGCTGCCCCAGGCGTGCCGCCCATCGGCAGCCTTGATCCATGCCTGCATTTCACAGATCACATCGATCGCATCGGTTACTGCCGCTCCTGCTGGCGCTGACGCTCGGGGTCGGCACGCTGACGGTCGCCGCCCGGCCGGCGCACGCGAACGCGATGACCACCACCGATCCGGTGCGCGAACTGGCGCGCGTCGCGGAGCCGCTGCGTTCCACGGAGGCCGGCGCCCCCGGCAGCGATCTGCGCCCGCTCGGCCGCATGATCGGCTCGGCGAAGATCGTCGGCCTGGGTGAGGCTACGCACAGCTCTCGGCAGTTCTTCACGATGAAGCACCGCGTCTTCCGGTACCTCGTCGAGGAGCAGGGCTTCACCACCTTCGCGCTGGAGGCGCCCTGGTCCACCGGCCTGGTCCTCAACGAGTACGTGTTGTACGGGAAGGGCGACCCGGAGAAGCTCATGCGCAAGGAGTTCCAGAGCTCGTACCGGATATGGAACACCCGCGAGTACCTCGATCTGCTGAGGTGGATGCGCGCCCACAACGTTCGCCACCCCGACCACCCCGTGCAGTTCATGGGTGAGGACAACGGTTACGCGGGACCTGAGCTCTTCGACGCGGTCACGGACTATGTGTCCGCGCACCACCCGGAGCTGCTGCCGGAGTTCCGCCGCCTTTACCGCGAGCTCCGGCCGACGGGGAGCGTGGAGGAGACCGTCAACGAAAACATGGCCAAGCCCATCGCCGAGCGCGAGCGGACGGCCGTGGATGTGCGGCGCGCCTACGAGCTGCTTCAGGCGCAGGGGCCGGACGAGGACCGGCAGGCGTACGAGTGGGTCCTCCAGCACGCCAGGGCCATCTCCCAGACCGGCACCCTCTACGCGTACTACGACTTCTCCGACCCGGAGAAGATCGCTCGGGCCATGCTCTACCGCGACCAGATCATGGCGGAGAACACTGTGTGGTGGCAGCGGCACACCGGCCACCGGATGCTGTTGTCGGCCCACAACGGCCATGTCTCCTACGAGTCCGACAACCCTGAGCAGTATCCGAAGACCCAGGGGGAGTTCCTACGCCAGACGGTCGGGGCCGATTACGTGAACATCGGTTACACCTTCGGGCAGGGCTCGTTCAACGCGATGGATCTGACGGATCCGGAGGAGCCCTACCGTCGCTTCTCCGTGAAGCCACTGGGCGCGGGCAGCAGTGAGGAGGTGCTGGAGAGAGTCTCGCGCCGGGACTACTACGTCGATCTGCGGGCCGTGCCCGAGCCGACGCGAGACTGGCTGATGGCGAAGCGGCTGACCCGCTCCATCGGGAACGCCTGGCCGGAAGACCCCTACCAAACCTCGCTCGGGCGCCGGTTCGACGTGCTGATACACCTCCATCGCGTCACGGCCGCGGATCTCCTGCCAACGGCCCGGGACTGAAACTCCCGGACTTGCACAACGGATCGGCTGTGATCGTTCGCCGGTGCTGAGTCCGCCAAGTCGCGGCGGCGACAGCTCAGTAGGGTCGGGACTGGCAACGGAGCGTCAGCCACCGCACCAGTGGTGCGGCGGGAAGTCGTGCGGCAGGTACGAGCACCCTTCAGTCCCCGAGCTCGGTGAAGAGCGTCAGCTGGAGCGAACCGGGCGCCTCCAGGCGGGAGTTCAGCGAGTTCCAGGGGGTGCGGGTCGGCTCGGCGACCACCTCCGCCCCGGCCTGCGCCAGCTTCGCCGTCGTGGCGGCCGAGTCGTCGACCTCGAAGGCGACCCGGATGTGCCCGGCGACCCGGCGCCCCACCTCCACCTCGTCGATGAACGCGGCATGGTTCGGATCGGTGAGCTCCAGTGTCGCCCGCCCCGCCTCCAGGATGGTGACCCGCCCGTCGGGCGAGGAGAACGCGGCCCGTTCGGGCAGCCCGAGGACGTCCCGGTAGAAGCGCAGCGCCTCGTCGTAGTCGTCCGCCGTGACGACGAGACGGAGTTCACGGACGGCGGGTGGTACCTCGGACATACGGCCTCCTCGATGGTCTCTGCCAGGTCAACTCCCCGACCGGTACCGGAGATTCCTCCCCCGCGGGAGTGAGGAGCCACCCCGTCTCACCCGTACGGCCCAGGCCCTGAAACCGCCCGCCCCGGCGATCCGGTGAGCCCGTCCGCGGCAGCACTCTGACGGTGCCAGCAACCACCGCCAACCCGCCGGGAGGCCCCCGTGCTCTCCACACTCGCCCGGGCGGCGACCCGCCGCCCGCTGACCGTCATCGGCCTCTGGGCCGCCTTCCTGCTGCTGGGCTTCGGCCTCGGGACGGGCGTCTTCGCCGACCTCTCCGACGACGTGCCCGACGTGCCGGGCACCGAGTCCGACCTGGCCGACGACTACCTGTCCGGCGTGGACCCGACCGGCGAGTCCGTCACCGCGGTCGTCGCGGGCGAGCCGGTCTCCGACGCGGCCCTGCGCGCCCGGGTCGAGCGGACGGTGGCCGAGGTCCGCGGGATCGCCGGGGTGGCCGACGTGCCGGACCCGTACACCACGCCCGGTCTCACCGCCCGCGACGGCCGGGCCCTGATCATCCCCGTCACCTTCGAGGGCGGTCTGAGCGACGAGGCGGAGGAGGCGGCGACGGACACGGCCGTCGAGACGATCAAGCGGATCGACGCGCCCGAGGTCCACGTCAGCGGCGGTGAACTCCTCGGCCGGCAGCTCGGTGAACGCGCCCAGGAGGACGTGAAGAACGCCGAGTTGATCTCTCTGCCCGTCGTACTCGCCCTGCTGCTCGTGGTGTTCGGCGGACTGCGCGCCGCCGCACTGCCGCTGGTGATCGCGGTGAGCGGGATCGCGGGGGCGTTCCTCGGACTGTTCGCCTTCAGCCAGGTCACCGACATCTCGGTGTACGCGATCCAGGTCACCACCATGCTCGGCCTCGGACTGGCCGTCGACTACGCCCTGTTGATGCTGGTCCGCTTCCGCGAGGAACGCCGGCAGACCGAGTCCACCGAAGACCTGGTGGAAGCCGTGCACCGCACGGTCGACGCGGCCGGGAGGACCGTCCTGTTCTCCGGGCTCACGGTCGCCGTCAGCCTGACCGGACTGCTGGTCTTCCCGAGCGTGTTCCTGCGCAGCATGGGTCTGGCCGTCGCCGCCGTCGTGGTGGTCGACATGCTGGCCGCGGTGACCCTGCTGCCCGCGCTGCTCACGAAGTTCGGCGGCCGGATCCGGCCCTCGAAGGCGCGTTCCGAGGACGAGGAGGGCCGGGTCTTCGCCCGCCTCGCCCGCTTCGCGCAGCGCCGCCGGATCGCCGTCCTGGTCACCGTCGTCCCGGTGCTGCTGGTCCTCGCCCTGCCGGTGACCGGTATGAGGATCGCCATCGGCGACGCCCGGCAGCTGCCCTCCGGCACCGAGGCCCGGCAGCTGTACGACACCGTCGACGCGCACTTCCCCAAGGGCACCGGGGTCTCCCCCGTGGTCGTCGTCCTCAAGCCCGGCACCGGCACCGAGACCGCCGACCGGATCCGCGCCCTGGTCCCGAACGCGGAGTCCCGCCGGCTGCCGGGCGGCAACACCGTCGTGGAGCTCCAGCCGCCCGGCACCGTGGACGGCGGTGCGGCCACCGACCTGGTCGAGCGGGTACGGGACGTGCGCGGCGACGAGCCCGTCGAGGTGACCGGGGTCGCGGCCCGGCTGGTCGACTTCCGCGCGATGCTCGCCGAGCGGGCACCCTGGGCGGCGCTGACCGTCCTGGCCGGCATCTTCGTCCTGCTGTTCGCCTTCACCGGCTCGGTACTGATCCCGCTGCGCACGATCGCGACCACCCTGCTCAGCCTGGGCGCGGCCCTCGGCGTGGTGGTGTGGGTCTTCCAGGACGGGCACGGGGCCGGGCTGCTCGGCGGCGAGGGCCTGGGCGCGCTGAGCCTGACCGCGCCGCCGCTGATCGTGTCGATCGCCTTCGGGCTCGCCATGGACTACGAGCTGTTCATCCTGGCCCGGATGCGGGAGGCCCGGCGGCGGACCGGGGACGACCGGGCGGCTGTCTTGACGGGGCTGCGCCGCTCCGGACGGGTCGTCACCTGCGCCGCGCTGCTCCTGGCGGTCGTGTTCGGCGCCTTCATGACGGGCGGGTTCTCCCCCATCCTCCAGATCGGTCTCGGCCTGACCCTGGCGGTGCTGATCGACGCGACGGTCGTACGGATGCTGCTGGTCCCGGCGACCATGGCGCTGCTCGGCCGGCGTGCCTGGTGGGCGCCGAAGCCATTGCGCCAGGCGCACGACCGGTTCGGGCTGCGGGAGGCCACGCCCGAGCGGTCCGTGTCGGCGAACGTCTGACGGCGCCGGACGGCGGCCGGGTGGGTTCTCCCGGTTTCAAGGGGTGAACCCACCTGGGGCGCACGGACTTTCACGGCTCAACCTCTTGACGGCTGGAGTGACTGCGAGCACATTGGGCCCACTTTGAGAGCGCTCTCAAGACCTCCGAGCGCTTTCGAAGGCACCCGCGCTCACTTCTCCCCGTACCCGAGAGGCACCCCCATGAGTGAAACCTCCGGCATACCCAGACGGCGACGGACCCTCATCGCCGTCCTCAGCACCCTCGGCCTGGCCGCCGCCCTCGCGACGGCCGCCACCCTCCCCGCCGACGCCTCCGCTCCCGCGCCTCCCACGGGCTGGTCCCAGGTCTTCCTGGACGACTTCAACGGCTCCGCCGGGACGGGTGTCTCCACCTCCAACTGGCAGTACGCGACCGGTACTTCCTACCCCGGCGGCCCCGCCAACTGGGGTACCGGCGAGGTCGAGACGATGACCAACAGCACCAGCAACGTGGCGCTGGACGGCAACGGCAACCTGCGCATCACCCCGCTCCGCGACTCCGCCGGCAGGTGGACCTCGGGCCGCATCGAGACCAACCGCACCGACTTCCAGCCCCCCTCCGGCGGCAAGCTGCGCGTCGAGGCACGCATCCAGATGCCCAACGTCACCGGCACCGCGGCCGAGGGCTACTGGCCGGCCTTCTGGATGCTGGGCGCGCCCTACCGCGGCAACTACCAGAACTGGCCGGGCGTCGGCGAGCTGGACATCATGGAGAACGTCCAGGGCATGAACCGGGTGTGGGCCACGATGCACTGCGGCACCAACCCGGGCGGACCCTGCAACGAGACCACCGGTATCGGCAACAACGTGGCCTGCCCCGGCTCGACCTGCCAGTCCGGCTTCCACACCTACACGATGGAGTGGGACCGCTCGGTGAGCCCCGAGACGATCCGGTTCCTCGTGGACGGCACCCAGTACCACTCGGTCAACGCGAGCCAGGTGGACGCGACGACCTGGGCCAACGCCACCCAGCACGGTTACTTCATCATCCTCAACGTGGCGATGGGCGGCGCCTTCCCCGACGCGTTCGGCGGCGGACTCGACTCCGGCACCCAGTCCGGCGTGCCCATGGTCGTGGACTACGTCCAGGTCCTGTCGGCGAGTGGGAGCGGTACCACGCCGCCACCCACGGGCGGCGTGGACGCCTACGGCACCATCCAGGCGGAGTCCTACAACGGCCAGAGCGGTGTCGGCACCGAGACCACGACCGACACCGGCGGCGGCCAGAACATCGCCTCCCTGGCCAACGGTGACTGGGCGCTGTACCAGAACGTCAACTTCGGTTCCACGCCCGCGACCCAGTTCGTCGCCCGGGTGGCGAGCGGCGCGGCGGGCGGGGTCAGCGGTCTGGTCGAGGTGCGCCTGGACAGCCGTACCGCCACTCCGATCGGCAGCTTCGCCCTCGCCAACACCGGTGGCTGGCAGTCCTGGAGAACGGTCCCGGCGAACATCGGCGCCGTCACCGGCACCCACAACGTCTATCTGACCTTCACCAGCGGCCAGCCGGCCGACTTCGTGAACGTGAACTGGTTCAACTTCGGCCACTGAAGGGCTGGTTGAGCCCCGCGAGGCCGCCTGTGCGGTCTCGCGGGGCAGCGCCGCCTCACCCCAGGTAGGCGGGGGCGACCGCGGAGGTCATCAGACGGCGGGCCGTGCCGGTGCCGTCGGCGGGGACGGTCCACAGGTCGGAGCCGTAGTCACCGGGGAGCGCGTAGACGAGGGTGTCGTCGTCGGCCCACAGGGCCTGGTCGTCGATGGTGCGCGTCTCGGCGGTCGCGGTCTCCTTCATGGTGCTCAGGTTGAGCACGTACAGCCGCCAAGGGGCGTCGGGCGAGGCGCCCTTGACGCGTTTCTTGTAGGCGACGCGCGTGCCGTCCGGGGAGAGGGAGGGGCATTCGACGTTGCGGTGCAGGGTGGTCAGGGTGCGTGCGGTGACGTCGCCCCGTACGAGGTACGTCCGGCCGCCGGTCGCCAGGGTGGCGTAGAAGCGGTGGTCGTCGGCGAAGGTGACGCCCCAGATGTTGGTGTCGGCGGCGTGGTAGGTCCGGCCGTCCTTGATGACGCGGAAGGTCTCCAGGTTGTCGTCGATCGCCCAGGTGCGGGTGTCGACGATGGCCGTGCGGGTGGAGAAGTTCGTTCCGGCGTACGAGTCCCCGCTGACGAACACCGTCCAGGCGACCATGTGTCCGGAGGGCGAGACCCGGGCCCGGGTGGGGATGCCGGCGGCCGGGAAGCGGTGCCGTTCGCGCAGGTGCGCGTCGAGCACCACCGCGCGGTAGGTGTCCTCCAGGGCGCCGTGCACGGCCTGGAGGCAGATGCCGGTGCCTGCCGCCGCGTGGAAGCGCAGGCATTTCACGCCCGACGCGGTCCGCGGGCCCTGCGGATCGTCGGCGGGGACGGTGGCGATCTCGTCGCGGTGCGGACCCCAGGCCAGGTTGCGTACCAGCAGGCGCCGTTCGGCCGACGGCCGCAGCGAGACGGTACCGGCCCGTACGACCGGACCGTTCGCCTGCTGCTCGTCCCGCAGGCCCGAGCGGTGGGCGGCGTGCAGCACCGACCCGGTACCGACCGCGCCGAGCAGCACGACGGCGACGAGCAGGGTCACCAGACGGGTCGTTCGGGTCATGCGGGCACCTCGTCAATGCTTGCGGTGGAGCGCAGGACGAACGCGGCCACGACGGCGCCGGCGGCCAGGGCGGCCGCGGTGATCGCGAGCGCGGTCCGACCGCCCCACAGGCTCCAGGCCGCGCCGAAGGCGAGCGAGCAGGTGAACCGGGCGAGTGCCTGCCCGGTGCCCACCAGCGCCTGCCCCGCGCCCTGGTGCCGGGCGGGGACGACCGCGGCGGTGGCGGCCGCGAGGACTCCGTCGGTGGCCGCGTAGAAGGTGCCGTGCAGGAAAAGGACGGCGATCACGGCCGGGACGCCGTGCCACGGGGAGAGCACCAGGCCGTAGCCGAGCAGCAGGACTCCGTGGCCCGCCAGGAAGAGCCGGCGGCGGCTGACGCGGTCGGCGAGCGCGCCGAGCGGCACGGCGAGCAGCAGGAAGAAGGCGGCGGTGCCCAGCGGCAGCAGCGGGAACAGGTGTGCGGGCAGGTCGCCTTCGCGCTGGAGCAGCAGGTAGAGGAAGGAGTCGCTGACGGTGGTCAGGCCGAGGAGGCTCGCGCAGAGGGTGAGCCGCCGCAGTTCGGGCCGGACCAGCAGTCCGAGGGCGTCCCGGAGCAACGGCCGTTCCGGGGCGGGCGGTTGCGCGGCCCCCGCCGGGGTGATGTGGCCGGGCACGAAGAGCACAAGGACCAGGACCCCGAGCACGGCGACGCAGCCGCTGACCGCGAAGACCGCGTCGTAGCCGTCGACGGTGGCCCGCAGGACGGCGAAGGCGACGAGCGGGCCGAGCAGCGCTCCGGTGGTGTCCATGGCCCGGTGGACGCCGAACGCCCGTCCCCGGCGCGCGGGTTCGGTCGCCAGCGAGATCATCGCGTCCCGTGGGGCGGTGCGCAGTCCCTTGCCGGTGCGGTCGACGGCGAGCACGGCACCGAGCACGGGGAGGGTGTGGGCGAGCAGCAGCAGCGGCTTGCACAGCGCCGACAGGCCGTAGCCGAGGCCCGCGACGGCCTTGTGGCGGCGGCCGCCCCGGTCGGCGAGGTGGCCGCCGGCCAGCCGGACGAGGGCGCCGACGCCGTTGTTGAGGCCGTCGAGGAGGCCGAAGCCGAGCGGTGACAGGCCGAGGCCCGCGACCACGTACAGCGGCAGGACGGCCGTGACCATCTCCGAGGAGACGTCCGTGATCAGGCTGACCGTGCCCAGGGCCAGCACGGTGGCGGGCACGGCGGCCGGCCGCCGCCCCGGACGGGTGTCCGGGACGACGGCGGCCTTCGTGCCGCGGGAACCCGTGCTCCGGGAGTCCGCGAGGTACACGGGCGTCAGTTCCAGATGCCGGTGATGTCGGAGGCGGAGGCGGCGTTGCCCGCGTGGGCGCTCAGACCGGCCAGGTCCTCCAGCGTGCGCAGCACGTTGTAGTGGTTGTAGGTGGTGGAGCTGGTGCTGCCGGGAGCGACGTGCTGGCCGTAGAAGAGGGTCGGGATGCGGTTGCCGGAGAGCTTGTTGTCCTCGTCGAAGGTGACGGCGAGGATGCTGTTGTGGGTCGTGGCCCAGGTGGCGTAGGCGCCCAGGTTGTTCTTGATCCAGGTGTCGCCCGTGGAGACCGAGCAGTCGTGCATGTCGCTGCACAGGTTCGGGACGACGAAGGAGACCTTCGGCAGGGTCGTGTAGTCGGTCGGGAACTGCGCGAAGGTCATCGCGGTGTTCGTCGGCACGTTGGAGAAGCCGAACCACGGGTTGTGCTTCTGGGCGTAGTTGCCGCTGCTGCAGGTCGTCGAACCCTGGCTGGGCAGTGACTCGTTGTAGCTCTTCCAGGTCTTGCCCGCGGCGATGAGCTCGGAGGCGAGGTTCGGCGCGGAGAGGGAGCCGACGGAGACGCAACTGTCGTCGGTACGGCCCTGGTTGGAGCCGGAGAAGAGCATGTAGTAGTTCGGCTCACTGGGGTGGGTGAGGCCGTAGGACTGGGTGAGGGTGGCGCCTCCCGCCTTGAGGGTGTTGTTGAGGTAGGGGGCGCTGGAGCTGCCGATGACCTGCGAGTAGGCGTGGTTCTCCAGCACCACGACCACGACGTGGTCGGGGGTGGGGAGAGCGGCTGCCTCGGCGGTGGAGGCGGTCGCGGCCCACACGCCGACCGAGGCGGCGGTGAGGGCGAGGGCTCCGGTGAGGGCGGAGAGGGAACGTCGGTTGCGCTGCGGTGCCTTGACGGCGGCCATGACTGTCCTCCGGACAGAGTGACGGACGTTCGGGGGGAGCGGCGCCGCAACCCTAGGGGCCCTCGGCCGGGTCCGCGTGAAGCCCTGGCGAACCGTGGGCTACGCCGGGCAAAGATCACCCCACGCACAGGTCATGCACAGCAAAGCGGGAGTCAAGTGGGCGCCATGTGGGCGCGTTCCGGCCGGAGTTGGTGGTTCGTGAACCGGTCCCGCTCCTATCGAAGGTCCGCCCGGAACGCCGCCGGCGTCATGTCCGTGTGCTGCTGGAAGAACTTGGAGAAGTTCGCGGCGTCGGGAAACCCCACCGCCGCCCCCACCCGCCCGATCGGCAGGTCCGTGTGGGCCAGCAGCCGCTTCGCCTCCAGCACGACCCGCTTGTCGATGAACCCCTTGGGCGTCTCCCCCGTGGCGGCACGCACGGCGCGCACCAGGGTCCGGCGGGAGTATCCCAGCGCGTCGGCGTACGCGCTGACGCTGTGGTTCGTGGCGAAGCCCTTCTCCACCGCGTCCCGGAACAGGGTGAACGTCGACTCGGCGCGCCGCCCGGCCTCCGCCGAACTCGCCGCGAGGTGGGCCAGCCGCAGCAGGAACGCCGTCAACGAGTGCCGCAGGACCGAGGTGTGCAGACTCAGCGGCAGGGTCGAGGTGTCCTCGTACTCCCGCTGCAACTGGACCAGAGCCGCGCGCAGGCCCGTCAACTGGGCGTCGGAGGGCCGCAGCAGCGGCGGCAGGTCGTAGCGGTAGAGCCCCGTCGCCTCCACCGTCGCCCGCGGCAGGAAGCCCGGTTGCATGGTGAGCACGGTTCCGCGGTACTCGCTCGTCGGCGAGAAGCGGTGGACCTGGCCCGGGCGGATCCACAACAGGTCGCCCGCGGTCGCCTCGTACTCGGCGAAGTCGATCATGTGGCGGACGGGGCCGCCGTCGAAGAGCATCACGACATGGAAGTCGATGCGGTGGACGCGCTCCAGCGGGGCATCCGCGTGCCAGGTGCGGCCCACTCCCATCGGGCCGATCTGCATACCGACACCGCACACACTCAGCTCGATGGGGAAGGGGAACGTTCTGATCCCGTCCACTCCGCCGTCACCGTCTCCGCCTTGGATGGAGGCTTGGGTTGTTCTGTCCGCCATGTCCTTCTCGTGCCGCCTGCCTGGAGCGTTCCGTGTCCCACTTTCACCACAGGCTGGCACACCGCGACCTTCCCCCCTAAAAGTCAGACTTTTAAGTTTGAACACGTCAGACCAGCTATCCCCCTCCGATCGAGGACTTCTTGAAGATGAGCACGCAGACCCCGGACAGCTTCGAATGGACCGAACTCGACCGGCGTGCCGTCGACACCGCCCGCCTCTTGGCGGCGGATGCCGTGCAGCAGGTCGGCAACGGGCACCCCGGCACCGCGATGGCCCTGGCTCCCGCGGCGTACACGATCTTTCAGAAGGTGATGCGTCACGATCCGGCGGACCCCGAGTGGACCGGCCGTGACCGCTTCGTCCTCTCCCCCGGGCACACCTCGCTGACGCTCTACACCCAGCTCTACCTCTCCGGGTACGAGCTGGAGCTGGACGACCTCAAGGCCTTCCGGACCCACGGCTCCAAGACGCCCGGTCACCCCGAGTACGGGCACACCGCGGGCGTCGAGACCACCACCGGGCCGCTCGGCCAGGGTGTCGCCAACGCCGTCGGCATGGCGATGGCCGCCCGCTACGAGCGCGGCCTCTTCGACCCCGAGGCCCCCGAGGGCGAGTCCCCCTTCGACCACACCGTCTGGGCGATCGTCTCCGACGGCGACCTGGAGGAGGGCATCTCCGCCGAGGCCTCCTCCCTCGCGGGCCACCAGAAGCTCGGCAACCTGGTCTTCGTCTACGACGACAACCACATCTCCATCGAGGGCGACACCGCCACCGCTTTCTCCGAGGACGTGCTGAAGCGGTACGAGGCCTACGGCTGGCACACCCAGCGCATCGAGCCCGGCGCCGACGGCGACGTCGACGTCCACGCCCTGTACGCCGCCCTGAAGGCGGCCCGGGCCGAGACCGAGCGCCCCTCGATCATCGCGATGCGCACGATCATCGCCTGGCCCGCCCCGAACGCGCAGAACACCGAGGCCGCCCACGGCTCCGCGCTCGGCGCGGACGAGGTCGCCGCGACCAAGCGGGTGCTCGGTTTCGACCCGGACAAGACCTTCGAGGTCTCCGACGAGGTCATCCGTCACACCCGCCAGGCCCTGGACCGGGGCGCCGAGGCGCACGCGGCCTGGGACAAGCAGATCTCCGCGTGGCGCGGTGAGCAGCCCGAGCGGGCCGAGCTCTTCGACCGGGTCGTCGCCGGCCAGCTCCCGGAGGGATGGGAGTCCGCGATCCCGGTCTTCGAGGAGGGCACGTCCGTCGCCACCCGCGCCGCCTCCGGCAAGGTCCTCCAGGCGCTCGGCCCGGTGCTCCCCGAGCTGTGGGGCGGTTCCGCCGACCTCGCCGGCTCGAACAACACCACGATCGACAAGACGTCGTCCTTCCTCCCGAAGGGCAACGCGCTGCCGGAGGCCGACCCGTACGGCCGAACCGTCCACTTCGGGATCCGCGAGCACTCGATGGCCGCCGAGATGAACGGCATCGCGCTGCACGGCAACACGCGGATCTACGGCGGCACCTTCCTGGTGTTCTCCGACTACATGCGCAACGCCGTGCGCCTGTCCGCGCTGATGCAGCTGCCCGTCACCTACGTGTGGACGCACGACTCCATCGGCCTCGGCGAGGACGGCCCGACGCACCAGCCGGTCGAGCACCTCGCGTCCCTGCGCGCCATCCCGGGCCTGAACGTCGTGCGCCCGGCCGACGCCAACGAGACCGCGATCGCCTGGGCCGAGATCCTCAAGCGGCACGCCACGAACCCGGCCCCGCACGGCCTCGCACTCACCCGCCAGGGTGTCCCGACGTACGCCCCGAACCCGGACGCGGCCAAGGGCGGGTACGTGCTCCGGGACTCCTCCACGGAGGTTCCCGACGTCGTCCTCATCGCCACCGGCTCCGAGGTCCAGCTCGCCGTCGCCGCGCGGGAGCAGCTGGAGGCGGAGGGGGTCGGCACCCGGGTGGTGTCGATGCCGTCCGTGGAGTGGTTCGAGGAGCAGCCGCGGGAGTACCGGGAGCGCGTCCTTCCGCCGTCCGTGCGAGCCCGCGTCGCAATCGAGGCCGCTATCGGTCTCACGTGGTACCGCTTCACAGGTGACGCAGGACGCATCGTCTCCCTCGAACACTTCGGCGCCTCCGCCGACGCCAAGACCCTGTTCGCCGAGTTCGGCTTCACCGCCGAGAACGTCGCCGCCGCAGCCAGGGAATCACTGGCCGCCGCGCGTGGTTGATCCGACCGCCAGAAAGAAGATGATCACTGTGACCGAAGCGACCGCACCCGCGGGAGCACTCAAGCGCCTGTCCGACGAGGGCGTCTCCATCTGGCTGGACGACCTGTCGCGGGGGCGGATCGAGTCGGGGAACCTCGCCGAGCTCGTCGCCACGAAGCACGTCGTCGGCGTGACCACCAACCCGTCCATCTTCCAGGCCGCCATCGGCTCGGGAGCGGGCTACGAGGAGCAGCTGAGCGACCTCGCGACCCGGGGCGTGACGGTCGACGAGGCCGTACGGATGATGACCACGGCCGACGTCCGCGCCGCCGCCGACGTCCTGCGTCCGGTGTACGAGGCGACCGGCGGCCGGGACGGCCGGGTCTCCATCGAGGTCGACCCGCGTCTGGCCCACGACACCCGGGCCACGATCGCCGAGGCCAAGCAGCTCGCCTGGCTCGTGGACCGCCCGAACGTCATGATCAAGATCCCGGCGACGAAGGCGGGCCTCCCGGCGATCACCGAGGTCATCGGCCTCGGGATCAGCGTCAACGTCACGCTGATCTTCTCCCTGGAGCGCTACCGCGAGGTCATGGACGCCTACCTCGCCGGCCTGGAGAAGGCCGCGAAGAAGGGCCTCGACCTCGCCACGATCCACTCCGTCGCCTCCTTCTTCGTCTCCCGCGTCGACTCCGAGATCGACAAGCGGCTCACGGTCCTCGGCACGGAGAAGGCCCTCGCGCTCAAGGGCCGGGCGGCGCTCGCCAACGCGCGGCTCGCCTACGAGGCGTACGAGGAGGTCTTCTCCTCGGCTCGCTGGGACTCCCTCGGCGGCGCCCGCGCCAACAGGCAGCGCCCGCTGTGGGCCTCGACGGGCGTGAAGGACCCGGCCTACAAGGACACCCTGTACGTCGACGACCTGGTCGCGCCCGGCACGGTCAACACCATGCCCGAGGCCACGCTGAACGCCACCGCCGACCACGGCGACATCACCGGCGACACGGTGACCGGCGGCTACGCGCAGGCCCGCGCCGACCTGGCCGCCGTGGAGGCGCTGGGTGTCTCCTACGACGAGGTCGTGCAGCAGCTGGAGGACGAGGGCGTGGCCAAGTTCGAGGCGGCCTGGCAGGACCTGCTGGACGCCGTCACCAAGTCGCTGAACAGCAAGGGAGTTGACGCGGAATGACCATCACCGCCGACTGGGAGAACCCCCTGCGCGACGAGCGCGACCGGCGTCTCCCCCGGATCGCCGGGCCGTCCGGGCTCGTCATCTTCGGTGTCACCGGCGACCTGTCCCGCAAGAAGCTGATGCCGGCCGTCTACGACCTCGCCAACCGCGGCATGCTCCCGCCGGGCTTCTCGCTCGTCGGATTCGCCCGCCGGGACTGGGAGGACGAGGACTTCGCGCAGATCGTGCACGACTCCGTGCGCGAGCACGCGCGGACCGAGTTCCGTGAGGAGGTCTGGCAGCAGCTCGCCGAGGGCATGCGGTTCATCCCGGGCGACTTCGACGACGACACGGCGTTCAAGCAGCTCCGACAGACCGTCGAGGACCTCGACAAGGCCCGCGGCACGAGCGGCAACTACGCCTTCTACCTCTCCGTACCGCCGAAGTTCTTCCCGAAGGTCGTCCAGCAGCTCAAGAAGCACGGGCTGGCCGACGCGCCCGAGGGGTCCTGGCGGCGCGCGGTCATCGAGAAGCCGTTCGGCCGCGACCTGAAGAGCGCCCGCGAGCTCAACGCCCTCGTGCACGACGTGTTCGAACCGGACCAGGTGTTCCGCATCGACCACTACCTGGGCAAGGAGACCGTCCAGAACATCCTGGCGCTGCGCTTCGCCAACCAGATGTACGAGCCCATCTGGAACCGCTCGTACGTCGACCACGTGCAGATCACGATGGCCGAGGACATCGGCATCGGCGGCCGGGCCGGCTACTACGACGGCATCGGCGCCGCCCGTGACGTCATCCAGAACCACCTGCTCCAGCTGATGGCGCTCACCGCCATGGAGGAGCCGGCCGCCTTCGACGCCGAGTCGCTGCTGACCGAGAAGCTGAAGGTCCTCAGGGCCGTGAAGCTGCCGGAGGACATCGGCAAGCACGCCGTGCGCGGGCAGTACGCGGGCGCCTGGCAGGGCGGCGAGAAGGTGCTCGGCTACTTGGAGGAGGACGGCATCGACAAGGCGTCCACCACCGACACGTACGCCGCCATCAGGCTGAACGTCGACAACCGCCGCTGGGCGGGCGTCCCCTTCTACCTGCGCACCGGCAAGCGGCTCGGACGCCGGGTCACCGAGATCGCGGTCGTCTTCCAGACGGCCCCGCACTCCCCCTTCGACACGACGGCCACCGAGGAGCTCGGCTCCAACGCCATCGTCATCCGCGTGCAACCCGACGAGGGCATGACGGTCCGGTTCGGGTCGAAGGTGCCGGGCACCTCGATGGAGATCCGGGACGTGACGATGGACTTCGCCTACGGCGAGTCGTTCACCGAGTCCAGCCCGGAGGCGTACGAGCGGCTCATCCTGGACGTCCTCCTCGGGGACGCCAACCTGTTCCCGCGTCACCAGGAAGTGGAAGAGTCCTGGAAGATCCTCGACCCGATCGAGGAGTACTGGGCGAACCACGGCCGTCCGGCGCAGTACGCGTCGGGTACCTGGGGACCCGAGGAAGCCGACGAGATGCTCGCACGAGACGGACGGAGCTGGCGCAGGCCATGAAGATCGACCTGACCGACACCACGGCAAGCAAGATCAACAAGGCGCTGGTGCAGGGTCGCCGCGCCATCGGAACCCCCGCGGTGGGCATGGTCCTGACGATGGTGATCGTCACGGACGAGGAGAACGCCTACGACGCGATCAAGGCGGCCGAGGAGGCCTCGCACGAGCACCCCTCGCGCACCCTGGTCGTCATCAAGCGGCACGCCCGCACCGCCCGCGACCGGATGGCGTCCAAGCTGGACGCCGAGGTCCGGGTGGGCGCCGACGCCGGCACCGGCGAGACGGTGATCCTGCGGACCTACGGCGAGGTCTCCGACCACGCCGATTCCGTGGTGCTGCCGCTGCTGCTGCCGGACGCCCCGGTCGTCGTGTGGTGGCCGGTGGACGCGCCGGAGAACCCGGCCAAGGACCCGCTGGGCGCGCTCGCCCAGCGCCGGATCACCGACCTGTACGCCGTCGAGAACCCCCTCGACGTGCTCGCGGCCCGGGTCCGCTCCTACGCGCCGGGCGACACCGACCTCGCCTGGACCCGGCTGACGCCGTGGCGCTCGATGCTGGCGGCGGCCCTCGACCAGGCCCGCGCGGAGATCATCTCCGGAGCCGTGGAGGCCGAGGCCGACAATCCGGCCGCCGAGCTGCTGGCCCGCTGGCTGGAGGCGCGCCTGAAGGTGAAGATCGACCGCGTGGTCACCGCGGGACCGGTGGTCACGGCCGTCCGCCTGGGCACCGCGAACGGCGAGATCGTCATCGACCGCCCCGAGGGCCCGCTGGCCACGCTGTCCCTGCCGGGACAGCCGTCGCGCACCCTCGCGCTGAAGGTCCGCACCACCTCCGAACTCATCGCCGAGGAGCTCCGCCGCCTCGACGCCGACGAGATGTACGCCGTCGCCCTGCGGGGCGAGGCCACCAAGGAGACCCCTGCTCATGTCTGACTCCCCTCTGCTCACGCGCCGCCCCGAGTGGACGGCCCTGGAGGACCACCGCGCCGGGCAACAGGCCCATCTGCGTGAACTGTTCGCCGATGATCCCGGGCGCGCGGAGCGGTACGTGGTGCGCGTGGGCGACCTGCGCATCGACTACTCCAAGCACCTGATCACCGACGAGACGCTGGCCCTGCTTCAGGAACTGGCCACCGCCACCGACGTGTTCGGGCTGCGGGACGCCATGTTCCGCGGTGAGCGGATCAACCTCACCGAGGACCGGGCGGTCCTGCACACCGCGCTGCGCGCCCCCGCGGGCGCAGTGGTCGAGGTCGACGGCGAGAACGTCGTGCCGCGCGTGCACGCCGTGCTCGACAAGATGAGCGACTTCGCGAACCGGGTCCGCTCCGGCGAGTGGACCGGCCACACCGGCAAGCGCATCAAGAACGTCGTCAACATCGGCATCGGCGGCTCGGACCTCGGTCCCGCCATGGCCTACGAGGCCCTGCGGGCGTTCACGGCACGGGAGTTGACCTTCCGCTTCGTGTCCAACGTGGACGGCGCCGACCTGCACGAGGCGGTCCGCGACCTGGACCCGGCGGAGACCCTGTTCATCGTCGCGTCCAAGACCTTCACCACGATCGAGACGATCACCAACGCCACCTCGGCCCGCACCTGGCTGCTCGACGGCCCGGCCGGACTCCGCGACGAGAAGGCGGTCGCCAAGCACTTCGTCGCCCTGTCGACGAACGCCGAGAAGGTCACCGACTTCGGCATCGACCCGGACAACATGTTCGAGTTCTGGGACTGGGTCGGCGGCCGCTACTCCTACGACTCGGCGATCGGCCTCTCCCTGATGATCGCCATCGGCCCGGACCGCTTCCGGGAGATGCTCGACGGCTTCCGGATCGTCGACGAGCACTTCCAGAACGCGCCCGCCGAGGCCAACGCCCCGCTGATCCTCGGCCTGTTGGGCGTCTGGTACGGCAACTTCCACGACGCCCAGTCGCACGCGGTGCTGCCGTACAGCCACTACCTGTCGAAGTTCACCGCCTACCTCCAGCAGCTGGACATGGAGTCCAACGGCAAGTCGGTGCAGCGTGACGGCGACCCCGTCCAGTGGCAGACCGGTCCGGTGGTGTGGGGCACGCCCGGCACCAACGGGCAGCACGCCTACTACCAGTTGATCCACCAGGGCACCAAGCTCATCCCGGCCGACCTGATCGGCTTCGCCCGCCCGGTCGACGAGCTGAGTGACGAACTCAAGGCGCAGCACGACCTGTTGATGGCCAACCTGTTCGCACAGGGGCAGGCGCTCGCCTTCGGCAAGACCGCCGAGGAGGTGCGCGCGGAGGGCGTGGCCGAGGAGCAGGTGGCCCACCGCACCTTCCAGGGCAACCACCCGACCACGACCATCCTGGCGCGCGCGCTGACGCCGTCGGTCCTGGGCCAGCTGATCGCCCTCTACGAGCACAAGGTGTTCGTCCAGGGCGCGGTCTGGAACATCGACTCCTTCGACCAGTGGGGCGTCGAGCTCGGCAAGGTCCTCGCCAAGCGTGTCGAGCCCGCCCTGACCGAGGGTGCCGAGGTCCCCGGTCTCGACTCCTCCACCACCGCCCTCGTGGCCGCCTACCGTGAACTGAAGGAAGTGCACTGACATGCAGTTGGGACTGATCGGCCTCGGCAAGATGGGCGGCAACATGCGCGAGCGCATCCGCCGCGCGGGCCACACCGTCGTCGGCTACGACCGCAATCCCGAGGTCTCCGACGTGGCGAGCCTCGCCGAACTGGTCGACAAGCTCGAAGCGCCGCGCACGGTGTGGGTGATGGTCCCGGCCGGCGCCGCCACCCAGTCCGTCGTGGACGAGCTCGGCGACCTCCTCTCCCCCGGTGACACCGTGGTCGACGGCGGCAACTCCCGCTGGAGCGACGACGAGAAGCACGCCGAGGAGCTCGGCGCCAAGGGCATCGGCTTCGTCGACGCCGGCGTCTCCGGCGGGGTGTGGGGCCTGCAGAACGGCTACGCCCTCATGGTCGGCGGCGACAAGGAGCACGTGGACCGGCTCCAGCCGATCTTCGAGGCGCTCAAGCCCGAGGGGCCGTACGGCTATGTCCACGCGGGCAAGGTCGGCGCCGGGCACTTCTCCAAGATGGTCCACAACGGCATCGAGTACGCCATGATGCAGGCCTACGCCGAGGGCTGGGAGCTGCTGGAGAAGGTCGAGTCGGTGGACAGCGTGCGGGAGGTGTTCCGCTCCTGGCAGGAGGGGACCGTCATCCGCTCCTGGCTGCTCGACCTCGCGGTCAACGCCCTCGACGAGGACGAGCACCTGGACAAGCTCAGGGGCTACGCGGAGGACTCCGGCGAGGGCCGCTGGACCGTGGAGGCCGCCGTGGACAACGCGGTGCCGCTGCCCACCATCACCGCCTCCCTCTTCGCGCGGTTCGCGTCCCGCCAGGACGACTCCCCGCAGATGAAGATGGTCGCGGCGCTGCGCAACCAGTTCGGCGGGCACGCCGTCGAAGCGAAGAAGTAGGCGCGCCGTGGGGGATCTTCTTCTGGTCCGCCACGGCGAGACGGAGTGGAGCGTGTCGGGCCAGCACACCAGCTGGACCGACCTGCCCCTCACCCAGCACGGCGAGGAACAGGCCAAGTCACTCGCTCCGCTCCTCTCGGACCGGACCTTCTCGCTCGCGCTGACCAGTGAGCTGGACCGCGCGATACGCACCGCCGAACTGGCGGGCATCACCGGGGCCGTGACCGACCCCGACCTCCACGAGTGGGACTATGGCGCCTACGAGGGCATCACCACCGTCGACATCCACCGCACCCACCCCGACTGGAACCTGTGGACCGACGGGGTCCCGCCGGGGCCGGACGGACACCCCGGGGAGTCGCCGGAGCAGATCGGCCGACGTGCCGACCGGGTCCTGAGCCGCGTCGACGCCGCCCTTGCCGACGGCGACGTGCTCCTCGTGGCCCACGCCCACTTCCTGCGGGTCCTGACGGCCCGCCGGCTGGGACTGGCCCCGGCGGACGGACGTCTGTTCCAGCTGGCGACCGGCACGGTGAGCCGGCTGTCGACGGAACACGACCGACCGGTGATCGCGGAGTGGAACACCAGGGCCTGACACATCCCGCGGCCTGGGTTGCGGCACGTTTCTCCTCTCACCCGATTCTCTGGGCGACGTGAGGAGCGGGCGTGCCGGAAGCCCGGGCCGTTGTCGTGCAGGAGGCCCGGACGTCGACGCTATGCCGGACTCAGCCCTTTAAGTATGGGTACCAGGCGGCTCGTTGGGGTATATCCACGGAATCGGTGCGGACTGAACGGGGTGAGTGCCGTGGCGGCGATTCCGGAGAACACAGGGCGGACGACCTCTCCCATGGGTCCGCCCCATGAAGTCAGGCGGGCCGCGTACCTCATGCGGAAAACAGCCATGAAGGCTCTGAAATACCTTCGCGACGACGACGGGGAACAGTATGAGCGGTGGTCGGCGGAGGCCGCCGAACGCCTCGTGGATGTCGTGGCGGCGATCACCGGTGAGAAGCGGGAAGAGCAGCCCCGGATCACGTTCTCCGATCCGGAGAGCGCTCGCAGGTCATTGCGGTGCATGGTGCATCTGGCGCTGCATCTCACCGCTTACGACCTCGACCTGGTGGACGTACGGCGGTGCCTGCGGGACCGGTCCGCCCCAGTGGAGCCGCACCATCTCGGGGAACGGCTCGTCGCCGCCGGGTTCGACCTCAACACGGCCGTCCGGTTCCCCACCGCCGACGGCGTCAGCCAGACGTTCACCGTGGCCGAACAGGCCACGCGGGACTGTGACCCCAAGGTCAAGGCCGGCCTCAAAGCAGTCAAGTACGCTCTGGCCCCGAGTCCGTTCGGCCTGGTCAACGACGTCACGACCATGCTCGGCCGCGCCGAGTACCACAGACACCTGACAGATGTCGCGAAACTTGTCGCGGCTCTGCGGCCCTCCGTCAGCCCCGTCGAGTCCGGTCCCTCGCGACCTGTTTCCTCTCGGCACCTCTACTCCGGGCGACGACCCGGTGCGCGTAGGCGCGCGGCCAGTTCGACACCGCGGATCGGCGAGCCTGCCGAGAGCCGCCGGTCCATCGAAGTCCCCTCCGCCCCGATCGCCGCCGAAGCGACCAGGAAGCAGCTGCGGATACGCCCACGCGGGCCTCGGATGAGTCTCTGAACCGGAGCCCACGCCGACCTCCTTCGCCCCTGCGTACACGCATGGTTGACAGCTCGTCACGCTCGCGTCAGAGTCACCGCTGATGGAGATCAACAGCCTGTCCCCGGCCGAACTGCGTGTGTGGCGCGCCTTCCCGAAGGGCGAGGCCGTGGACTTCCGCGCGGCCGACGACGAGGACGTGTCGGGCGGCGCCGAGTGGGGCGCCGAACGCACCGTGCGCGCCTCGGTGTTGCGGTCGCTGATGCTCAACGGGCCGCTGGAGGACGGGGAGATACCCGCACTCAAACTGGCCGGTGCCCGGATCACCGGTGTGCTCGGGCTCCAGTACGGGACGGTCGACCACGCCGTACGCCTGAGCCACTGCCACTTCGACGACGTACCGCTGCTGTACGGCTGCCGGCTGCGTCAGCTGAACCTCAGCAACTCCGTGCTGCCCGGCCTGACCGCCGCGACGATGCGGGTGGAGGCGGTGCTGCGGATGACGGACTGCCGGGTGAACGGGCCGGTGCGGCTCGGCGGGGCGCAGATCGCGGGGGCGCTGTTCATGGAGCGCGCCGAGATCGTCGCGGACCAGGCCGGGGAACCCGCGCTCCAGCTCAACCACATGAGCACGGGCGACGACCTGTGGGCACCGGGACTCCGTGTCCACGGTGAACTCCGCCTCAACGGCGCCTCCGTCGCCGGTTCCGTCAACCTCAACGACGCCCGGCTCAGCCACCCCGGCGACATCGTCCTCGACGCGCAGACCCTCGTCGTGGAAGGCGACGTCCATCTGCGCCGGGTGCACACCTTCGGCTGGATCGGGCTGCGGGGCGCCCGGATCGCGGGCCGTCTCGACTTCTCCTACGCTCATCTGTCGAACCCCGGCGACGCGGCGCTGCGGGCGAGCAGCAGCACCATCGGGGAGCTGTGGATCCGCAAGGGCCCGCCCATGGAGGGCACCCTCACTCTGCGCCGCGCGCAGATCGACGAGCTGTTCCTGGAGCCGGAGTCGGTGCCGGACGAGGTGCAGTTCAACGGGCTCGTCTACACCTCGCTCACCCCGCAGGAACCGCCCGAGCGCCGCCTGCCGATGCTGGAGCGGGACCGCGAGGGCTATGTCCCCCACGCCTACGAGCAGTTGACCGCCGCCTATCGCCGCATCGGCGACGACCGCGCCGCCCGGCTGGTGCAGCTCGCCAAACAGCGCCGCCACCGCGCCACCCTCTCCTGGTACGGGCGCCTGTGGGGCCACGTCCAGGACGCCACCGTCGGCTACGGCTTCCGCCCGCTGCGTGCCTGCGTCTGGCTGGTCTGCCTGCTCGCCCTCGGCACGCTCGCCTACGGCCTGCACCATCCGCCGCCGCTGAAGGCCGACGAGGCCCCCGACTTCAACGCGTTCTTCTACACCCTCGACCTGCTGCTGCCGGTGATCTCCTTCGGCCAGGAGGGCGCCTTCGCCCCGCGGGGCTGGTACCAGTCGCTGTCGTACGCGCTGGTCATCGCGGGCTGGATCCTGGCGACGACGGTCTTCGCCGGTGTCACCCGTACCGTCAACCGCCAGTGAAACGCGGTTACTTGGGGGCCACGGCCACGCCCGCCAGTTCCGCGATGTCCGCCAGCATCCGGGCCGCGTCGGGTTCCCGCCCCGTGAACAGCCTGAAGGCGTCCGCGGCCTGGAAGACCGCCATGCCGCCGCCGTCCAGGGTGGCGCAGCCCAACGCGCGGGCGGTGCACAGCAGTTCCGTCTCCAGCGGGCGGTAGACGACCTCGGCGACCCACAGCTCGGGGCGGAGCAGACCGGCGGGCAGGGGCAGGCCGGGGTGGGCGGCCATGCCGGTGGGGGTGGCGTGCACCAGGCCGTCGGCGTCGGCGAGCAGCTGGGGCAGCCGGTCCGGGGTGGCGGCGGCGGCCCGGCCCTCGCCGAAGTGCCGGTTCAGGGAGGCGGCGAGGTCGGCCGCCCGGTCGGCGAGCGCGTCGACGACCATGACCCGCCCGGCGCCCAGGGTGAGCGTGGCGTGCGCGACGGCCGCTCCGGCGCCGCCCGCGCCCAGCTGCACGACCCGCTCCAGGGGCACGTCGGGCAGCCCGCGGGCGAAGGACGCGGCGAAGCCGGTCACGTCGGTGTTGTGTCCGGTCGCCCGGCCGTTCTCGAAGACGACCGTGTTGACCGCGCCGAGCGCCTCGGCCTGCGGCGTGAGCGCGTCGAGATGCCCGATGGCCAGCTGCTTGCAGGGGTGGGTGATGTTCAGCCCGTCGAAGCCCAGGTCACGGGCGGCCCGCAGCAGATCGCCGACCGCCTCGGGGCGTACGCCGAGCATGTCGATGTCGATGAGCCGGTACAGGTAACGCAGGCCCTGCCGGTCCGCCTCCCGCTCGTGCAGCGCCGGGCTCAGCGAGGGGCCGATGCCCGCGCCGATCAGACCGACGAGAAACGAGTCCTTGGCCACGCGGACCTCCCGAGCCCAGCATTAATGTACGAACCAGTACGTTAGCTATATCAGGCTGGGCGCCCTCGGGGAAGGCTCCGGCCGCGCCTTCTAGAATCGCGGCACCGGCCGCTCTCCCGAAGGAATCCGATGACCAGCGTCGACGAACCGGCACGACCGCACGGGCGGATCCGCGACGCCGCCCGCACCCAGGCCGAGATCCTCGACGTGGCGACCCGCGAGTTCGCCCGGGCCGGCTACGACGGCGCCCGCGTGGACGAGATCGCCGCCCGCACCCGCACCACCAAGCGGATGATCTACTACTACTTCGGCGGCAAGGAACAGCTCTTCACGGCCGTCCTGGAGCGGGCGTACGGCGTGATCCGCGAGGCCGAGCAGGAGCTGGACGTCGAGCACCTGGACCCGGTCGCGGCGATCCGGCGGCTGGCCGAGGTGACCTTCGACCACCACGAGCAGCACCCCGACTTCATCCGCCTGGTCAGCATCGAGAACATCCACGGGGCCGAGCACATCGCCGCCTCCGAGAAGCTCGGGAAGATCGGCTCCCCCGCGCTCGACGTGATCCGCCGCATCCTGGCCTCGGGGCAGGAGTCCGGCCTGTTCACGGCCGACGTGGACGCCGTCGACCTGCACGCGATGATCAGCTCGTTCTGCTTCTTCCGGGTGGCCAACCGGCACACCTTCGGGGCGCTGTTCGGACGCGACCTGGTGGCCGCCGAGCAGCGGGAGCACTACCGGAACATGCTGGGAGACATGGTGATCGCCTATCTGACGGCGGACCGGGCAGCGGAGTGAACCGGCACGTCCGGACCCCTTGACACCCTGGACGTGCGGGCGCAACATCCTCCGCAACCGCTACTAACTATCCAGTGGGTTAATTACCTGGATAGCTCCCGGAGTCCCCCCGAAGGAGCACCCCGTGTCCGTCCCCGCCGAAGCCGCCGGGCAACCGAAGAAGGCGGCGACCGCCGCCTGGATCGGCAGCGCCCTGGAGTACTACGACTTCTTCATCTACGGCAGCGCCGCAGCCCTGATCTTCCCGAAGGTGTTCTTCGACGAGTCCGACCCGGCCACCGCGACCCTGCTGTCGCTGGCCACCTTCGGTGTCGCCTACGCGGCCCGGCCGGTCGGCGCGCTCTTCCTCGGACACTTCGGGGACCGGGTCGGCCGTAAGAAGATCATGGTCTTCACGCTGATCCTGATGGGCCTGTCGACCTTCCTCATCGGCTGTCTGCCCACCCGCCACCAGGTCGGCACCCTCGCCCCGGTCCTTCTGGTGCTGTGCCGGGTCCTCCAGGGCATCTCGGCCGCCGGTGAGCAGGCCAGCGCCAACTCCATGAGCCTGGAACACGCGCCCGCGCACCGGCGGGGCTTCTTCACGAGCTTCACGCTCAGCGGCACCCAGGGCGGACAGCTGCTCGCCACCCTGGTCTTCCTGCCGGTCGCCGCGCTGCCCGAGGACCAGTTGCTGTCCTGGGGCTGGCGGGTGCCGTTCTGGCTGAGTGTCGCGGTCGCCGTGGCCGGGTTCGTGATCCGCCGCAAGCTGGAGGAGACACCGGCCTTCGAGCAGCAGGCCGCCTCCGAGGGGGTACCGAAAATGCCGCTCGCGGTGCTGCTGCGGGAGCACTGGGCGGACGTGCTGCGGGTGATCGGCGGCGCGCTGATCGCCTCGGTCTCCACGATCTTCACGGTGTGGGCGCTGGCGTACGCGACCAGCGACGCGGTCGGGATGAGCCGTTCCTCGATGCTGTGGGTGGGCGCGCTGGCCAACGTCGTCGCGCTCGCCGCGATCCCCCTGTGGGCCACGCTGTCGGACCGCATCGGGCGGCGCCCCGTCTTCCTGATCGGCGCGGTGGGCAGCGCGGTGACGATGTTCCTGTACCTCTGGGCGATCTCCACGGGCAACTACCCGCTGACGCTGCTGCTCGGCATCGTCACCTTCGGTGTCGTCTACAGCGCCGCGAACGGGGTCTGGCCGTCCTTCTACGGCGAGATGTTCTCCACCCGGGTCCGGCTGTCGGGCATGGCCATCGGTACGCAGATCGGCTTCGCGGTAGCCGGTTTCGCGGTCACCTTCGCGGCCCAGATCGCGGGGCCCGACGGCACCGACTGGTCCTCGGTGGCCCTGTTCACCGCGGCCCTGTGCGTCCCGCCGCTGATCGCCGCCCTGACGGCCCGCGAGACCCACCGGGTCCCCACGGAGGAGCTCGGCTCACGCACCGCCCGTAAGGCACCCCGCCCGGAGACGGTACGGGCCTGACCCCGCCCCTCTCGCCACGGCACCGGGGCCGGCGTCCTACCCGTTCGACCAGCCCCGCGTGCACAGCACGAGCCGGTATCCGTCGGGGTCCTCCACGGTGACACCCCACTCGTTCCAGTACGGGTTCGGCGACCGCACCTGCTTTCCGCCGTGCGCCTCCAGACGGGCGACCAGGTCCTGCGGTACCGGCCCGTCGACGTACACGACCAGCAGGTCCTCGTCGGTGGGCCGGGGCTCGACCGGATGGCCCTGCTCGTGGACCAGCTCCAGGTGCCAGCCGGCGTCCGGCCACCCGAGCATCAGGAGGTCGTGCTCACCGGGTTCCGGGCCACCCTCGGCGCGCCACACCACCTCCAGACCCAGCCCCTCGGCCCAGAACCGCTCGGCGGCGGCCAGGTCCCTGGAAGGGCGGGCGATACGGATGTGGCTGCGGCCGTCGACGGGCATGCTGACCTCTTCCCTCGGTGTGCCGGTCAGCGTAGGCAGCCGCCCGCCCCCGGGACATCGGCCGTCCGCCCTGCGCCGCTGGTCGTAGGACCGACGGGCTGGAAGTGATGAACGGCCCGTGGCGGCACAGGCGACTGCACCCCCGTAGGGGCGCGGGGAACTGCGCGACCAGCCACACCGCACCCGCACCCGCACCCGCACCCGCCCGAGACCAAACCCGGCACCCCCTGGGCGCCACCCAAGCCGGTCAGCCGCCGATCGCCCCGGCGGGAATCCCGTACGCCCGTTCCACCCGCAGCCTCAGCACCAGCCGGCGGTCCCGGACCATCGCCGCCCGGTAGTCGTCCCAGTCGGGGTGTTCGCCCTGGACGTCCCGGTACAGGCGGACGAGTTCCTCGACGGTGTCGTCGTGCGGCTCCTTCGCCACCGGGGTGAGGTCGGCCGTGCCCTCGGCGACCGTGTACGCCCACCGGTCCGCCGTCGTCACGTGGTAGGAGGCGCGGGGATCCCGGCGCAGGTTGCGGGTCTTGGCGCGGTCGTCGGTGAGGGAGACCCGGATGATCCGCTCGTCGGGGTAGTAGGCGTGGGTGACGTTCGACAGCTGGGGCCGGCCGTCGCGCTTGAGGGTGACCAGCACCCCGCCGTGGCCCTCGGAGAGCAGCCGGAGCAGTGCGTCCTGCGTCGCGTCCTGAGTCATACCACGATCAACCGGCCCGGCGGCGCCGGGCATTCCCGCTGCCGCCGATTCCCGCCCGACCCGCAGCTCGTCGCGGTTTCCTGAGCGAAGATGATGTCTGAGGTGGTCCGGACGGGGTATGTCGGTCCGCACCTCGACGGACGCGACGGAGGAGAGCGATGGCACAGCTGCGGCAAGAGGTCGATCCCGGTGAGGTGGGGCTGGACGCGAAGGCGCTGGACCGCCTCGACCAGCATTTCGCCCACTACGTCGACGAGGGCCGGATGCCCGGTTTCCTGGTGTCCGTCGCCCGCGGCGGACGCGTCGCCCACCTCACCGCGCACGGCCGCCGTGACGTCGCGGCCGGCCTGCCGGTCGAGGCCGACACCCTGTGGCGGATCTACTCGATGACCAAACCGGTCACCGCCGTGGCAGCCCTGATCCTGGTGGAGGAGGGCCGGCTGTCGCTGGACGACCCGGTCGCCGACTACCTGCCGGCGTTCGCGGACCCCCGGGTCTACGTGGACGGCTCCGGCGACAGCCTCACCACCCGCCCGGCCGACGGCCCGATCCTGGTCCGGCATCTGATGACCCACACCGCGGGCCTGACCTTCGCCTTCTACCACTCCCACCCGGTCGACGCCCTCTACCGCGAGGCCGGTCTGGACTCGTCCGTGCTGCCGGGCTCGGACCTCGCCGAGACCGTCGCCGTGTACGCGAGCCTGCCACTCCAGTTCGAGCCGGGCACGCAGTGGAACTACTCGGTCGCCTCCAACGTCCTGGGCCGGGTCATCGAGATCGCGTCCGGCCAGAGCCTCGACGCCTTCTTCGCCGAGCGCGTCTTCGGCCCCCTCGGGATGACCGACGCCGGCTTCTGGGTGACGGACGAACAGGCCCACCGGCTCTCGGAGTTGTACGGCGAGAAGGACGACGGCACCATCGAGCCGGTCCCCGGACTGCCGCTGCGGGGCCGCCCCCGTCTGCTGTCCGGCAGCGGCGGCCTGGCGGCGTCGGCGTACGACGTCCACCGCTTCGCCGAACTCCTGCGCCGCCGCGGCGAGCTGGACGGCACCCGCCTGCTGTCCCCCGGGACCGTGGACCTGATGACCTCCAACCACCTCCCCGGCGGCGCCGACCTGCGCGCCTTCGGCACCAAGCCGGCCCACGACGAACCCGGCAACGACGGCGTCGGATTCGGCCTCAGCGTCTCCGTGGTGATCGACCCCGCCCGCACCCTGGCCCCGTCGAGCCTGGGTTCCTTCGGCTGGAGCGGGGCGGCGTCCACGACCTTCTGGGTCGACCCGCGCCGCGATCTGACCGTGCAGTTCTTCACCCAGGTCCGGCCGAAGACGCTGAAGCTCTTCCCCGACCTCAAGCGGCTGGTCCACGAGGCCGTCGCCGACTAGGACGCCCCGAGTCGGCTACTGGTCCACCCGCAGCGTGAAGTGCACGCCGTCCCGGGCGAGTTCGCCGAGCCACTGCCGTGAGCGCGCCGCGGTCTCGGCGGCGCGGTTCAGCCCCGCCGGGAGGGAACCGTCCAGGATGTGGCCCACGCCCAGGGCGAGGGTCCGCGAGACACAGCGGGCCATGGCGCTGTCCTCCTCGTCGCCCACCAGGTCGAGGAGGTAGCCCCCGGACCAGGTACGGCCGTCCTCCGCGCGCACGTCGAGGGAGACGGCGAGGACGACCCGGTCCCGGTCGGCGTCCGTCGTCGGGTACCTGGCCGCCAACTCCTGGGCCAGGGCCGCGATCCGGGTGTCGTCGCCCGTCCGCAGCTCCTCGAAGACCGGCTCCCAGGCCCGCAGCCAGCCGTCGAGGCGCAGGGTGCCGCGCACGAAGGTCCGCGGTGTCCAGGCGGCCGGCAGTCCGTACTGCTCGACGAAGGGGACGCTGTCGCGGTTGGGGTAGACCTCGAAGGTCTCGCCGTCCACGACATGGCGCCGGGTCGCCTCCCAGGGGCGCTCGGCGGTGGTCGGGGTGCCGTTGTCGATGTAACGGGCGGGCGAGCGAAGGGCGTTGAGGACTCCGTACGGCGCCCAGCTGAAGCGGTACCTGAAGTCGTTCGGGACGGCGGGGACACCGCCGCAGTAGGAGGTGAGTGCGTACGACGCCGGTGTCGTGTCGCCGATCACCTCGCGGGCCCTGTCGACGAGGTCGTGCGCGAAGAGGTGGTCGATGCCCGGGTCGAGCCCGGCCTCGGTGAGGACGACGATCCCGGCCTTCCGCGCCTGCGGGACCTGTTCGAGGACGGCGTCGGAGACATAGCTGGAGCAGGCGAAGTGGGCCTGCTCGCGCACACAGGCGGCCAGGATCTCGGCGTGCTCGGGCGCGGGCAGCATCGACACGACGACGTCACCGGGCGCCAGTTCGGCCGCCAGCGCGGACAGCGTGTAGGCGCGGGGCGCGGCCTGCCCGTTCAGTCCCAGCCCTTCCAGGGCCTCTTCCGCCCGCTCCTCGGTGCGGTGCCACAGCATCACACGGTCGGCCGAGTCGCACAGTGCGGCCAGGCCGCCGCCGGTGGAGAGCCCGGCGCCGATCCAGTGCACGGTGCCGGTCGCCGGAATCAGGTCAGACACTGCGGGACTCCCCTTCCACGACGCCGAGTTCACGGCAGGCCTGATGGAACCGCTCCAGACAGCGCCCCCAGGGACCGCCGGTCTCGAACTCCAGCAGCAGAGGCAGCAGGGAGCCCGAGAAGCCGACGCTTGACTCCTCCGGGAGCAGGGACGGCAGGTTGTCGATGGCGATCAGGTCCAGCGGGGGCTCCTTGTGCAGTCGGCGGACGGGCTCGGCCCACTCGGTGACGCGGTCGTAGACCGGGAGGACGTTCAGGGGCGAGCCGACGTCGCAGGTGACGTCGGAGAGGGTGCGCAGCCGGCGGGCGGGGTCGTCGAGGTCCGCCTCGCGGACGAAGGGCGGGATCGGGCTGGTGGCGAGGACGCAGTTCACCAGGACGTCGTGGCCGAGCAGGGCCGGGCGGTCCAGGTTCCGGGTCTCGTCCAGGTCCCAGCAGGTGGGCTCGATCCCGGCCGTCCGGAGTGCGACGCGGGCACCCCGCCCGCTGCGGCCCAGTGCCCCGATCACCAGCGCCGTGAACTCCTCGTCCCCTGCGGCGGGCCGCAGCGCCTCCTCCAGTTCCTCCCGCGAGGTGGGCGTGAGGGGTGCGGACAGCCTGCCCCGGTGCTGAAGCACGGCCAGGGCGGCACCCAGGTATCCGGCCCAGTAGCCGAACGCGGCGAGCCTGCGGCCGTGGTCGTCGACCAGGTACTCCAGGTCGAGCAGCGCCCCTCCCCCGGCGGCGAACCGGCGCAGCAGGTCCAGGGCGCCCGGCTGCCGCTTGTAGGCGTGGCCGAAGAAGACGTGCCGGTGCGTCAGGGCGGCGGGCTCGTCGGGAAGTTCCTTCAGGCCCACGACCACGGCGTCCCGCGGCGCCCGGGAGGCCCACGAGCCCGCGGATGCGACACGGCAGCCGACCGCCTCGTACTGCTCGATCGGGAAGATCCGCTGCGGGGACTCCTCGACGGTCAGCGCCACGCCGCTGTCGACGAGCCGCCGGGCGTCGGACGGCACGAGGGGCGTGCGCCGCTCGGTGGAACGGACCTCGTGGCGCAGCCACAGATGGAGCTCGGTCATACGCGGTTGGCCTCCGGACGCGGGGCGTCGGCCGCGAACCGGCCGGCGCTGAGCGGGCTGATGTCCACGAAGGGTACGCGGCCCAGGTACAGGTCGCGGACGACCTCGCCGACGGCCGGTCCCTGGAGGAAACCGTGGCCGGAGAAGCCGGTGGCGTACAGGAAGCGGGAGACCGAAGTCGCCTCGCCGATCAGGGCGTTGTGGTCGGGGGTGATCTCGTACAGCCCGGCCCAGCCGCCGGTGCGGCGCAGGTCCAGGAGGGCGGGGGCGCGGTGCCGCATGGCCTCGGCCAGTCGGGGGATCCAGCGGTCGTGAGTGGCGGTGTCGAAACCGGGCCGCTCGTCGGGGTCGGACATGCCGAGGAGGAGGCCGGGTCCCTCGCGGTGGAAGTAGAGGCTGCTGGTGAAGTCGATGGTCATGGGGAGGCCGGGCGGCAGTCCCGGGACCGGTTCGGTGACCGCGATCTGGCGGCGCAGCGGCTCGACCGGCAGGTCCACGCCGGCCATCGCGCCGACGGCCCGCGACCAGGCGCCGGCCGCGCAGATCACGGTGCCGGTGGCGATCCGGCCCCTGGTCGTCCCGACGGCCGTGATGTCATCGCCGCGCAGTTCGATGCCGGTGACCTCGGTGTGCCGGAGGATGGTCACGCCGTGACGGCGGGCGTCGGCCGCGTAGCCGTGCACCACGGACTCCGGTGTGCAGTGGCCGTCCTCCGGCGAGAAGGCGGCGGCGAGCAGGCCGTCGGTGGTGATGAGCGGGGAGAGAGCGCGGGCCTCGGACGGGTCGGTCATGCGGCTCGGGACGCCGAGGGAGTTCTGGAGCCGGACGCTCTCCTCGAAGGAGGTGACCTCCTCGGGCGTCGACAGCAGGAACAGGTATCCGACCCGGTGCAGCCCGATGTCCTGCCCGGTCTCCTCCTCGAAGCGGCCGAACGCCTCCAGGCTGCGCGCCCCGAGCCGGATGTTGAGCTCGTCGGAGAACTGCGCCCGCACCCCGCCGGCCGCCTTCGAGGTGGAGCCGGAGGCGAGCTCGTCCCGCTCGACGAGCACCACGTCACGGACGCCCGCACGTGCCAGATGGCGGGCGATGCTCGTGCCCATGACGCCGCCGCCGATGACGACGACCTCGGCCGACCGCGTATTCACCGGTGCTCCCCCTCACCGTGCACCCGGGCGCGCGCCACTCCCCGCGCACCGCCGGTGTCGTACTCCGTGTGCGGGCCGTGACCAGGGAGGCGCCGGTCACCGCCTCCTCGGCGCGCGGCCGGGCGGCCGGTCAGCGGCCCGGAGCCGGCGGAGAGCCGGGAGACGCAGGCGAAGACCACGCTGCCGTCGAAGCGGCTCGGACGCGTGATCGTGACCTGCTCTCCGGAGAGGAAGAGGACGTCATCGGTCATGCCCTCTTCCTGTCCGGATCCGCCCTCCCGGAATCCGCCCGGGGATCAGGACAGGTGGGCCACCGCGTCCAGGTGGGGCAGGACGTGGTCCAGCCGCTCCCGCTTGGTGCGCAGATAGGTGATGTTGCTCTCGCACGGGGTGATCAGCAGCGGCACCGTCTCGGAGACCTTGATGCCGTGGCGTTGCAGTGCCTCGCGCTTGCGCGGGTTGTTGGACATCAGGCGGACGGAGTTCACGCCGAGGTCGTGGAAGATCCCGGCGGCGACGCCGTAGTCGCGGGAGTCCACCGGCAGGCCGAGCGCGAGGTTCGCCTCGACGGTGTCCAGGCCCTCCGCCTGGAGCGCCATCGCGCGCAGCTTGGCGAGCAGGCCTATGCCCCGGCCTTCATGGCCGCGCAGATAGACGACGATGCCGCTGCCCGCCTTGACCACGGCCCGCAGCGCGGCGTCGAGTTGGTCGCCGCACTCGCAGTGCTGCGAGCCGAACGCGTCACCCGTCAGGCACTCGGAATGCAGCCGCACAAGAACGTCGTCCGAACCGATGTCACCATGAACCAGGGCGACTTGTTCGTCACCGCGGTCGTGATCGAGGTACCCGACCGCCTGGAATTTCCCGTACACGGTGGGCAGCGGGGCATTCACCACGCGTTCCACACCGGTGCGCTGTGATGCCTTCTTGCCGAGGACGCCAACGTTATCTGTCATGATCTGTTTCCTAAGCAGAGACGAAAGGCCGTGAAAAGATGAGCGGTTCGGGAACACGGTCGGCGGCATACGGTCTGTTGCCGACGGACACTACGGAAGACGTACGGACGCGGGGCGCGGGCGTCTCAACACAGGTCGCCGTCCTTCCGGTCGGGAGCTTCGAACAACATGGCCCGTACCTTCCCCTGGCGACCGACACCCTCGTCGCCTGTGCCGTCGCGCGGGAGATCGCCGCGGCGTACCCGGTGCACCTCCTCCCGCCGGTGACGATCTCCTGCTCGCACGAGCACGCGGCCTGGCCGGGCACCGTCAGCATCTCCTCCGTCACCCTTCACGCGGTGGTACGGGACATAGCGGCCTCGCTGCGCCGCTCGGGCGTCGAGGCACTGGTCGTGGTCAACGGACACGGGGGCAACTACGTGCTGGGCAACGTCGTCCAGGAGGCCTCCGCCGAGGGCGCGCGGATGGCGCTGTTCCCGGCCGCGGAGGACTGGGAGGCCGCGTGTACGGAGGCGGGAGTGCTCACCTCGCTGCTCACCGACATGCACGCCGGAGAAATCGAGACCTCCATTCTTCTGCACACGCACCCGGAATGTCTGCGCCCCGGTTACGAGACCTCCGATTTCGTCGCGGACGACCGTCGTCATCTCCTCACCCTCGGTATGTCCGGTTACACCGATTCCGGTGTCATCGGGCGCCCTTCGCTGGGCTCGGCGGAAAAAGGGAAAGCCTTGCTGGAGAGCCTCGCGGCGTCCTTCGGCACGTATTTCTCGATGCTGACCGAATCCGACGCGGCCGCCGAGTAGGGCTTCGCCGGGCGCCGCAGACCCTGGTACCAGCGGGCGACCAGGACGACGGCGCCCGGCAGGCTCGCCACGAAGCTGAGGACGCCGTACACGATCGCGGTCGCGAGGCCCGCCCCGGCGCCCAGGCCCATGGCGGCGAACGCCCAGGCGGTGACGCCCTCCCGGGGGCCGAACCCGCCGATGTTCAGGGGCAGTCCCATGGCGAGCAGAGCCAGCACGGCCAGCGGCAGCAGTACGGCGACGGAGGCGCCGGAGCCCGCGATGCGGGCGGCGAGCACGAACATCCCGAGGTGGCCGGCGAGCACGACGGCCGAGGAGAGCGCGACGCCGGGCCAGTTGCGGCGGGACAGCAGCGCCTCGCGTGCCTCGCCGAGGGTGGAGCGCAGGACCCGGCCCCGGCCGGAGGAGGGAGCCCGGTTCATCCGCAGGGCCACGACGACGGCGAGCGCGCCGAGGGCGGCGAGGCCGAGGAGGGGCGCGAGGTGGCGGGCCTCGGCGAGCACCGGGGAGTCCATGGTGAGCAGCACGGCACCGCCGACGACCGCCAACGCGATCTGGCCCGCGACCCGTTCGAGGACGACCGCCCGCACCCCGCGGCCCATGTCGCCGGCGCTCTGCCCGTGGCGCACCGCGCGGTGCACGTCGCCGAGGACACCGCCGGGCAGGGCCGCGTTCAGGAACAGGGCGCGGTAGTAGTCGGCCACGGCCGCGCCGAGCGGCAGCCGGATGCGCAGCCCGCGGGCCACCAACTGCCAGCGCCAGGCGCTGAACACGGTGGTCAGCACGCCGATCGCGAGCGCCGCCAGCAGGGCGGGGCCGTCGATCCGGCGCAGCCCGTCCAGGAAGACGCCGGTGCCGAGCCGCCACAGCAGCAGAGCGAGGATGGTGACCCCGGCGACGGTGCCGAAGTGGGTGCGCAGGGCGCGGGAGTTGAGGACCGCGCGCAGTGCGGTACGCCACCTGGGCGGCTGAGCGGGGAGAGGCCGGGCCTCGGTCACGATCACGCCGATCCGGTCCCGGGAGACGGCGGCGTCCCGCAGGTCCGCGGCGGGCTGTCCGGCCGTCTCGAGGATCTGGGCCCGGGCCACCAGCGCCTCGGTGCGCGCGGTGAGGACCTCGTCCCGCGTCCGGACCACCTCGGCCCGCAGCGTGCGGGCCCGGTCGGAGACGGAACGCGACGCGACCGGTTCCGCGGGCCGCCGTACCGGCAGGCCCGGCCGCACCGTCTCCACGCTCATGACGCTCCGCCCGTCGGCCGGGACAGCGCCAGCAGGTCGCTGTGGTGGACGACGACCTTCAACTCGCCCGCGCGGCAGGCCTCCAGGCGCTCGCGGAGGTAGCGGTCGGCGCGGTCCTTCAGCCCGGGGCGCTCCTCGACGGCCGCGCCGACCCAGCCCCGCAGCCACTGCGCGGTGAGCGCGGACTCGGCGGGGCCGAGGCGCCAGGCGCTCGGGTGCAGCCGTACGGTCGCGCCCCGCTCGGAGAACGCCTCGCAGGCGATGGTGACGGCGTCCGGCCCGAGCAGTCCGCCGCGCCGCTGGTGGGCGTTGAACGCGTCGGCGATCTCCTCGTCCAGCGGGTCGGCGGGGCTGAGTTCGACCCGTCCGGCCACGGAGAGCGTGAGCAGGGCCGGGCAGCCGGCGCCCGTGCAGGCGGTGGCGAGGGTCTCGATCTCCTCGCGGGTCAGGACGTCCAGGAGCGCGGAGGCCGTCACCAGGGAGGCGCCGGCGAGGGCGTCCGGGGTGAGCAGGCCGACGTCGCCGCGGCGCGTCTCGACGGTGACGCGGCTGCCGTCGGCCGCGGAGCGCGGGGAGGCGACGGCCGCGAAGTGCAGCAGGTAGGGGTCCCGGTCGTGCAGGATCCAGTGCTGGGGGCCGTCCAGGCGGGACGCCAGCCAACGGCCCATCGAGCCGGTCCCGCAGCCCAGGTCGTGGATGACGAGTCCGGCCTTCCCGGGCAGGTTGGCCAGCCGGATCCGCAGCGGGTCGAGCAGGTCGCCGGCGCGGGCGGCCGCGTCGGGGCCCTCCCGCAGTTCGAGCCACTCGGGCGCGTAGCGGGGGGCGTCGTCGGGTCCGGCGTCCCTGAGCCGTACGGTGGGACGCTCGCCGGGGCGGGTACTGGGACCGGCACCGGGAATGACCGATTCTGCGTCTGCCGCGTCGGACGGGACACCGGGCTTCAAGGACGCCACCTCCCGGGGGCCCGGCTGTGCCGGGATCTTCCCGCTCTGCTTGGTCGCCGTGTTCCTCATGCCGCCCTCCTGGGCTCGCTCGGCAGTCGGCCGAGAACTCCGGCCAGGCTGCGGGCCGTGGTCGCCCAGCCGTCCAGGGCGGCCCGCCGGCCCCGGGCAGCCGCCTTCAGCCTGCGTCGTACGTCGGCCTCGCCGAACCAGCCGCGCAGTTCTGCGGCGAGGGCGCCGGGGTCCTCCGGCGGGACGAGGATGCCGGGCACCCCGCCGTCGGGGGCGCGGCCGACCGCCTCGGCGACTCCGCCGACGTCGGTGGCCAGCACCGGGATGCCGCGCGCGAGGGCCTCGGTGACCGCCATGCCGTAGGTCTCGGCGTAGGAGGTCAGGACCATCAGGTCGGCGGCGGCGTAGCTGGCGTCCAGCTCGGCCCCGGCCCGCGGTCCCGCGAGGTGCAGGCGGTCCTGGAGGCCGTACCTCTTGATGAGCATCCGCAGATGGGCGACGTACTCGGGATCCTGGGTGATCCCGCCGACGCACACGCAGCTCCACGGCAGGTCCTGGGCGCCCGCCAGGGCCTCGATCAGCCGGTGCTGCCCCTTGCGGGGGGTCACCGCGGCCACGCACAGCAGCCGGGAGACTCCGTCGGTGCCGGAGGCGAGCGGGGCGATGTCGGCGCCCGGGGTGGCGACGTGGACCCGCTCGGGGGCCAGGCCGTGGTGCGAGACGAGACGCCGTACGGCCCAGTCGCTGGTGGCGATGACGGCGGGCACGGCCCGCAGCACCTCGCGCTCCTTGGCGTCCAGTTCGAGGGCGAGCCCGGGTTCGAGTCCGGTCTCGTCGCCGAGCGGCAGATGGACGAGGACGGCGATGCCCAGCCGCTCCGCCTCGGGGACGATGATCTCCGGTACTCCGCAGGCGACCAGGCCGTCGATGAGGACGACGGTGCCGTCGGGCAGGTCGCTCAGGGTGCGGGCCAGTTCGGTGCGGGCCGCCGCTCCCGGGCGGGGCCAGCTGCCGGCCACCGCGTGCCGCTCGACCTGCCAGCCGAAGCCGGGCAGGTCCAGGCAGACCCGCCGGTCGTAGGCGTTGCCGCCGCTCGGCGCGGTCGGGTCGTCCACGCCACCGGGCATCACGAAGTGCACGGACCGCAGGGACATCGGGATGATCTCGGCCTTCTTGAGGGCGGCGTGCTGCACGGGCACGTAGTCCAGTGTGGCCGCCCGCCCGGTGGTCATGTCGGTCACAGGGCACGCTCGTAACTCGCCCAGGCGACATGCGACTCGTGCAGGGTGACGGTCAGGCCCGCGAGACCCTTGGCGCCCTCGCCCATCGCACCCTTCTCGATGCGCTCGGCGAGCCGGTCCGCGATGACCTTCGCCAGGAACTCCGTGGAGGTGTTGATCCCCGCGAAGTCGGGTTCGTTGTCGAGGTTGCGGTAGTTCAACTCACTGACGACGGCTCCGAGTTCCTGGGTGGCCAGTCCGATGTCGACGACGATGTTGTCGTCGTCCAGCTGTTCGCGCCGGAACGTGGCGTCCACGAGGAACGTCGCGCCGTGCAGACGCTGCGCGGGTCCGAAGACCTCGCCGCGGAAGCTGTGGGCGATCATGATGTGATCGCGGACGGTGATGCTGAACAACGGACGACCCTCCAGGTGCGGCGCGTCTGGTCCGCCGGCTGATCCCTGCCGGTGGATGCCGTGTAGTACGGCTCCTCGCTTCCCCGTGTTCAGCCGGATCTCACTCTTTTCTCAGGTCAGGCGCTCTTGCCGTACCTCACGAGGTGACACAGGGCCGGAATCTCCCCACTGGCCAGCCTCGGCATCACCTCCGGTAGTTCCTCGAACGCGCTTTCCCCCGTGATGAGGGCGTCGAGCGCCGGGTCGGCGAGCAGCTTCAGCGCGAGGGCGAGCCGGTCGCCGTAACTCCGGCCGGCCCGGGCCGGGGAGACGGTGCCGACCTGACTGCTGCGGACCGTCAGCCGACGGGAGTGGAAGGCCTCGCCGAGCGGCAGGCTGACCTTCCGGTCGCCGTACCAGCTCAGCTCGACGACGGTGCCTTCGGCGGCGAGGAGTTCCAGCGAGCGGGCGAGGCCCTGTTCGGTGGCGCTGGCGTGGACGACGAGGTCGCAGTCGCCGAGGGCGTCCGCGGGCGACGCGAAGCCGACGCCGAGGGCCGCGGCGGTCTCGGCGCGGGCGGGATCCGCGTCCACCAGCTGCACCCGCACGCCGGGGAAGCGGGCCAGGAGCGCGGCCACCGAGCTGCCGACCATGCCGCCGCCGACCACCGCGATCCGGTCGCCGATCAGGGGCGCCGCGTCCCAGAGGGCGTTCACGGCGGTCTCGACGGTGCCGGCGAGGACGGCCCGCCGGGCGGGCACGTCGTCCGGTACGACGGTCACGGCGCTCGCGGGGACTACGTACCGCGTCTGATGCGGGTACAGACAGAAGACGGTCCTGCCCTTCAGCGCGGACGGCCCCTCCTCCACCACTCCGACGCTGAGGTAGCCGTACTTCACCGGCGCCGGGAAGTCGCCCTCCTGGAACGGTGCCCGCATGGCGGCGTGCTGGCTCTCGGGCACTCCGCCGCGGAACACGAGTGTCTCCGTGCCCCTGCTGACTCCCGAGTACAGCGAGCGGACCAGCACCTCGTCCTCGCCGGGGGCCGGAAGCTCGGCCTCCCGTATCTCGCCCTCCCCCGGGGAGCGGAGCCAGAACGCGCGTGCGGCGGGCTTCATCGAGAACCTCCTGAACGATCGGGTACCCAGGCACGTACCTCGTCACGTAACCCGAGATGTGCACAGGCCGCGCACAGTACGCGGCCTTGATCGACTCTGTCATCTGGCCGGAGGAATGTGCGGTGGCCCTGAACAACACTTACGAAGCAAGGCTGGTCCAGCAGGAGACCGCGGTGGGAGCGGGTCTGCAGATCCTGTTGCTGGCCCTGCTCGGCACGGCGATCGGTATGGGGCCGGCGGGCTGGCTGACCGGCCTCGCCTTCGCCGTCGCCACCTGGGCCGTGCTCTCCAGGGCGCTGCACCGCACCCGGCCGCGGTCCTTCGGGCCGGCCAACCGGGTGACGCTCGGCCGGGCCACCCTGGTCGGCGGCGTGACGGCCCTGGTCGCGGACTCCTTCCAGGACTCCCCGCCGGTGACGTTGTTCGTGGGTCTGACCGCGGTCGCTCTGATCCTCGACGGTGTCGACGGCAAGGTGGCCCGCGCGACTGGCACCTCGACCCCGCTGGGCGCGCGGTTCGACATGGAGGTCGACGCGTTCCTGATCCTGGTGCTCAGCGTGTACGTGTCGATGTCCCAGGGCCCGTGGGTCCTCCTCATCGGCGCCATGCGCTACGGCTTCGTCGCCGCGGCCCGCGTCTGGAACTGGCTGAACGCCCCGCTCCCGCCGAGCATGGCCCGCAAGACGGTGGCCGCGCTCCAGGGGATCCTGCTGCTGGTGGCCGCCTCCGGGTACCTCCCGTTCACGGCGACCTTCGGGGTCGTGGCCCTGGCCCTGTCCACCCTGGTCTGGTCGTTCGGCCGCGACATCCTGTGGCTGTGGCGCACACACCGGGCGGACGAGGCGGCGGTGGGCGAACTGCTGGAGCTTGAGTTCGCGACGGCGGAGCGGGAGCGCACGCTGGAGCCGGAGGCAGTGGCTTCCTGAACGGGGTCACGCAAGGCTCCTCCGCCCACCTCACGGGCAGCGGGCGCACCTCGACCGACACGGAGGGCCGAGCGCCTCAGCGGCACCCCACGCCCCCGGCCGACGCGAACGCCCCAGACGAACCAAGCCGGGGCCGAGGCTCCCGGAGCCGACCTTCAGGCCCCTCAGAGGGACCCGACATCCGGACCGCAGGTCGTCGCCTCCGGCCCCGGATCACGGAACACTCAGCGCCTCAGCGGCACCCCACGCCCCCGGCCGACGCGAACGCCCCAGACGAACCAAGCCGGGGCCGAGGCTCCCGGAGCCGACCTTCAGGCCCCCCGGAGGGACCCGACATCCGGACCGCGAGTCGCCGCTTCCGAACCCGGGTCGCGGAACACTCAGCGCCTCAGCGGCACCCCACGCCCCCGGCCGACGCGAACGCCCCAGACGAACCAAGCCGGGGCCGAGGCTCCCCCGGAGCCGACCTTCAGGCCCCCCGGAGGGACCCGACATCCGGACCGCAGGTCGTCGCCTCCGGCCCCGGATCACGGAACACTCAGCGCATCAGCCGCACCCCACGCCCCCAGCCGACGCGAACGCCCCGGACAAGCCGACCGCAGGTCGCCGCCCCTGCGCCGGGCTCATCCCTTCAGCGGCACCCGGTACACCGTCGACTCCCGCTGCCGGAAGCCCTGCCGCTCGTACAGCCGGTTGGCCGCCGCCCGGTCCGGGCGTGAGGTGAGGTCGACGGTATGGGCCCCGGCCTCCCGGGCGAGCCGGATGGCCTCCCGGATCAGCAGTCCCGCGATGCCCTGGCCACGGGCCGCGTGATCGACGATCACGTCCTCGATACGGGCCCGCAGTCCCGCGGGCGCGGGGAACATGACCAGGGTGAGGGTGCCGACGATCGACCCGGCCGACGACCTGGCGATCAGCATGGTGTTGGCGTCACAGGCCAGAATGCGGCCGAGCGCGGCCAGGTCGAGGGCCTCGGCCGCCGAGGACAACTGCGGCAGCATCCGCGCGAAGGCGTCGACGAGTTCCTGGTCCGCCTCCCGGGCGATCTCCACCCGGATGTCCTGAGTCTCCATGGGGTGGACCTTATCGCCGGGGGCGCAGGGCCCACGGCCGATCGAGGGGCCGCGGCCGGTGGAGCAGCCGTCCGGCTCGCCTTTCGGGAGCGCGTACGAGGCGGGCATGCCGAGCCCGCCGACGAACTCCGCTCCCGCCCCCTACCGCCGCGGCAGCACCCCGATCGCCGCGACCGGTATCACCGCCGGCACCAGCCACGGCACCGCGGCCGGCAGCCCGCCGTCCAGCAGGGAGCCGGTGACGGAGCTGCCGACGAGGACGATCAGCCCGGAGACCGAGGACAGCGCCCCGGTGTAGAGGCCCAGCCGGCCCTTCTCCGCCAGATCGGGGACCCAGGCCCGCGCCACGGGTGCGACGAGCATCTGCCCGAAGGTGAGCAGGACGACGAACCCTGCCGAGGGCAACAGCCCCGCCGTACCGGTCCAGTCGGCGGGCCTCGTCACCGCGACGACCGCGAACCCGGCACCGATCAGCAGCAGTCCGGCCACCATGGACCCGCGCAACGACAGCTTGGACCCGACCCGGCGCGTCACGGGAAGTTGCGTGGTCACCACCAGCAGCGAGGACAGAGCGAACAGCCAGGCCAGCGCCGACTGCGAACCGGTCGCGCGCTCCACCTCGTCGGGGAGAGCGAGGTAGAGCTGGTTGTAGGCGAGCAGATAGGCACCGTAGGCGCAGCACAGGGCGAGGAAGCGGCGGTTGCGGGCCAACGTCCCGAGGCCGCCCCGGAGTTGCACCTGCTGCCGCCCCGGGATGTGCTGCGGCAGCAGCCACGCGTGGCCGGCCAGGACCAGCACGAAGATCCCGGCACCCGCCAGACACACCGTGCGGAAGTCGACCGACAGCAACAGCGCGCCGAGCAACGGCCCGACGAAGGCGCCGGCCTGCCCGGCGACGGTGAACAGCGCGAGCACACGGGTGCGTCGACCGCCCGCTTCCTCGTGGATGACGGCCTGACGGGCGACCTCCGACTCCACCGCGGGCGAGAACAGCGCGGCGGCGAACCCGATCAGCAGCACGGCCCCGACGACCGTCCACGTCTGCTGCGCGTACCCGAGCCAGGCGAACCCGGCGATCCGCAGCACACATCCCGCGAGCACGACGGGCCGGATCCCGTACCGGTCGGAGAGCGCCCCGCCGACCACGAACAGCCCTTGCTGACTGAAGGTCCTGAGCCCCAGCACCAACCCGACCAGCCAGCCCGCCATGCCGACGGCCTGTCCCAGGTGTTCCGACAGGAACGGCAGCACGGCGAAGAAGCCGACGTTGAAGGCGAGTTGGGTGAGGATCAGCAGCCGCAGCAGCGGTGAGAGCCGGGCGGCCCGCGGCAGACCGACGGCAGCGGACGTCATCCGACCTCCACCAACTCCCGGGCCGCCACGGCGTGTTCGGTTCCCACCGTGGCCGTACGGCGACGCACGCGCCGTCGCGGCCACCGCACCCCGCCCGCCGCGCTCACCGCCAGCGCGCCGAGCAGGGCGAGTGCCGCGGCGGGGGCGAGGACGGCCCAGGGGGCGCGTTCGGCGTAGGGCTGGTTCTCGGCGAGGAGCAGGCCCCACTCCGGGGAGGGCGGCTGGGTGCCGAGGCCCAGGAAGCCGAGGGAGGCGAGGGCCAGGGCGACGCCGGGCAGGCGCAGCAGGGTGTGCCGGGTGACGGGCGGCAGGATCGCGGGCAGCAGCTCGTACCGCAGGAGGTACCAACGGCCGGCGCCCAGAGCCCGTGTCGCCGTCAGATGCGGGGTGGCCCGTTCCTGGCGGAGCAGCGAGGAGGTGTGTGCGGCCGGCGCCGCCCAGGAGACGGCGGCCACGGCGATCGCGGGCGTGGCGGGGCCGCTCCCGGCGACGGCGGTCACGAGGAGCGCGGCGAGCACCGGCGGTACGGCGTTGACGGTGTCGACGAGCGGCCCGGACAGCCGGGGCAGCAGGCCGAGCAGGACGCCGGCGACCAGCGCGACGACGCTGACGGCGAGGGCGACCAGCAGGGTGTCGAGGGCGCCGTGGCCGACCCGGGCGAGCAGGTCCCGGCCGAGCGCGTCGGTACCGAACGGGTGCGCCCAGGAGGGGGGTTGGAGCCGGCCCCCGGTGTTCAGGGCGAGCGGGTCGCGCGGCAGACCGAGCGCGACAACTGCGGTCAGGAGGCCGCCGTACACGAGAGGCGGGGTGCCGCGGGCGGACCGTCCCGGCCGGTGCAGGGAGTCCAGGGCGCCGTCGCGCAGGGCCGGGCCGACCAGGAGGCGGACGGCGAGGGCCGCGAGGCCGGTGGCGGTGACCGCGAGGAGCAGGAGGGCGAGGGTGCCCGCCTGGAGGACGGGCAGGTCCTGGGCGAGGGCGGCCTGGAGGGTGGTGCGGCCGAGGCCCGGGATGTCGTAGATCTGCTCCACGGCGACGGAACCTGCGGTGAGGCCCACGACGAACAGGCTCAGGTTGGGGAGGAGCGCGGGGACGCAGCGGCGGACGGCCTTGGCGGCGACCGTGCGGCCGGGCAGTCCGCGGGCGTCCGCGGCCAGTGCCCAGGGTTCGGCGAAGGCGCCGGGCAGCAGGTCGTCGAGGAGGCGCCCGAGCACCGCTCCGGCGGGCAGGCCGAGGGCGAGGGCGGGCAGGATCGTCCACTGGGGTCCGTACCAGCCGAGTGCGGGAAGCCAGCCGAACTGCACGCCGACGACGGTGGCGAGCACGGAGGCGGTGAGGAACTCGGGCAGTGCGGCGAGCATCGCCGAGGGGCCGCCACCGGCCCGTCGCCCGTCGAGGCGTCCGTGGGCGCCGAGCCACAGGGTGCGGGCGCACACCAGGGCGGCGGTGGCGGCGGCGGCCATGAGCGCCACCGCCACCAGCAGCAGGGAGACGCCGAGTGCCTGGACGACGGCGGGGGTGACCTCGGTGCCGTTCAGCCACGACCGTCCCGCGTCCCCGCGGGGCAGTCCGCCGAGCCACTGGCCGAGCAGGTGCAGGGGGCCCTGGTCCAGGCCGAGTCGGGCCCGGATGTCGGCCAGCACCCGGGGTGTCGGGTCCCGGTCCGCCGAACGCGCCTTGAGCACGGTGAGCGCCGGGTCGGTGCGGGACAGCCACGGCAGCAGGCCGATCCCGCACAACAGGGCCGCCGCGAGCAGGATCCGCCACAGCAGGGTGGCCACTCGGTGCCGCATGGGTCAGCGTCGCGTGCCGGCGCCGACCAGGGTCCGCTCGTACGGGTCGAGGAGCACGCCCCGGACGCCGGTGGCGACACCGCTGATGATCCCCTGGTGGGCGAGCGGGACCACGGCGTCGGTGCCGAGGATCGCCGCCTCGGCGCGCATGGCCGCGTCCTGTCGCTCGCCGGTGTCCGTCACGGCGTCGGCATCGGCGACCGCCCGGTCGACCTTCCGGTCGCACAGCCGGGCGAGGTTGTAGCCGCCGTCGCAGGTGTAGTCGCTCGCGAGGACGCCGACGGGGTCGCCGGTGTCGACGAGGCTGTTGCGGGCGCCGACGAACGCGTCGAACTTCCCGTCGAGCGCGTCGCTTTCGAGCCGGGAGTACTCCCGCACCACCAGGGTGACCTTGAACCCGGCCTTCTGGAGCTGCTGTTGGAGGACCTGGGCGACCTCGGGCAGTTCGGGCCGGTTGTCGTAGGTCGCGAGGGTGACGGCGGTGCCGTTCGCCTTCGCGGCGGCGGCCCGTCCGGTGGGCTGTACGCGCTTGCCCTCGGCCCAGCTCACGGCCGGCCCGTAGATGCCGGCGCCGGGATCGGCGTACCCCTCGAAGACGCCCTTGACGAGGGCGGAGCCGTCGACGGCCTCGCGGGCGGCGGCGCGCAGCTTCGGGTCCTTGAACGGGCCTGACCTCGTGTTGAGTTGCAGGCTTGTGGTGCGGGTGGTGGCGGTCTCCTCGAGGGTGGCCTTGTCGAGGGCGGCGGCCTGGGCGACGGGGATCGCCTCGGCGATGTCGACCTGGCCGGTGCGCAGGGCGTTGGCGCGGGCGGTGCCGTCGGCGATGAAGCGGGCGTCGACGCCGGAGGCCTGGGCGCGGCCGCCCCGGTAGTCGTCGAAGCGGTCGAGGGTGGCGGAGGTGGAGCCGGTGACCTTCGTCAGCTCGAAGGGGCCGGTGGCGGTGCCGACCGGATCCACTTGGCCGGTGGCGTAGGCCTTGGCGGCGAACACGGCCAGGTTCGGGCTGGACAGCCGCAGCGGCAGCACGGGATCGGCCGTCTTCGTGGTGATGCGTACGGCGTCGCCCTGGGCCTCGGCGGTCAGCGTGACGCCGGCCAGCGCGGCCGGGGCGGGCTTGGCCTCGGTGGCGTGGGTGAGGGCGGCGGCGACCGCGGCCGGGGTGACCTCGGAGCCGTCCTGGAAGGTGGCCTCGCGGAGGGTGAACAGCCAGGTGCGGTCATTCTCGCGGCGCCAGGACTCGGCGAGCGCGGGGGCGGCGGCGCCGTTGGCGTCGAGGGCGGTCAGGCCCTCGGTGACACCGAGGCGGCTGAGGAGGGTGGCGTCGGCGCCGTAGGGCGAGAGGTTCTCGGCGGGCGGGAAGGCGAGGGCCACACGCAGCCGTGAACCGTCGCCCGAGGTGCCTTCGGAGTCGCCGCCGGAGGAGGCGAAGCAGGCGGTGAGGACGGGGGCGAGCAGCAGGGAGCCAAGCAGGTGACGGCGTCTCATGGTGGTTCTATCGCCCCATCGGTATCTCGAAGTGGACGACGCTGTTCGCGCCGCCCGTGGTCTCGCGCTCGTCGTGCACGACCTTGCCGATCGACCGCCAGAAGGGTTCGGCGCCCGGGACCGCCGGGTCGGTGTGCAGATAGACGGAGCGGTAGTCGCCGTCCGCGGCCGCGAAGGCGAGCAGTTCGTCGACCAGGCGGCGGGCGAGGCCGCGCCTGCGGTGCTCCGGGCGGACGTAGATCCGGCGCAGCTGCGCGGTCTCGCCGGAGGGGTAGCGCTCGGCCAGCTCGCGCGGGTTCGGCGGGTGCGCGGGGCCGCGGGAGTCGAGGGCGCCGGTGGCCACGACGGCCTGGTCCTCCGGGTCGAGAGCGACGAGGAGGGTGTGGCGGGGCGGGACGAGGTAGGCGGCGGCCGGGTCGATGATGTCGCCGTGCCAGCGGGGCACGTACCCGGTGCTGAAGTCGCGGTAGACGGTGTCGAGCATCACGGCTCGCGCACCGTCGAGGTCGTCCGGGCGCGCCGCCCTGATGCTGTAGTCACGCACTTGCACATCATATGCATTAAGCCTTCCCTCGTGATCGCGGGGGCGATTTGACAGTGATCGAACACGCGCCATAGAAACTACCAACATGACATCCATTTTCAAAAAGACGGAGCGGTAGTGCGCATCGCGTTCGTCGGCAAGGGCGGCAGCGGCAAGACCACCCTGTCGGCGCTCTTCTCCCGCCATCTGGCGAGTTCCGGGGCGCCGGTGCTGGCCGTGGACGGCGACATCAACCAGCACCTCGCCCAGGCGCTGGGCCACGACGGTGACGACCTGGGCGCCCCTCCCCTGGGCGCGCACGTGGCCGACATCAAGGACTTCCTGCGGGGAAGCAATCCCCGCATCGCTTCCCGCGAGGCGATGATCAAGACCACGCCACCGGGCCGGGGTTCACGCCTGCTGCGTCTCCTGGGCGACGACGAACTGCACGCCAGACACGTCCGGCGGGTGGGTGGCGTGCCGCTGATGGTGACGGGCGAGTTCGACGAGAACGACCTCGGCGTGGCCTGCTACCACTCCAAGCTGGGCGGGGTGGAGCTGTACCTCAACCACCTGGTCGACGGCCCCGGCGAGTACGTCGTCGTCGACATGACGGCCGGTGCGGACGCGTTCGCCTCGGGCCTGTTCACCCGCTTCGACGTGACCTTCCTGGTCGCCGAACCCACCCGTAAGGGCGTCTCGGTCTACCGCCAGTACCGGGACCACGCACGGGAGTTCGGGATCCGGATCGCCGTGATCGGCAACAAGGTCACCGGCGAGGACGACCTTCTCTTCCTCAAGGAGCACGTGGGCGACGACCTGTTGACCCACCTGGTCCAGTCGCCCTGGGTGCGGGCCGCCGAACAGGGCCGCGCGGACGGGGGCTTGGAGGAACTGGAGGCCCACAACCGGCATGCCCTGACGATCCTGCGCGAGACCGTCGACTCCCACCCCCGCGACTGGGCGAAGCTCCACCGCCACGCGGTCGAGTTCCACCTGCGCAACGCCCGCTCCTGGGCGAACGAGGCGACCGGCCTCGACCTGGCCGCCCAGGTGGACCCGGACTTCGTACCGGGCCCGGCCTCCCGCATCTGACCCCTCCCCCCAACAGACAGGAACCGCAGCACATGTCTCTCGACGTCTCCCCGAAGCTCCTCGCCGAAGCCGAGCAGGGCACCATCCGCGAGGAGGACTTCGTGGACACCGTCCGCACGTCCCTCCCCTACGCGTACGACCTCATCGCCGCACTGGCCGGTGAACTCAAGGGCGGCACCGCCGAGTTCACCGACAACCAGACCCCGCCCCCGTCGGAGAAGGAGCGCGGCCAGCTCCTGCGCGCCCTCGCCAGCGACGCCATCCGCGGCAGCCTGGAACGCCACTTCGGCGTGGCCCTGGCCTTCCAGAACTGCCACCGGGTGGCGGCCTTCCGCCCGGAGGCGGTGGCCGGTGAGAAGTACGCGCGCTTCACTTCGGTGCGCTCGCAGGTGCTGAACCAGTCACCGGAGTTCAGGGACTGCTGACACCTTGGTCAAGAGGTCTCCTGGTCAGGAGACCTCCGTCCCGTCCCTCACCGCGCCGGTGCCGCCACCGGAGCCGGCGCATACCCCGTCGGCCGGGCCGTGAAGGTGCCGCGGCCCTGGGTGCGGCTGCGCAACCTCGTCGCGTAGCCGAAGAGTTCGGCCAGCGGCACGGTCGCCGTGACGACCGTCGAACCGCCGCGGGTCGCCGAGCCCGAGACCCGGCCGCGACGGGCGGCGAGATCGCCGAGGACCCCGCCGACGGCGTCCTCGGGCACGGTGACCGTGACCTCGACGACCGGTTCCAGGAGCACCATCGCGCAGGCCCGCAGCGCCTCCCGGAGACCGAACCGGCCCGCCGTACGGAAGGCCGTGTCCGAGGAGTCCTGCACATGGGTCGACCCGTCGGTGAGCGTGACCCGCAGCCCGGTCACCGGGTGCCCGCCGAGGGGACCCTCGGCCAGGGCGTCCCGGCAGCCGGCCTCGACCGCGCGAACGTACTCCTGCGGGACGCGCCCGCCGACGACCGCCGAGCGGAACTCGAAGCCCTCCTCGGCCGGTTCGACATCGAGCACGACATGGGCGAACTGACCCGCCCCGCCGTCCTGTTTGACGTGCCGGTGGACCAGCCCGGACACCCCGCGCCCGACCGTCTCGCGACAACTCACCCTCGGGCGGCCGACGTTGAGCACCAGGCCGTGCTCGCGCCGAGCCTTCTCCACCGCGACCTCCAGATGCAGTTCCCCCATGCCGGACAGCAGGGTCTGGCCGGTCTCGGCGTCCGTGCGGACGACGAGCGAGGGGTCCTCCTCGGCCAGCCGGGCGAGCGCGGTGGCCAACCGGCCGGAGTCGACGGCCCGTTGGGGCTCGACCGCCACCGACACGACCGGCTCGGCCACACCGGGCGGTTCGAGCACGAGCGGGGCGTCCGGCGCGCACAGCGTCGAGCCCGCGCGGGCCGACTTCAGCCCGACGACGGCGACGATGTCACCGGCGACCGCCCTGTCCAACGGGGCGTGCCGGTCGGCCTGTACGCGCAGGATCCTCCCGACGCGCTCGGTGCGGCCTGCGCCCGCGTCCCACACGGTGGCTCCCTTCTCGATCGTTCCCGAGTACACGCGGACATACGTCAGGCGTCCCGTGGCGGCGGCGTTCACCTTGAACGCCAGCGCCGCGAAGGGCGCCGACGGGTCGCAGGGCCTCTCCTCGCCGTTCTGCCCGCGCACGGCGGGCACGTCGAGCGGCGACGGCAGATACGCCACCACGGCGTCCAGCAGCGGTTCGATGCCGCGGTTGCGGTAGGCCGAGCCGCACAGGACGACCACGCCGTCGCCGCTGCGGGTGAGGTCCCGCAGGGCGGCGGTGAGGGTGCCGGCCGAGAGGGTCTCACGGTCGCAGAACTCCTCCAGGGCGGCCGGGTGGCGTTCGGCGACCGCCTCCTCGAGGAGCCGGCGTCGCTTGAGCGCCTCCTCGCGCAGTGTGGCGTCCACAGGCCCCTCCTCCGCCGCTTCACCGGAGTCGGACCAGGTCAGCGCCCGCATCCGCACCAGGTCGACGACTCCGGTGAAGCCGTCCTCGCTGCCGATGGGCAACTGCACGACCAGCGGCGCCGGATGCAGCCGCCTCCGGATCGACTCGACGGCCGTGTCCAGGTCGGCGCCCGCGCGGTCCAGCTTGTTGACGAACGCGATCCTCGGCACGCCGTGCCGGTCCGCCTGCCGCCACACGGACTCGCTCTGCGGCTCCACGCCCGCGACCGCGTCGAACACCGCGACCGCTCCGTCGAGCACCCGGAGCGAGCGCTCCACCTCGTCGGCGAAGTCGACGTGGCCCGGGGTGTCGATCAGGTTGAGTCGGTGTCCGTCCCAGGCGCAGCTCACGGCCGCCGCGAAGATGGTGATCCCGCGGTCCCGCTCCTGCGGGTCGAAGTCGGTGACCGTGGTGCCGTCATGGACCTCGCCGCGCTTGTGCGTGGTTCCGGTGGCGAACAGGATCCGCTCGGTGACCGTGGTCTTGCCGGCGTCGACGTGGGCGAGGATGCCGAGGTTGCGGACGACTGCGAGCGGGTTGGGGGTGTGGTGGGTGGTGCGCACGGCCCGAGGCCTTTCGGGTGAGGTGATGACAGGGCGGCGCGATGGCCCGTACGACGGCATGACGGCACGTCAGAAGTGCGTGCTGCGGCGGTGATCGACCGGTCAGACAGACGTCACGGGCATCCGGTGCCGGCCGCGCAGCGGGCACCGGAGGGTGGAGGACACGAGGATCACGTCGTACGACGTCCGGGGAACGGCGACAGCTGCGCGCACGCACATGGCCGTACTCCCCTCACTCGTTCCTCACTCGTTGTCCCTGGTCATGGCGAGTGTAGGGAGCCGGCCGGGTCGGCGCACCGGGTTTTTGGCGGTCAGCGGCGCAGGCCCTGCAGTCCGTCGTAGGCGGACATGACGAGGTCCAACCCCCGGGTGTCCTCGGCGGGTTCGCGCATCTGGTCGGTCGCGTACGCCACCACCATGCGGGCGTCGGGGTCGATCATGACGAGGGATCCGCCCCAGCCGCCCCAGCCGAAGGTGGAGCCGAAGAGGCCGTAGCCCAGGCCGTACCGCTGGGTCATGCCGATCACGCGGTCCTCGCCGCTGAACTGCTCGTCCCGCGCCCGCTCGGCGCCGGCGGCGGACAGCAGCCGTACACCCCGGACCGTGCCCTCGCAGGCGAGCGCGGACTGGACGAGCGCGACGGAACGGGCGTTGCCGAAGCCGCCGGCGGCGGGGATCTGGGCGCGCCGCCACGCCACACTGTTGCCGTCCCGGACGCGGAGGGCGGTCCCGGAGGAGGGTTTCGCGTCGGGACCGGGGGTGGCGGCGCCCGCGGTGTAGTCCTCGTCCCGGCCGGGCGGCGGGACCGTCAGGGCGACGCGGTGATCGTGCTCGGCGGCGAGCCCGATGTGGAAGTCGGCGCCGAGGGGCCCGGTCACCTCCTGGGCCAGGAACTCGCCGACAGTGCGGCCGGTGATCCGGCGCAGGACCTCACCGACGAGGAATCCCTGGGTCAGCGAGTGGTAGCCGGCCGCGGTGCCGGGCTCCCAGACCAGCGGCTGGGCGGCGAGCCGCGCGGTGGCGGCCGGCCAGTCGTAGAGCTCCTCGACCGGGCCCTCCCAGTGGGGCAGTCCCGCAGTGTGCGAGAGCAGGTGCCGGACCAGCACCTTCTCCTTGCCGGCCGCGGCGAACTCCGGCCAGTACCGGGCGACCGGAGCGTCCAGGTCGAGCTCGCCGCGATCGGCGAGGATCAGCGCGCACAGCGCGGTCATCGTCTTGGTGGTCGAGAAGACGTTGGTGATGGTGTCCCGCTCCCACGGGGCCGCCCGGCCGGCGTCGGCGAAGCCGCCCCAGACGTCCACCACCGGTTCCCCGTCCACGAAGACGGCCACGGATCCCCCGACGTCGCCCTCGTCCAGCAGCGCCGCCAGCTTGTTGGGTACCGCGGAGAACAGATCGTCGTACGTGCCCTGGATTTCGGCCATGCCGGGTATTGAGCGCTCTCCGCGCCGCCCGGGTCAACCGAATTTGGGGCGGCCTCATGCCGCTCACGCGAAAGACCCCACATGAAGTGGGGTCTCACTGGTGTCCGAGGGGGGACTTGAACCCCCACGCCCGATAAAGGGCACTAGCACCTCAAGCTAGCGCGTCTGCCATTCCGCCACCCGGACCAGGTGTCTGCCGCCTTGACGGGGGTGTTCCCCGCGGCGACAGGGACAACAATACCAAGCTTTCGGAGTGGCTTTCACCTGCATATCCGTCTGCAGAGGGGTCGTGGCGACAGTATTCTGTATACTGTTTGCATCCAACGGCCCCGGCTCGGAGGCGACATGGAAGATCTGGATTCCGCGGTGGTACTGGGCATGGCAGACCAGACGCCCGACGGCCTGGTGATCATCGACAGGGAAGGGCTGATCCGCTACTGGAACCGGGGGGCGGAGCGCATTTTCGGGTTCGCGGCGGCCGATATGGCGGGTCGGAGTCTGGACGTCATCATTCCCGAGCGGCACCGCAGGCGGCACCAGGAAGGCTTCGACGCCGCCATGGAGCGGGGGTCCAGCAAGTACGGGGACGCGGATCTGCTGAACGTGCCCGCGCTGGCGGCGGACGGACGCAAGCTGTCCATCGAGTTCAGCGTGGTGATGTTGTCGGGCCCTGACGGCAGCCCCTACTGCGGGGCCGTCATCCGGGACGTGACCGCGCGGCGCGAGCGGGAGCGGGAGCTGATGCGGCGCCGGGCCGAGGCTCCGGCCTGAATCCCGGGCGCCGGCGAAGGGGCCGTGACCCACTAGGTCACGGCCCCTTCGGCGTTCCGCTCAGACGATGACCCCGCTCTCCTTCAGCCGGCCGATGGTCTCCTCGTCGTAGCCCAGCTCGACCAGCACCTCGGAGCTGTGCTCACCGAGCAGTGGAGCACCGACGACCTCCGGTTTGAAGGAGGAGAACTTCACCGGGCTGCCGACGGTGAGGTACGTGCCGCGGCCCTTCTGTTCGACCTCGACAACTGTGCCGCTCCTGCGCAGGTCCTCGTCGTAGGCGATCTCCTTCATGCTCATCACGGGGGCGCAGGGCACCTCCCACTCCCGCAGGATGTTCACCGCCTCGTACTTGGTCTTGTCCGCGAGCCACTTCTCGATCTCCTCGAAGATCTCGAAGATGTGCGACTGCCGGGCGCGCGCGGTCGCGTACTCCGGGTCCTCGGCCCACTCGGGGTGGCCGATCACCTCGGCGGTGCGCTTCCAGTTCTGTTCCTGGACGGTGAAGTAGATGTACGCGTTCGGGTCGGACTCCCAGCCCTTGCACTTGAGCACCCAGCCGGGCTGGCCGCCGCCGCCCGCGTTGCCGCCGCGCGGGACCACGTCGGTGAACTCGCCGTTGGGGTACTGCGGGTACTCCTCCAGATAGCCGACCCGCTCCAGGCGCTGCTGGTCGCGCAGCTTGACGCGGCAGAGGTTGAGCACGGCGTCCTGCATGGAGACGGAGACCTTCTGGCCCCGGCCGGTCTTCCCGCGGTCGATGATCGCGGTGAGGATGCCGATCGCCAGGTGCATCCCGGTGTTGGTGTCGCCGATGGCGGCGCCGGAGATGGTGGGCGGGCCGTCCCAGAAGCCGGTGGTGGAGGCGGCGCCGCCCGCGCACTGGGCGACGTTCTCGTAGACCTTGAGGTCGTTCCAGGACGACTGGTCGTTGAAACCCTTCACCGAGCCGAAGATCAGGCGCGGGTTGAGCTCCTGGATGCGCTCCCAGGTGAAGCCCATGCGGTCCAGGGCGCCCGGTGCGAAGTTCTCCACCAGGACGTCGGCGTCCTTGATGAGCTTCTCCAGGACCTCCTTGCCCTCGGCGGTCTTGGTGTTGATGGCCAGGGAGCGCTTGTTGCTGTTGAGCATCGTGAAGTAGAGCGCGTCCAGGTCCTCGATGTCCCTGAGCTGACGGCGCGTCACATCGCCGCCGTTGGGGCGCTCCACCTTCAGGACGTCGGCGCCGAACCAGGCGAGCATCTGCGTGCAGGCGGGACCGGCCTGGACCCCGGTGAAGTCGATCACCTTGATTCCGGCGAGCGGCTTTTCACTCATGTCTGCTTCCTTTTCATGAAGTTGCGCGGTCGAGGAGGCCTAGGAGGTACAGGAGGTCTAGGCGTTCACTTCTTCGCCGGCGTGATGTTGCCGACGGTGATGCCCTTGGGGTTCAGGTGCGAGATGTGGCCGCTCTCGGTGCCGGCCGAGGGGTCGATCACGCAGTCGATGAGCGCCGGGCCGCCGGAGGCGAGGGCCTCGGTGAGGGCGGCGGTGACCTCGGCAGGGGTGGTGGCGCGGTAGCCCTTGCCGCCGAACGCCTCGATGAGCAGGTCGTGGCGGGCGGCGGACATGAGGGTCGTGGGCGCGGGCTCGTCGTCGTACGGGTTGGTGTCGTCGCCGCGGTAGACACCGCCGTTGTTCATGATCACGGTGACGACGGGCAGCTTGTAGCGGCAGATCGTCTCGATCTCGATGCCGCTGAAGCCGAAGGCGCTGTCGCCCTCGATGGCCACCACCGGCGCTCCGCTCTCGACGGCGGCCGCGATCGCGTACCCCATGCCGATGCCCATGACACCCCAGGTGCCGCTGTCGAGGCGGTGGCGCGGTACGTGCATGTCGATGACGTTGCGCGCGATGTCCAGGGCGTTGGCGCCCTCGTTGACGATGTACGTCTCCGGGTGCTGACGTACGACATCGCGTACGGCCTTCAGGGCGCCCATGAACTGCATGGGGTGCGGGTCGGCCTCGAGACGCTTGGCCATCTTGGCGACGTTCTGCGCCGAGCGGGCCCCGAGTTCCTCGCGCCAGGCCGAAGGGGCCGTGATCTGGCCGGGCTTGGTGCGTTCGGCGAGCGCGTCGAGCACCGACTCGATGTCACCGACGAGGGGTGCGGAGATGGGCTGGTTGCTGTCCATCTCCTTGGGGTCGATGTCGATCTGGACGAACTTGGCGTCGGGGTTCCACCCGGTCTGGCCGTGGCCCAGCAGCCAGTTGAGGCGGGCGCCGATCAGCATCACCACGTCGGCCTTCTTCAGCGCGAGCGAGCGGGCGGTGGCCGCCGACTGCGGGTGGTCGTCGGGCAGCAGGCCCTTCGCCATCGACATCGGTACGTAGGGGATGCCGGTCGACTCGATGAACTGCCGTACCTTGGCGTCCGCTTGGGCGTACGCCGCACCCTTGCCCAGCACCACCAGCGGGCGTTCGGCGGAGGCGAGCAGCTCGATCGCGCGGTCCACCGCCTCCGGCGCGGGCAGTTGGCGCGGGGCGGGGTCGACGAGGCGGCTCAGTGTCCGGTCACCCTCGGCCTTGGGGATGATCGCGCCGAGCACCGCTGCGGGGATGTCGAGGTAGACGCCGCCGGGTCGCCCGGAGATCGCGGTGCGCAGGGCGCGGGCGATGCCGCGGCCGATGTCCTCCACGCGGCTGACCCGGTAGGCGGCCTTCACGAAGGGCTGGGCGGCGGCGAGTTGGTCCATCTCCTCGTAGTCGCCCTGTTTGAGGTCGACGAGGTGGCGCTCGCTGGAGCCGGAGATCTGGACCATGGGGAAGCAGTTGGTGGTGGCGTTCGCGAGGGCGACCAGGCCGTTGAGGAAGCCGGGGGCCGAGACCGTGAGGGCCACGCCGGGCTTCTTGTTGAGATAGCCGGCGATGGCGGCCGCGTGTCCGGCGTTGCTCTCGTGGCGGAAGCCGATGTAGCGGATGCCCTGCGCCTGGGCGAGCCGGGCCAGGTCCGTGATGGGGATGCCGACCACGCCGTAGATGGTGTCGACGTCGTTCATCCTGAGCGCGTCGACGACCAGGTGGTACCCGTCGGTGAGCTCGGTCGGAACGTCGGCTGCTGCCGCGGTCTCCAGTGTCGAGGGAGCGGTCATGGTCCGAGGTCCTCCTTGGGCAGGTCCTGCCGGAGCGGCTACTTCTCTCACCATCCGCAGCGCGCTCGTCCGCGTCCAAGACCCATCGGCGACCAGCCGATAAACGGCGTCTATCGACGGCTGGTCAGGGGCCCGGCAACTCCCTTGATAGACAGCTGCTATCGGCCGTTCGCCAGCGGGTATTGGACGTCCACCGGGTGCCGCCGCACGCTCGCAGAGGATGTTTCATCGGACTTGTGCGAGGGGGTGGGGTCATGGCCGTTCCGGCCGCGGCGTCCGTGCGTGACGCGTTCCGGTACCGGCCTCCGGAGGTCACGGGACTCGCCGATCTCCTCGACCGGCAGGTACGTGAACGCCCCTACGCCCGCGCCCTGGTGGTGACCGGCGCGCGCGTGCAGCTGTCGTACCGGGCGCTCGCGACCCTGGTCGACGACGTGGCCGTACGGCTCGGTGACACGGGGTTGCGACGCGGGGACGCCGTCGGCCTGGTCTGCGCCAACACGGCCGAGTTCGTCGTCGCGCTGCTCGGCGCGGCGCGGGCCGGGCTGGTTGCCGCGCCGCTGGATCCGGCACTGCCGGAGACCCAACTTCGCGCGCGACTGGCGGCGTTGGGGGCGCGGGGGGTTCTCCTCAGTACGCCGGTGCCCGGTGTCGCGGCGTTCCCGGTGCCCGCGTGGCTCTTGCGCGTGGAGGTGTCCCGGGCGGGAACGGCGGCGGTCGTCCTCGAACCAGGAGCATGCGCGGGCCCTCATGTCGTGGGCGCCTCGGGTGAGTTGTCGGAGCGGGACGCTCTCGTGCTGTTCACCGCCGGCACCACCGACCGCGCGAAGATGGTTCCGCTGACCCACGCCAACGTGGCCGCCTCCCTTGGGAACATCTGCGCCACCTACGAGTTGGGCCACGAGGACGCGACGGTCGCGGTGATGCCGTTCTTCCACGGCCACGGGCTGTTCGCGGCCCTGTTGTCCACTTTGGCGAGCGGGGGTTGTGTGCTGCTGCCCGAGCGGGGGCGGTTCTCGGCGGGCACCTTCTGGGACGACATGCGGGCCGTGGGCGCGACCTGGTTCACGGCGGTGCCGGCCATCCACGAGATCCTCCTGGAGCGGTCCGAGCGGCCGGAGCAGGAGTATCCGGGGGTGCAGGCACCGCCGTTGAGGTTCGTCCGCAGTTGCAGCGCGCCGCTCAACACGGCGACGCAGCGGGCGCTGGAGCGCACGTACGGCGCGCCGCTGCTGTCCGCGTACGGGATGACGGAGTCCTCGCACCAGGCGACCAGCGAACCGCTGCCGCAGCGGGGAGCGCTCAGGCAGGGCTCGGTGGGCCGGCCGACCGGGGTCGGCGTGCGGGTCGTGGACCGCGGCGGGCGTTCCTGTCCGGCGGGTGTCGAGGGCGAGGTGTGGGTGCAGGGGCCCACGGTCGCCCGGGGCTATCTGGCCGACGAGGACGCGTCGGCACGGACCTTCGTCGACGGGTGGCTGCGCACCGGTGACCTGGGCACGCTGGACGAGGACGGCTATCTGTCGCTGACCGGGAGGATCAAGAACCTCATCAACCGGGGCGGGGAGAAGATCTCACCCGAGCATGTCGAGGACATCCTCGCCGGCTGCCCGGGCGTCGCGGAGGCGGCCGTGTTCGCGGTGCCCGACGCGGTGTACGGGCAGCGGGTCGGGGCCGCCGTGGTGGTGCGCGAGGGGGACACCGTAGGGCGCGAGGAGATCCTGCGGTACTGCCGGGACCGGCTGGCCGCGTTCGAGGTGCCGGACCGGCTCGAGCTGGTCGCCGGGCTGCCGTACACCGCGAAGGGGGGACTGGACCGGAAAGCGGTGCAGTCCCGGTACGCGCCCTGACGGGGGTCAGCAGATGTCTGCCTGACGGCGCCCGCACCTCAGCCGCCGAAAGGCTCAGCGCATGCCGTGCCCCGCCGGGAGCGGCCGGGCGAAGAAGTCGTCCAGGGACAGGCCCGTCGCCGCGTTGACGAACGCCCGGGCGGCGACCGAGCCGGGGGTCGCCGCGTGGATGGCCACCGAGACCTGGGCACCGGCCTCGGGGTCGACCAGCGGCAGTGCCCGGGTGCGGCCGACCACCGGCATGGCGCGCAGCCAGGTGTGCGGCACGATGCTCGCCCAGCCGCCGCCGCCCACGTGCGCGTAGAGGGAGGCGATCGAGTCCGTCTCGACCTGGGGGGTCACCACGTACCCCTTCTCCGCGAACACGGTGTCGACGATCTGGCGGATCCGCATGTCGGGGGTCAGCAGCGCGAGCGGCAGCTGGGCCGCGTCCGCCCAGGTCACGGTGGTGGACTGGGCCACCAGCTGGTCGTCGGAGACCAGGAGCATGTATCTCTCCTGGTAGAGGGGGACGACCTGGAGGCCCTCCTGGTCGTCCGGGTCGAAGTGGGCGATCGCCACGTCGAGTTCGTAGTCCCGCAGTTGACGGTGGAGCTCCTTCGTCGACAGCCGGGAGCGGACCTGGACCTTGGCCAGCGGGTGTGCCGCGCAGAAGGCGGCCACGGGGAGGGCGAGGGTCGTGGACGCGGTGGGGTCGGTGCCCAGGCGGAGGGTGCCGGTGATGCCGGACTGCACGGCGGCCACCTCGGCCTTGAAGGCGTCCTGTTCGGCGAGGATCCGCTTGGCCCACACCACGAGCCGCTCGCCCTCGGGGGTGAGGCCCTGGTAGTTGTGGCCGCGGTTGATCAGGGTGACGTTCAGTTCCCGCTCCAGCTTGGCGATGGCCGCGGAGAGGGCGGGCTGGGAGACGTAGCAGGCTTCCGCCGCCCGGGCGAAGTGCCGTTCCCTCGCCACCGCCACGAAGTATTCGAGCTGCCGGAACAGCATGAACGGCTCCTCCCTGACCATCGGGTCAGTCCACCGGACCACTGACTCCATACTGTATGCAGTGTGGAGTGATGTACAGGGAGGGCACCGAACAGGTCAGCGCAGGAGCTTCACCGCGGCCACCACCAGGGGGTCGATCCCCTCCAGTCCGGTGTCGACGAACTCGTGGAGCCGGGTGCGCATACGCGGGTCCCAGAACCTGCCGATGTGGCCCGCGATCGCCTCGGCGGCCTCCTCCCCCGGCAGATGTCCGAGGTTCCTGGCGATGTCGTTGGCCATCCTGCACTCCGACGGCACGGTCGCTGTCATCTCAGTCCACCGCCGTCACGAGGTCGTTCCCGGTGGTCTCGGCCTCGCGCGACCGGTCCGGGCGGGCGAGTGCCACCTGTACGGCGGTCACCTTGTACTCGGGGCAGTTGGTCGCCCAGTCGGAGTTCTCGGTGGTCACCACGTTGGCGCCGGTCACGGGGTGGTGGAACGTCGTGTACACGACCCCGGCCGGCATGCGGTCGGAGATCTCCGCCCGCAGGGTGGTCTGCCCGACACGGCTGGCCAGGGTGACCATGTCACCGTCGTTGATGCCGCGGTCCTCGGCGTCGTGCGGGTGCAGTTCCAGTACGTCCTCGGGGTGCCAGGCGACGTTGCCGGTACGGCGGGTCTGGGCGCCGACGTTGTACTGGCTGAGGATGCGGCCCGTGGTGAGGACCAGGGGGAAGCGCCGGGTGCTGCGTTCGCTGGTCGGCACGTAGGAGGTGACGACGAACCTGCCCTTGCCGCGCACGAATTCGTCCACGTGCATGACGGGCGTGCCCTCGGGCGCCTCCTCGTTGCACGGCCACTGGACGCTGCCGAGCTTGTCGATGAGGTCGAAGGAGACCCCGGCGAACGTCGGGGTGACCGAGGCGATCTCGTCCATGATCTGGCCGGGGTGGTCGTAGGACATCGCGTAGCCCATGGCGGTGGCGATCTCGCTGACGATCTGCCACTCGTGCTTGCCGGTCTTCGGTTTCATCACCGCGCGCACCCGGTTGATGCGGCGCTCGGCGTTGGTGAAGGTGCCGTCCTTCTCCAGGAAGGACGCGCCGGGCAGGAAGACGTGGGCGAACTTGGCCGTCTCGTTGAGGAACAGGTCCTGGACGACGACGAGTTCCATGGCTTCGAGAGCGGCGGTGACGTGCCCCAGGTTGGGATCGGACTGGGCGATGTCCTCGCCGTGGACGAACAGGCCGCGGAAGGTGCCGTCGATGGCCGCGTCGAACATGTTGGGGATGCGAAGTCCCGGTTCGGCGAGGAGGGTTCCGCCCCAGAGGTTCTCGAAGACGGTACGGACCGCGTCGTCGGAGACGTGCCGGTAGCCGGGGAGTTCGTGGGGGAAGGAACCCATGTCGCAGGAGCCCTGCACGTTGTTCTGGCCGCGCAGCGGGTTCACGCCGACGCCGTCGCGGCCGATGTTGCCGCACGCCATCGCGAGGTTGGCCATTCCCATGACCATGGTCGAGCCCTGGCTGTGCTCGGTGACGCCGAGGCCGTAGTAGATGGCTCCGTTGGGGGCCTCGGCGTACAGCCTTGCGGCGGCGCGGAGTTCGGCGGCCGGCACACCGGTGATCTCCTCGACGGCCTCCGGGCTGTTCTCCGGTCGGGCGATGAACTCGGCCCACTCGTCGAAGCCTTCGCAGCGGGCGGCCACGAAATCCCTGTCTGTGAGGCCCTCGGTGACGACGACATGGGCCATGGCGTTGACGACGGCGACGTTGGTGCTGGGCCTCAGCTGGAGGTGGTGCCGGGCCTCGATGTGCGGGGAGCGTACGAGGTCGATGCGGCGCGGGTCGACGACGATCAACTCGGCGCCCTCGCGCAGCCGTCGCTTCATGCGGGACGCGAACACGGGGTGCCCGTCGGTGGGGTTGGCGCCGATCACCATGATGACGTCGGCCTCGGCGACCGAGCGGAAGTCCTGGGTGCCGGCCGACTCGCCGAAGGTCTGCTTGAGGCCGTATCCCGTCGGGGAGTGGCAGACCCGGGCACAGGTGTCGACGTTGTTGTTGCCGAAGGCCGCGCGGACCATCTTCTGTACGGCGTAGACCTCTTCGTTGGTGCAGCGTGAGGAGGTGATGGCGCCGACGGAGCCTGTTCCGTAGCGGTCCTGGAGTTCGCGCATCCGGCGGGCGACCGTGCCGATCGCCTCGTCCCACCCGACCTCGCGCCAGGGGTCGGTGATCCGGTCGCGGACCATGGGCTTGAGCACGCGGTCGGGGTGGGTGGCGTAGCCGAAGGCGAAGCGGCCCTTCACGCAGGAGTGGCCCTCGTTGGCGCCGCCGTCCTTGTACGGCACCATGCGCACGAGTTCGTCGCCGCGCAGTTCGGCCTTGAAGGAGCAGCCGACACCGCAGTACGCGCAGGTGGTCACCACCGACCTGGTGGGCATGCCGAGTTCGACGACCGAGCGCTCCTGGAGCGTGGAGGTCGGGCAGGCCTGGACGCAGGCGCCGCAGGAGACGCACTCGGAGTCCATGAAGGACTCCCCCGCACCCGCCGAGACCTTGGAGTCGAAGCCCCGCCCCTCGATGGTGAGGGCGAAGGTGCCCTGGACCTCTCCGCAGGCGCGGACGCAGCGGGAGCAGGCGATGCACTTGGACGGGTCGAAGTCGAAGTACGGGTTGGAGGTGTCCTTCTCGGCGTCGAGATGGTTGGCGCCCTCGTAGCCGTAGCGGACCTGCCTGAGGCCCACCACCCCTGCCATGTCCTGGAGTTCGCAGTCCCCGTTGGCCGGGCAGGTGAGGCAGTCCAGGGGATGGTCGGAGATGTAGAGCTCCATGACGCCCTGGCGGAGCTTGGCCACCTTGGGTGTCTGGGTGCTCACCTTCATGCCGTCGGCGCACGGGGTGGTGCAGGAGGCCGGGGTGCCGCGTCGCCCGTCGATCTCGACCACGCACAACCGGCAGGAGCCGAACGCCTCCAGGCTGTCGGTGGCGCACAACTTGGGTATGTCCACGCCCGCTTGGGCCGCCGCGCGCATCACCGAGGTGCCCTCGGGGACGGTCACCGGCAGGCCGTCCACCTCCACGGAGACCGTTGCCGGCCCCGGGCGTTCAGGGGTTCCGAAATCGGGTTCCTTGAGCAGGCTCATGCCGTGCCCTCCGTCGGTTGTACGGGGCGGATCTCCAGCAGCCGACGGCCGCCGAGGAAGTCGTCGGGGAAGTGGGTGAGGGCGCTGCGGACGGGCAACGGGGTCAGCCCGCCCATCGCGCACAGCGAACCCTCGGTCATCAGGTCGCAGAGGTCTTCGAGCAGGGCGAGGTTCTCGTCCCGGTGGGTGCCGGCGACGATCTTGTCGATCACCTCGACGCCGCGCACCGCGCCGACCCGGCACGGTGTGCACTTGCCGCAGGACTCCTCGGCGCAGAACTCCATCGCGAAGCGGGCCTGGGCCGCCATGTCGACGCTGTCGTCGAAGACGACCACTCCGCCGTGGCCGACCATCGCACCGGCGGCCGCGAACGCCTCGTAGTCCATGGGCAGGTCGAACATCGACTCCGGGAGGTACGCCCCCAGCGGGCCGCCGACCTGCACGGTACGCACCGGGCGTCCGGAGCGAGTCCCGCCGCCGTACTCCTCGACGAGCTCGCGCAGGGTGATGCCGAAGGCGGTCTCCACGATGCCGCCGCGGGCGATGTTGCCGCCGAGCTGGAACACCTGGGTGCCTCGGGAGCGTTCGACGCCGAGTTCCTGGTACGCCTTCGCACCCTCGGCCATGACCACGGGGACGGTGGCGAGGGTGAGGACGTTGTTCACCACGGTCGGTCTGCCGAACAGGCCCTCGATCGCCGGGATCGGCGGTTTCGCGCGGACCATGCCGCGCTTGCCCTCCAGGCTCTCCAGCATGGAGGTCTCCTCGCCGCAGATGTACGCGCCTGCGCCGACGCGGACATGCAGGTCGAAGTCGAGGGCGGAGCCGAGGATGTTCCTGCCGAGCCAGCCGTGCTCGCGCGCGATCCCGATCGCCCTGCGCATCGTGGCCACCGCGTCCGGATACTCCGATCGGATGTATACGTAGCCCTCGCTCGCTCCCACCGCGTGGGCGGCGATGGTCATGCCCTCGATGAGCATGAACGGGTCGCCCTCCATGACCATGCGGTCGGCGAAGGTCCCGCTGTCACCCTCGTCCGCGTTGCAGCAGACGAACTTCAGCTCGTCGGCGCACTCCAGCACGGTCTTCCACTTGATGCCGGCCGGGAATCCGGCGCCGCCGCGGCCGCGCAGTCCGGACGCGGTGACCTCGGCGACCACGTCCGCGGGGGCGAGTTCGAGGGCCGCGCGCAGTCCCGCGAGGCCGCCGTGCGCCTCGTAGTCCTCGGCGGACAGGGGGTCGGTCACGCCGACCCGGGCGAAGGTGACACGGTTCTGGCTCGCCAGCCAGGGCAGCTCGTCGACGATGCCGAGCCGGAGCGGATGGTCGGCGCCGTCGAGCATGCCGGCGGCGAGGAGTCCGTCGACGTCCTCGGGGGCGACCGGGCCGTATCCGACGCGTCCTCGGGCGGTCACCACCTCGACCAGGGGCTCCAGCCAGAGCAGGCCGCGCGACCCATTGCGTACGACGTCCAGGGCGAAGTCCGCGCTGTGGGCGGCACGTTGGAGGGCCTGCGCAACCTCGTCGGCGCCGACGGACCTGGCGGCGGAGTCGCGGGGGACGTAGACGGTGGCTGTGGGGTGCGAGGAGGTGTTCATGAGGAAACCGTCCCGTTGAGGATCGAGCCCAGCCGGGCCGGGCCGACCCGTCCATAGAGCCGTCCGTTCGCCTCGACGGAGGGTCCGAGTGCGCAGTTGCCGAGGCAGAAGACCTGCTCGACGGTGACCGAGCCGTCCGCCGCGGTCTCCCCCAGGGCGAGTCCGGACTCGCGCGCGAAGCCGATCAGTTGGTCGGCGCCCAGGGCCTGGCAGGCCTCGGCGCGGCAGATGCGCACGAGGGTGCGACCGGCGGGCTCGCGGCGGAAGTCGTGATAGAAGGTCACCACTCCGTGGACGTCCGCCCGGGAGAGGTTGAGCTCCTCGGCGAGCACCGGCACGGCCTCCTGCGGCACATGGCCCAACTCGGCCTGGACGGCGTGCAGTACGGGCAGCAGCGCACCGCGCTCACCCCGGTGCCGGGCCACCACCCTCCGGACCACGCTCTCGACCGTCACGTCACTCCCGCTGGTCGTCATGATCGCTTCGCCTTCCGTCACGCGGGTCCCCGGCGAGGGATGCAGGAGACTCGCACCATACTCCATACAGACTTCTGTATACACAACCCCACCGCAGGGTGGTGGAACCGGAGGGTGGTGGAACCGGAGGGTGCGGCGCCATGCACACGGAACAGGCCCGAGCCGACGGTGAGCCACGCCATGTTGCATACCAAAACCTGTATGCTGACGCGGCCGTCGGCAACCTCCGGCAGGCCCCTCCTGGCAAAACCGCCGCCCCGCTTCACCTGGCGGCAGAACGGGACAACCATGCGCGAGGCACTCACGGCCGCTGCGTCCCGGCGCGTCACCCGCCCGGCACCGCTGCGTCAGGCCGTGTACGACGCCCTCACCGAGCTGATCATCAACGGCAGCCTCAAGCCCGGCCAGCACCTGGTCGAGGCCGAGCTCGCCGAACACCTCGGCGTCAGCCGTCAGCCGGTGCGCGAGGCCCTCCAGCGGCTCCAGACCGCCGGCTGGGTGGACCTGCGGCCCGCACAGGGAGCCTTCGTCCACTCCCCCACCGAGGAGGAAGCCGCCCAACTCCTCGGTGTCCGGGCGGTCCTGGAGACCTATTCGGCCCAGCTCGCCGCCAAGAACGCGAAGCCCGCGGACATCACGCGTCTCGACGAACTCCAGCTGGAAGGTATCGCCGCCCTCGCCGACGGTGACGTCGAGCGGCTGGTCTCCGCGAACACCGCGCTGCACGACTTCATCACCGTCGTCGCCGACAACGCCGTACTGGCCGAACTGATCGCCCAGGTCGGGCAGAAGGTCCGCTGGTACTACACGCCCATCGCCAAACCCCGCGGCAAGGAGGCCTGGAACGAACACACCCAGCTCATCCGGGCCATCGCCAAGGGCGACGCGGACCTGGCGGGTGAGGTCATGCGCAAGCACACCGAGCGTACGACCGACTTCTACCGCAGGCAGATCGCGGCCAGGGTGAGCCAGGACTGACGTCTCCCCGGGCACGGTTCAGGACGCGGCGAGGGAGCCGGCCGGGCGGCGGGCGCTCCCTACGTCGGGGACTGGGTCGAGGACCGGGTCCAGGACCGGTGGGCGGCGGGGCTCGGCTGCGGCCCGCAGTTCGAGCAGCCACGGCAGCACCGTGCGCAGCACGATGTCGAGTCCGCTCCCGTCCGTGCCGAGCATCGCCTCCGCGGGGACCAGCACCGGGTCGGCGAACACCGTGGACGTCGAGCTGCCGCAGGGTCCGGCGGTGCCGGGGCGCGCGGGGACGAACAGGTCCGGGGCGTGTGCCGGAACCGCCCAGAGCGTCAGCCCGTCGGGGGCGGCGAGGGGGCGGGAGGACCAGACGTAGAGGTCGGCCTCTCCCGCAGCGACAACCCGTTGTTTACGGCCCCGCAGGGCTACCACCTCACCGGAACGGGCGGCCACGGAGCGCGGCACGAGGAGCTCCTCTCCGTCTTCGTCTCCCTCTTTCTCCTCCGACTCTGCGAGGGCGAGGCTGGTGAGATGGCGTCCGGCGGCGATCTCGGCGCGTAGCCAGGGGCCGCCGTGTGCCTCGATGACAGCGACGGCGGTGTAGTGGGACTGGAGCACGGCCGCCGTCGCCGGGCAGACGCGCGCGGTCCGCGCGACCACGTCGACGGCTGCCGGCAACCCCCGTCCCCCGCCGCCGAACTCGGTGGAGACCGTGAGCCCCAGCAGCCCCGCACGGCCCAGGGCCGTCACGGCGCCGCGAGGGAACCGGCCCCGCACGGCGGTCGCTTCGGCGACCGGTGCGACGACGCCGGCCAGGACTTCGGAAAGAGTGGTGCGGTACGACACGGGGCGACCCCCTCGGGCGTGGCTGATGTTCCACTGCTTGACGATGATTGCATACAGTATTCTGCATGGGAAGGTGGCCACGACTCAGGGGTTCGGAACGATCTCCCGCAGCAGCCCTGTCGTGACGTCGAAGACGAAGCCGCGCACGTCGTCGGTGTGCGGCAGGAACGGCGACGTGCGCACTCGCTGCATGGACTGCCGTACGTCCTGGTCGACGTCGCGGAAGGCTTCCACGGCCCACGCGGGACGCTGGCCCACCTCCAGCTCCAGCTCGTGCCGGAATTCCTCGGTCAGGGTCTGAAGACCGCAGCCGGTGTGGTGGATGAGCACCACGCTGCGTGTACCGAGGGCCCGCTGGCTGATCGTCAGGGAACGGATCGTGTCGTCGGTGACGACACCCCCGGCGTTGCGGATGGTGTGGCAGTCGCCGAGCTCCAGACCGAGCGCGGCGTGCAGGTCGAGGCGGGCGTCCATGCATGCCACGACGGCGACGTGCAGGACGGGGCGGGCGTCCATCCCGGGGTCGGTGAAGGCGGCGGCGTAGGCACGGTTGGCTTCCACGAGCCGTTCGGTGACGGTCGCGGTTCGAGCTGCTGAAGTCGACATGCGGGGCTCCCTCACTCCGGTCGAGTCGAGTCGGTCAGATGACGCCTTGCTCCTTGAGCAGCGGCAACTCGGCTCGGGACAGCCCGAGTTCGCCGATGTAGATGTCTTCGTTGTGCTGGCCCAGGAGGGGTGGGGTGGTGATGGTGGTGGGGGAGTCGGAGAGTTTGAGGGGGTTGCCGACCGTGGTGAACGTCCCGCGCTGGGGATGCCCGACGTTGACGATCATGTCGTTGGCGGCGAGCGAGGCGTCCTCGATGATCTCTTTGGGGGACAGGACCGGCCCGCACGGAATGCTGTACGCGTTCAGCTGTGCCAGGACCTGCCATTTGGGCAGGGTGGAGGTCCATTCCTCGATCAGCTGGAACATCTTGGCGAGTTTGGGCAGGCGGGCCT